>CBFHHJ010000017.1:0-20927 GCA_965655505.1 Luminiphilus sp.
GCTAAAGTTCTTAAGGGCTTCTGGATCGTTGATCTGCTCGGTCACGATATAGCGGGCCATCACACCACGGGCTTTCTTGGCAAAAAAGCTGATCATCTTGTATTGGCCATTTTTCAGATCGCGAAAAACTGGAGTGATTATCTCCGCATCCAACTGCTTGGCTTTAACGGCTTTAAAGTATTCATTGGAGGCCAAATTGACCAGCACGCGACTACCACTCTTGCCGAGCTGTTTATCGAGGGTTGTCGCAATGTCGTCACCCCAGAATTCGTACAGGTTTTTGCCCCCCTGATTGGCAAACTTGAGTCCCATCTCAAGTCGGTAAGGTTGCATTAAGTCCAAGGGCCGAAGCAGGCCATACAAGCCTGACAAAATCCGCACATGTTTTTGGGCGAAACCGAGGTCTTTGCTGTCGAGCGTTTCAGCGTCAAGGCCGGTATACACGTCACCTTTGAAAGCGAGCACGGCCTGTTTGGCGTTATCTAGCGAGAATTCCGGGTGCCAATTCATAAAACGTTCGTGATTAAGCGTGGCGATATTGTCACTGACCCCCATCAACCCGCGGATGTCATCAGGGGAAAGCTTGCGGGCATCATCCACGAGCGCCGCTGCTCGCTCCAGAAACTGGGGCTGGGTCGCCTTACGTGTTTTCGGTGGTGTGTCGTAATCGAGTGTTTTTGCCGGTGAAAGAACCGTAAGCACGTCGCAACCTCGCTGCTATCAATGAGTAGGGAATGATAACCTTGTCGGGACCGCTCAAAAATAGGAAAAACATCGTGTCGCGCACCGTGTCGCTAACCAAACGACTTGATCGCCTGTCTTCTCACCTCGCCAATGCATTGGCGTGGCTGCCGTTACTCATGGCACTGCTGACCGTTTCTGTCGTGGTGCTTCGATACGGCTTTGGCTTAGGGGCGATAGCGGCGCAAGAAGGCGTCATTTATCTGCATAGTGCCCTGTTTATGCTGGGCGCATCGTGCACTTTACTGGCAGACGAACACGTTCGGGTTGATGTGTTTTATCGGGATTTCTCCCCACGAAACCGCGCGTGGGTTAACGCGCTCGGCCATGTTATTTTCACGCTGCCACTGTGTGCCCTGATTGGTTTATCGAGTCTTGGCTACGTCGGAGAATCCTGGGGTGTGCGCGAAGTCTCCCCCGAACCGGGGGGTATTCCTGCGGTGTTCCTGCTTAAAACATTAATTCCATTGATGGCAGGAATGCTGGCGTTACAGGCCATCTCATCAATACTTAAATCTCTGACGACCCTCTCAGAGGAGCTGCATCATGGCTGATGGGCAAATCGCTTTAGGGTTATTTGCGGCGGTCTGCCTGCTGCTTATGTTGGGCTTTCCGGTTGCATTGACGCTGGCGGGAACGGCGCTGACTTTTGCCGTCGGGGGGATTCTGAGCGGCGTTTTCGATGCCAGTTATTTATCGGCATTACCAGGACGCGTCTTTGGAACCATGAACAATGAGACGTTGATTGCGGTGCCGTTGTTCATTCTGATGGGCAACATACTTGAAAAAGCTCGAATCGCTGAAGACCTGCTGACCAACATGGCACGGTTGTTTGGCAGCAAACCCGGCGGTCTGGGTATCTCAGTCATCATTGTTGGCGCGCTGCTGGCGGCCAGCACCGGGATCGTTGGCGCGACTGTTGTCACCATGGGCTTGTTATCGTTACCGACCATGTTGCGCGCCGGGTATAGCCCCGCGCTCGCAACCGGCACAATCTGCGCCACCGGCACCCTCGGACAAATTATTCCGCCGTCGATTGCACTGGTGCTCCTCGGAGACATCATGTCCAGCGCCTACCAGCAGGCACAGCTCAAGTTGGGGGTAATCAATACGGCAACGGTCTCAGTTGGCGATCTATTTGTGGGTGCGCTAGTGCCCGGTGTCGTGCTGGTGACCCTATATGCCCTTTATGTTGGTTTAAAAAGCATTCTGTCTCCCAACAGTGCGCCTCCCGCCGAGACCAGTGTTTTCGACGGTAAAGCGCTCCTGGCTGGGCTGTTACCGCCGCTCTTGCTGATTGCCTTGGTACTGGGGTCCATTTTGCTCGGCGCAGCAACTCCGACGGAGGCTGCTGGGGTTGGGGCAGTGGGTGCGCTCGCGCTGGCATATGCCAGAGGCCAAATGGATCTGAGCCGTTTAAAAGAGGTGGGCACTGCAACCATGCGGGTCACCAGCATGGTGTTTTTAATTCTGATTGGTGCCGCTGTTTTCTCGCTGGTGTTTCGAGGTTTTGGCGGCGAAACACTGATCGAAGAGTTTTTTATGAACATGCCGGGAGGGCCTACGGCGGTATTGCTGCTCGTGATGGTGGTGATCTTCCTTCTAGGCTTTATTCTCGACTTTATTGAAATTACCTTTGTAGTTGTACCGATTGTGGGTCCTATTCTGCTTGCGATGGGATTTGATCCAGTCTGGCTGGGCATCATGATCGCCATCAACCTCCAGACCTCGTTTCTGACGCCGCCCTTTGGTTTCGCCCTGTTCTACCTTCGTGGAGTCGCACCCTCGGAGATCAGCACAGGCGCTATCTATCGCGGAGTAATCCCTTTCATTATGATTCAACTGTTAGTGCTGGTACTGCTTTGGCAGTGGCCAGTGCTGGCAACTGGGCTACCGACGCTGCTTCAAGGCGGTTAAGCGACAGCTCATCGCTATCCGCTTGTTTAAGCTAGCCAGCTGACCTTCGAGGATTTTATGAACGAAATCGACGCCAACCCCACACCCCAAGGAGAACTATCGCTGCAGGCGGTGGCAATGCCTGCCGACACGAATCCACACGGGGATATCTTTGGCGGCTGGCTGTTGTCGCAAATGGATTTAGCGGGCTACGTCACTGCTTGCGATGTCGCGGGCGGTAGAGTCGCGACCGTTGCAGTGGAGGGGATGTCGTTCCTAACGCCGGTTCACGTCGGCGCAGTAGTGAGCTGTTTCAGCGATGTTGTGGATGTCGGCCGCAGCTCGGTACGCGTAGTCGTAGAAGTTTGGATAAATTCCCGTCACGACGGTGAACCACTTAAAGTCACCGAGGGCACATTTGTCTATGTGGCCATCGATGACGACAAACGCACGCGACGAATTTAAAGTACGCCGCTAGCGCGACCAAACGGCCAATGAACAAGGATGATTGGCGCTAATCGGTAGCGGATTCTAATGTGGCAGGCATCACGGCGCTTCGGGCATTGAGGTATGCACGCTCAGAAATCTCGTGGTAGGCGCGTACGTTATCCAGAAACGCGCTGTAAGACGCCTCTATCTCAGCCGCCATTGGATCTTGCTCCACGAGATCCGCCATCGCGAGGACTGACTTTTCATACAACACATTCAAAACATCATCCGGTAAACGACGCAGTTTGGTACCGCTTTCGTCGATAAGGCTGCGCAGGGATTCATTGTTACGGGCGGTAAACTCATCGAGCATGTCTTGATTCGCCGCCCGCGCGGCGTATTCAACAATCGCCTTCAAGTCTTCAGATAATTCGGCGAGCGCCGCATCATTAACGATAAATTCAAGCATCGCTCCGGGCTCGTGCCAGCCGGGGTAGTAATAAAACTCCGCGACTTGATGCAGACCCAGCGTGCGGTCGTTGTAGGGACCGACCCATTCAACCGCATCGATCACACCGGTTTGCATGGAAGTATAAACTTCGCCCCCGGAGATACGCACCGCCGTACCGCCGGCAGCGTCAAACACCTCGCCTGCCAGACCGGGGATGCGCATTTTTAGGCCATTCAGATCAGACGCACTACGCAGCTCTTTGTTGAACCACCCAGCCATCTGTACCCCAGTGCTACCGCCTGCATAGGGCACAACCCCAAACGGCGCATACAACGCCCGCCACAATTCGAGTCCGCCGCCGTAGTGAAGCCAGCCGTTCATTTCTTGCGCGGTCATTCCAAAGGGCACCGCGGTAAAGAACACTGAGGCGGGGATTTTACCTTTCCAATAATAAGCCGCTCCATGGCCAGCCTGGGCTACACCCTGTGCAACCGCATCAAAGACTTCAAATGCCGGCACTATTTCGCCCGCACCGTAAACCTTTACTTTGAGACGACCGCCGCTCATGGCATCCACATAACGCGCGAAGTTTTCGCCGGCACTGCCCAAGCCAGGTAAGTTTTTCGGCCAAGTGGTGACCAACTTCCACTCGTAGACTTGATCGCTTATCGGGCCACCTGAATCGGCTCTTGTCTCTCCGCAAAGCACACGCTCGGTTGCCCAAAGGCCCAGAACAAGCACCAAGGCCGCCACCAGCAGGACGACTACGGCAGGTAAGTAACGACGTTCAAACATGGGTAAGTTCCAATTTCATTTCCGCCAATGACTCATAAGGCCTGTAAATTTGCGTATTGAAGCACGAGCCACTTGCTGCCTTCAGCGAAACTCACCTCGACTCTCGCATTGGCCCCCCGGCCCTCAAAATTTGTCACCACGCCTTCACCAAATACTTGATGCATCACGCGCTGCCCCAAAGCGATACCCGCGTCTTCATGGGCAGGGCTGGCATTAGGCGCAAACGTCGATAAGGGACGGGAAATGGTATTACTTAGCCTGACTTCATTGATAAGGTCCCGAGGAATCTCCCTCACAAATCGCGAGGGTGTATTATAATTTTCGCTGCCATGAAGACGTCGGCTCTCGGCGTAAGTAAGCACCAACTTTTCCATTGCGCGAGTAATCCCAACGTAACATAGCCGCCGCTCTTCCTCGAGCCGGCCGGGTTCGTCCAACGACATACGGTGTGGAAACAGGTTCTCTTCCATGCCAGCCAGAAACACCAGCGGAAACTCGAGCCCCTTTGCCGAGTGAAGGGTCATCAGTTGAACGCTATCTTCATGGGCGTCAGCTTGGGCATCACCCGCGTCGAGGGCGGCACTGTCCAAGAACTGTTGTAGCGGCGCGAGTTCGCTGTCTTCCGGAATAAAAGTTTTAGCCGCCGACACCAGTTCTTCCAAGTTTTCTACTCTCGCTTGTCCCCGCTCGCCTTTTTCAGCGCGGTGATACTCCAATAGGCCTGAACTTTGAATGACGTGCTCGGCAAGCTCCTCGAGGGGTAGCTCTAGGGTGCCCGAATCGAGTTCATTGACCAGTGCTTGAAAGCCAGACAGGGACGAGAGCGCTCGCGCTGCGAACAGCTTTTCTTCCAGCGCGATTGATATCGCTTGCCAAAGAGGAACGGCGCGAGTACGCGCGAGTTCCCGCAGGTTATCGATGGTTTTGCTGCCAATCCCTCGAGGTGGAATATTGATAACGCGCTCGAGAGCCGGGTCATCGCTTCGGGTGATGAGTAGGCGCATGTAGGCGAGGGCGTTTCGGATCTCAAGTCGCTCGTAGAATCGCTGCCCACCGTAAATCCGATAGGGAATTTGTGCTCGTATCAGCGCTTCTTCCAGCACTCGGGATTGGGCATTCGAGCGGTATAACAGTGCAACTGAGCGGCGCGGATTGCCTTCCTCAATCCAGCTTTGAGCTCGCTCAACAATAAAACGCGCTTCGTCCTGTTCATTGAAACCTGCATACAAACTAATCGGCTCACCTTGCTCGCCAGCGGTCCACAAATCTTTGCCCAAGCGGCCAAAGTTATTCGCGATCAGGCCATTTGCAGCACTCAGAATTGTCTGGGTGGAGCGATAATTTTGCTCAAGACGGATCGTACGAGTCCCAGTGAAGTCTTCACTGAACCGTTGGATGTTCTCGATTTTTGCACCGCGCCAGCCGTAGATCGACTGATCGTCGTCACCGACTGCGACAACCGGGATAGTCTGGCCCGCCAACACGCGTAACCACGCGTACTGAATCGTGTTCGTGTCCTGAAACTCGTCCACCAAAATGGTTTTGAAACGGCTTTGGTAATGCTGAAGGGTTTCGGGGGAGTTCAGCCACAACTCGTGAGCGCGCAATAACAACTCGGCAAAGTCCACCAAACCACCGCGCTCGCAGGCTTCCTCATAAGCGGCGTAGACGCGCAGCATGGTCTTCGCATAAAGATCGCCAAAGGGTGGCTCTATATGGCGAGCTCGGAGCCCCTCGTCTTTTTGGCCGTTGATGTACCACTGAGCTTGCTTTGCTGGCCAACGTGACTCGTCGAGATCCAAATCCCGACAGACCCGCTTTACCAAGCGCAGCTGATCGTCGCTGTCCAAGATCTGAAAATTCTGGGGCAGACGCGCTTCCTGCCAGTGAGACTTCAATAGGCGGTGCGCGAGTCCGTGAAAGGTACCTACCCACATGCCATGTGCAGGCATCTGCAACATTTCTTCAATCCGGCCACGCATTTCCCTGGCGGCCTTATTAGTAAAGGTCACAGCAAGCAATCCTTGGGGTGAGACGTTTTCAGCGCGAATCAGCCAGGCAATTCGATGCACAAGCACCCGGGTCTTGCCTGACCCAGCGCCAGCGAGCACTAGCAAGTTGCCCGAATCCGCTGCGACGGCATCGCGCTGTGCTTCGTTTAAGGGGCTAAGAATATCGGAAACGTCCATAAGCGCAGAGTCTACCGGAAAACCGAGTGAGGGCTCGAATGTAAGGTCGCAACGCGCAGATTCTGTTCAGTATGCGTGGGAATTACGATTGATTTTGCTCAAGTTCTGGTAGGCTCTTGAAGTGAGTGAGTAGCGATAGGGAAACCATGGCGATGGCTGAAGACGACAATAACGACGAAAAACGCCGAGTGATGACCCCACCCGAAGAATGGGGTGGCAACGACCCAGGTGCCAGCGACTTACTGGGCAGTGATACCGATTGGTTATCGGAACCGGAGCCCGAGCCAGAGAGCAGCCCTGAGCCAATAAATAGCCCTGAGGCAACAACCCCCCTCAAAAACGACACCCAACAAAGTGCCGAGGAGACCAGCGATCAAGCTCTGTCGGACACCTCCGGCATGACAGACAGCCTTCCCGAGACTAGCGAAACCGACGCGTTGACAGCATCTGCACCCGAGTCGTCGGCACCCAGCATTACTGAAGTTGCGCCATCAGAAGCGGACGCGGGGCCGGAAGCAGGGCAGGAAGAGAGAGACGAACTTGACTGGCTAACGGACGGTGACACCACCAACGACGGCCAACCAGCGCCTCTCGGTGCTGCACCACCCCTCGATGATGAACTTCAAGAGCTCGCGGCCTCGACTGCGGTAGAAGACAAGACTGCTGCGAGTTCTTATTCACCCAATGGTGAAGACGGTCTCAGCAATCTTGTCGAAGATGACACCGACGACTGGCTTAACGTCACCGATACCAGTGAAGGTGCAGAGCCATTTACAGAAACGCCCTCTCAAGAGGTCGCCGCGGATGCGACACAACGCGATGAAGAGCCGCCCTTAGAAGCCGCTCCAACAGACTCGAGCCCATCCAGCTCTCGTGCACCGGAAAGTGCGCCCACCGCCGGAAATAACACTTCAGACTGGGTCTCGGAAGACAACGCTCCCGATGCCTTATCGACAACATTAGCTACAAACACCGCAGCGGAAAGTAGCAGCGAAACAAGCACGCCGATCCAAACCGGTGATTCGGAGGAGCTTTTGACAGACCACCAGGTTGCAGCGCAACAACCCCCGCGCAAGTTCCCCCTCTGGCCAATTGTGGCCATCGTCACGGCACTCGTCTTGTTAATTGTGGGTGGTTGGGGCGCACTGTCAGAGCGAGCAGCACTACAACAGCGCGTTGCCGAACTGGAAGCGACCCTCAACCAACGCAACGCCAAAGGCGACCTGACGGCGGAAGAAGAGAGCGCGCTTCAATCTGACAATCAGTCACTGCGCTTACAGCTCGCAACCTTGCGCGAGCAGTACTCAGGGATGGCCGCTGAGATCAGCCGACTAGAAACAACGTCGCTCAATGAGGTGGATAACCTCGATGCTGATGCGGCAACTGCACCGGATATCAATAGCGTTTCGGCCGCTGACGCTTCAATAGCAGGGACGGCTGAAGGTTCAGCAACTGAGGATAACGACCAAACAGGTTCTGACGAAACCATATCACCTGACCCCGAGCCACTAGCCGTCTCTTCTGTGGGAACCTCGGTGAATAGCTCGACGGATAGCGCCTCACCCCAGTCCGTGCCAAACGGTACGTGGTTCGTAAACGTGGCGTCGTACTCCAAGCAGGCAATAGCGAGTGAATGGCAGACCAAGGTACAAGCCGAGGCGAGCCAGGTCATCACGCAGGAAGTGGAAGTCAACGGCCGCCCTCTGTATCGGGTGCGCGCAATAGGCTACAGCAGCAAATCGGATGCTCAAGCCGTCGCAAAGCAATTGGAGCGTACGTTTAATATTGGGCCACTTTGGGTCGGTGAGATGTCTGGCGACGAACTGCCAAGCAGTGGCGCCGGTATTGGTTCCAGCACATCGACCAAGGCGACCCCAACGAGTACACCGGTTGATGCGCTAGCGCCCGAACCCGAACCCGAACCCGAACCAATCACCCTACGCACGACATCCGGACAGGGTGGCTGGTTTATCTATGTTGACACCTATGCCAACCGGGTCGATGCTGATTCTAAGGCCGATGAAATCAACGCAGCGGGATACGAGGCCAAAGTCGCGGTTGAATACCGTGCTGGCGAACTCTTCTACCGTGTCCAAGTGGTTGGCATTGCTGATCGCGCTGAGGGAGAGCGTGTTACTGAGGAGCTGGCTCAAATGGGCAATATGCCTAACCTTCAGCTCCGCCAATACTGATTTTCAGATAACCTGACGCTCAGGCGCAAAAACCCAAAGCAACTACCTGATGCCGGCAGCACCAGTCAGCGCCAGCGATAAACTCAACAGATACACCCATGTTACGACAACAGCCTTAGGAGCTTAATAATGACAACTTTCTTCAAACGCTTCGCAGCAACGGCGCTACTCATCGCCACACCTGTTTTCACAGTACCCGCGTTCGCAAATGACTGTTCACTGCCAGAGACCCCCTCTGTACCCGACGGCACAAGCGCCAGCATGGAAGAGATGATTGCCGGTCAGAAGGCGGTCAAAGGATTTCAAAGTGACGTTCAAGCCTACCGAGCCTGCGTCGATGAAACTCTGGAGGCCATGAAGGAAGCGGCAGCAAGCGGGGAGGAGGCTGCGGTTGAAGCGTATAAGACAGCGAACGATGCCTACAATGCATCAGTTGTTGCGGAAGAGAAGCTCGCGGAAGATTTCAACACTGCAGTCCGCGCCTACAAGGCCGCCAATCCAAGCTAAGGCGCTAGAAGTTAACCGGTTTGGGCGCTAATGCGCCCACTCTTAACGGTTAATGCGATCTAGGCCTTCCATCCCTGTTCACTCCACCGTCACTGACTTCGCTAAATTACGGGGTTTATCCACGTCAGTCCCTTTGGCCACCGCCACATGATAAGAAAGAATCTGGAGTGCAACGGTATAGACCACCGGGCCCACTAATTCACTGCAGTGGGGCATTGGTAACACGTGGATACCATTACCATCGGTGAAGCCGGCTGCCTCATCGGCAAATACAAACAATTCACCACCCCGCGCTCGCACCTCCTCAAGGTTGGAGCGCAACTTATCAAGTAACTCATCGTTTGGCGCCACTGCAACAACCGGCATGTCCGCATCAACCAACGCGAGGGGGCCGTGTTTGAGTTCACCAGCAGGATAAGCCTCTGCGTGAATATAAGAAATTTCTTTTAACTTGAGTGCGCCTTCCATCGCTATCGGGTGGAAGATCCCTCGCCCAAGAAATAGCGAGTGATGCTTGGGTATGAAATGCGGTGCCATCGCCGCAATATTGCTCTCTTGGGCAATAACCCGCGCTACTGCACCAGGAATTTCCTCAATCGCTGCGTTGATTGAGGCGGAATCAAAACCCGGCGCCTCACTGACCTGCGCTAGACAGCCCGTTAATACCAAGAGTGCTGCCAACTGGGTGGTAAATGCCTTGGTCGAGGCCACACCAATTTCAGCACCAGCCCGGGTCAGGAATACCAGCTCACTGGCACGCACAATCGCGCTGTGATCGACATTACAGATTGCCAGACGTGCTACTACATTGGCATTGGATGCATGCTTGAGCGCAGCAAGGGTATCGGCCGTTTCACCTGACTGAGAAATACAGACAATGAGCGTCCCGGGTAACGTCACAGATTGCCGGTAACGAAACTCGGATGCCACCTCTACCTGGCAGGGAAGGCCAGCCATGGCTTCTATCCAGTGGCGAGCCACCAAGCCTGCATGATAGGACGTGCCACAAGCGATAATTTGTACCGCTTTCACCTTCGCAAACAGTTCGCCGGCTTGGTCACCGAACACACCGGGGCCAAGATTTTCGAGTGAAAGTGTGTCGCGTAAACGGGCTGGTTGCTCGTGAATCTCTTTGAGCATGTGATGCTCGTAGTCGCCTAAACCGTCTGATTCCTGAGCAGCTTCGAGCCGTGTGGTCGCGCGCGTCACTGACTGGCGATTGCGATCAAAGACCTGCAAGTTGGAGCGAGAGAGCGCTGCCGTATCGCCATCTTCGAGATAAATGAACGTATCAGTCACCGGTCGCAAGGCCAAGGTGTCAGACCCAGCAAAGTATTCACCGATACCAACTCCCAACACCAATGGACTGCCCTCTCGCGCGACAACGAGAGTATCGGGGTCTTGGGCGTCAATCACCGCGAGGGCGTATGCGCCCTCAAGTCGGTCCACGGTTTGTTGTACCGCAGATAACAAAGACGCGCCGCTGACTAAAGCTCGTTCGACAAGATGCACCGCTACTTCGGAATCGGTTTGTGACTGAAATTCCGCGCCGGCAGCTTCCAGCTCGGCGCGCAAATCTTTATGGTTCTCGATGATGCCGTTATGAACCAAAGCCACGCGATTACCGGCAATGTGCGGATGTGCATTGATGCTGCTGGGTTCCCCATGGGTCGCCCACCGGGTGTGAGCAATGCCGATACACCCGTGAATAGGATTGTGCCGCTGAGCCTCCTCAAGGTTTGCGACTTTACCGCTGTGTTTGTGAAGGTGCAGCGTGCGCTCGTTATCAACGAGGGCAATTCCGGCGGAGTCGTAACCTCGGTACTCGAGGCGACGTAACCCTTCTAAAAGAATCTCTGAAACTTCCCGCGACGCGGTTGCCGCTACGATGCCACACATCCCTATTGATCCTTTTCAGTCGTTGACCCGGTGCCTAGTTTGACGGGCCGCTGCCAACCGGAAATATTGCGCTGCCGCGCCCGACCCACGGCCAACTCATCGGTGGGCACTGTCTTCGTGATTACGGAACCCGCCGCCACAAAACCGTCATTTTGGATTTCTACTGGCGCAACCAAGGTGCTATTTGAGCCTACAAAAACTCGGTCACCGATGATCGTCTGGTGCTTATTTACGCCATCGTAGTTACAGGTGATGGTGCCCGCGCCGATGTTGCAGCCGTCACCCAGCGTTGTGTCACCAATGTACGCCAGGTGATTGGCCTTGCTCGCCCGGCCAAAGACCGCTTTCTTTGTTTCCACGAAGTTCCCAATCCGCGCCTGATCACCTAACTCGGTTCCTGGCCGCAATCGGGCATAAGGTCCAACCGAGCATTCGCTGCCAAGGGTGGCATCTTCAATATGGGAGAATGCATTAATGTCGCAGTCCGGGCCGATATGGGCGTTTTTAATAACGCAGTTCGGTCCCACCCGAACACCATCACCCAGCACCACATGCCCCTCGAACACGACATTTACGTCGATAACGACATTTTCACCGCACTCCAGATGACCGCGGACGTCAAAGCGACGTCGATCAGAAATGCTAACGCCGTTGCGCAGCAGGGACTCAGCCGTGCGCTGCTGATAAACCCGCTCAAGCTCCTCCAACTGCAAACGGTCATTCACACCGGCCATTTCGACAGGATCGTCAGTCAGCTCAACGGCAACGGCTCGGCCATCTGCGCGGGCAAGCGCCAACACATCCGGCAAGTAATACTCGGACTGCGCGTTGTTGTTATCAATGCGCGCCAACAATTCGGTGAGCAGGTTCGCGGGGGCCGCCAGCACCCCCGTATTGACCTCGGCGATCGACAGCTGCTGCGGGGTGGCATCTTTGTGCTCCACAACCGATACAAAACCACCGGCGGCATCTCGCACCACACGGCCATAGCCCGAGGGGTCATCAAGGCGAGCGGCGAGCATTGCGGGCTCAGGTCCAGCGGCAGCAACAAGGCGTTTTAGACTCTCAACACTGATTAGAGGCACATCCCCAAACAACACCAACACCAAGTTATCTGGATTACAGCTGGGGAGCGCTTGTGCAGTTGCATGCCCCGTGCCGAGCTGATCAACCTGCTGATGAAACTGTATCGTTGTGTCATTCAGCGTCGATATAACCTCATCTGCCCCGTGACCGACGACAACATGTACCGCCTCGGGGTTGAGTGCGCGCGCAGTATCAAGCACATGAGCGAGGAGGGGGCGGCCCGCCAACGGGTGAAGCACTTTCGGGATAGGAGAGCGCATCCGCGTTCCACGACCGGCGGCAAGAATTATCACGTCAAGCATAGCGTTAGCTGGCATCCTGTTGGATTCCCATCATTCCAAGCTGGTACGTAAAGGCAAGTGAACAACCCGTAAATCGGCATTATAGAAACAAAAAAACCGCCGTTTCGGCGGTTTTACAGCACTTACCGAAAGACTTTACCCTCGGCCAGCGCGGTTCTTAAGTTTACGTAAGGTAGCAAGCTGCGCTGCTGCTTCTGCCAATTGGGCTGAAGCTCGACCATAGTCCAGCTCACCGCTTTGGTTGGCCAACGCATCTTCGGCAGCCTGACGGGCTTCTTCCGCAGCGGCCTCGTCTACATCATCGGCGCGGATAGCCGTGTCGGCGAGTACGGTAACAACACCGCCCTGAACCTCAAGATAACCACCGGACGCATAATAGATATGCTCGCTGCCACCCTGTTCGACAATACGAATAGGACCGGGCGCAAGGCCAGTGAGCAGTGCCGCGTGGCCATAGCAAATGCCCAATTCACCCTCAGAACCGGTAGCAACAAGCATCTCTGCCAGGCCCGAGTAGATCTGGGCCTCTGCAGAAACAATGTCACAGTGAAATGTCATAGCCATTGCTTACTCCCGCAGCATGCTCAAACCAAAACGGCTTAAAGCTTCGCTGCATTCTCGACTGCTTGCTCAATGCTACCCACCATGTAGAACGCCTGTTCTGGCAGGTGATCGTATTCACCGGAAAGCAGGCCTTTGAAACCTGCAATCGTATCTTTAAGGGATACGTAAATACCCGGCGAGCCCGTAAAGACCTCTGCAACGTGGAATGGCTGGGACAGGAAGCGCTCAATTTTACGTGCACGCGCTACGGTCAGCTTGTCTTCTTCAGACAGCTCATCCATACCCAGAATCGCAATGATGTCCTTAAGCTCTTTGTAACGCTGAAGTACCGTCTGAACACCGCGAGCCACTTCGTAATGCTCGGTACCAACAATCAGTGGGTCGAGCTGACGCGATGTTGAGTCAAGCGGGTCTACCGCGGGGTAAATACCCTTGGCTGCAATATCTCGGCTCAGTACAACGGTCGAATCCAAGTGGGCAAACGTCGTGGCCGGAGAGGGGTCAGTCAAATCGTCCGCAGGAACGTATACCGCCTGGATCGAAGTAATCGAACCGGTCTTGGTTGATGTAATTCGCTCCTGCAATACACCCATTTCTTCAGCCAGCGTGGGCTGATAACCCACAGCGGAAGGCATACGTCCAAGCAGCGCCGATACCTCAGTACCTGCAAGGGTATAACGGTAGATGTTGTCGACGAACAGCAGTACGTCACGGCCTTCGTCACGGAATTTCTCCGCCATGGTCAGACCCGTCAGCGCAACACGGAGTCGGTTACCGGGTGGCTCGTTCATCTGTCCGTAGACCATTGCCACTTTAGACTCGGCCATTTGTTCAACGTTAACAACGCCGGATTCCTGCATTTCGTAATAGAAATCGTTACCTTCACGAGTCCGCTCACCAACCCCAGCAAATACCGACAGGCCAGAGTGCTCGGTCGCAATGTTGTTAATCAGTTCCATCATGTTGACGGTCTTGCCCACGCCGGCACCGCCGAATAGTCCGACCTTACCGCCCTTGGCGAAGGGGCAGACCAAATCGATGACTTTGATACCCGTTTCAAGAAGTTCTTCCGACGCGGCGAGTTCCTCGTAGGTGGGCGCAGCGCGGTGAATAGCAGACCGCTCTTTCTCACCAATCGGGCCTTTCTCGTCAATCGGGTTACCGAGAACGTCCATGATCCGGCCAAGAGTTTCGATACCCACAGGCACCTCAATCGCTGTGCCGGTATTTTCTACTGCCAGACCGCGGCTGATACCTTCCGAGGAGCCCATGGCGATTGCGCGTACGACGCCGTCACCTAGCTGCTGCTGCACCTCAAGTGTCAGTCCTTTTTCACTGATCGTCAGCGCGTCGTATACCTTTGGGACGCTGTCACGTGGAAACTCCACGTCGATAACCGCGCCAATTACTTGTACGACCTTTCCGCTACTCATGTTCGGGTCCTCTAGTCTGTCCGTCGGGCCACCGCTATTGCAGTGGCCAATAAAAAATAGTGTTAACCGATTGCCGCTGCACCGCCGACAATCTCGGCGAGCTCCTGGGTAATCGCCGCTTGTCGCGCTTTGTTGTAGACGAGCTGTAGTTCATCAATGAGTTCACCCGCATTATCGCTGGCGTTCTTCATCGCAATCATTCGCGCCGCCTGCTCACAGGCGCCATTCTCTACCACTGATTGATACACCGCCGATTCAACGTATCGAGCCAGCAGGCCATCGAGAAGTTCGCGAGCATCGGGTTCGTAAATGTAATCCCAGTGGTGCGCAAGCGCCTCGTCTTCAGACGGTTCGAGCGGCAGTAGCTGCTCAATCTGCGGCGACTGGGTCATCGTGTTCACGAATTCGTTACCGACCAGATACAGCTTATCGATACGCGACTCAGCGTAGGCATCCAGCATCAACTTGACGCCACCAATCAGCTGATCAACTGTCGGTTGCTCACCAACATCTCGAACTGATGCAACCACATTGCCGCCAACACTATTAAAAAATGCCAGCGCCTTCGCACCAATCAAGCACAGATCAATTTCCACGCCATCGTCGTGGTACGGCTTCATCGCGTTGATCGCCGCTTTGAACACGTTAATGTTCAGACCGCCGCACAGGCCGCGGTCGGTTGAGACAACAATGTACCCAACGCGCTTAATCTCGCGCTGTTCCATGTACGCATGACGATACTCAGGTGTCGCATTGGCAATGTGGCCAATCACAGAACGCATGCGCCGAGCGTAGGGCTTACCCAGCTCCATTCGATCCTGTGCACGGCGCATTTTACTCGCCGCGACCATCTCCATTGCACTGGTGATCTTCTGAGTACTTTGAATACTCGAGATCTTAGTGCGGATTTCCTTACCAGCAGCCATTGATACTTACCAAGTCTGGGTGGACTTAAAGGTTTCGACAGCGGTCTTGAACGTGGCCGCGCGGTCATCATTCCAGTTACCGTCAGCGACGATCTCTTGCATCAGCTGACCATGCTCAGCATGCATATAAGAAAGCAGTGCAGTTTCAAATGCGCCGATCTTGTCGACCTCAATGTCTTTTAGGTGACCTTCGTTAGCTGCAAAGAGCATGACGCCCATCTCAGCAATACTCTGTGGCGAATACTGCCGCTGCTTCATTAGCTCAGTAACGCGCTCACCGTGGTCCAGCTGTGCCTTGGTGGCATCGTCAAGGTCGGATGCAAACTGCGAGAACGCAGCCAATTCGCGGTATTGAGCCAAGGCGGTACGAATACCACCCGACAGCTTCTTAATAATCTTGGTTTGCGCCGCACCACCAACACGAGAAACCGAAATACCCGCGTTCATTGCGGGGCGCACACCGGCGTTAAACATGTCAGCTTCGAGGAAGATCTGACCGTCAGTGATCGAAATCACGTTGGTCGGTACAAACGCTGATACGTCACCGGCCTGAGTTTCAATTACAGGGAGAGCAGTCAAAGAGCCCGTTTGACCCTTAACTTCACCGTTGGTGATTTGTTCTACGTAGTCGGCGTTGACCCGTGCGGCACGCTCAAGGAGGCGTGAGTGAAGATAGAAAACATCACCAGGGTAAGCTTCACGACCTGGGGGGCGTCGTAAGAGCAGAGAAATCTGTCGATAAGCAACAGCTTGCTTCGACAAATCATCATAGATAATCAGCGCATCTTCACCGCGATCGCGATAATACTCACCCATGGTGCAGCCCGCGAAAGGTGCCAAAAACTGCATAGCCGCAGGATCAGCTGCGTTGGCCGCAACAACGATGGTGTGATCCATCGCGCCGTGCTCTTCAAGTTTGCGTACAACAGCCGCTACCGAGGATGCTTTCTGACCTACCGCCACGTAGATACACTTAATGCCGGTATCCTTCTGGTTAATGATGGCGTCAATCGCAATTGCTGTTTTACCGATCTGGCGATCGCCAATAATCAACTCTCGCTGACCTCGACCAATTGGCACCATGGCATCAATAGCCTTAAGGCCAATCTGAACAGGCTGGTCCACCGACTGTCGAGCAATTACCCCCGGTGCAATCTTTTCGATCGCATCGGTTTGCTTGGCATCAATGGCGCCTTTTCCGTCAATTGGATTTCCCAGCGCATCGACAACACGTCCCTGCAATTCGGGTCCAACCGGCACTTCAAGAATTCGTCCGGTACACCGGCAAGTCTGTCCTTCGGCCAAGGTTTTATAGTCACCCAGTACCACGGCACCGACGGAATCGCGCTCCAAGTTCAGTGCCAGGCCGTAGATGCCACCCTGGAATTCAATCATCTCACCGTACTGAACCTCAGTGAGGCCGTGGATACGGATGATGCCGTCAGTCACAGAAACGACGGTACCCTCGTTAGTAGCTTGCGAGGATACGTCCAGCTGCTCGATGCGCTGGCGAATAATGTCGCTGATTTCTGATGGGTTCAGTTGTTGCATGGACTAGTCCTCTATCAGGGTGTCAGCGCGCCGGCGAGTTTTCGCAATCGGCCGCGGACAGAGCCGTCGATCACGAGATCGCCGGCACGAATCACTGCCCCACCAATTAAGCTGGGGTCGGTTAGGGTACTGATTGAAACAGTGCGCTCGAGGCGCTCCGTCATTGCCGCAGTGAGTTGCTGCAGCTCTTCATCGCTGACGTCCATCGCTGACGTCACTTCGACTTCGACTGTGGCTTCCAAAGCGGCTTTCAAATCACCAAGCAGCTCTGCCACCTCAGGCAACAAGTCGAGTCGACCGTTCTCTGCCATCACGTGAAGAAATGCATTCATACCGCTCGGAGCGCTATCGCCCAAAAGCCCACAAAAAGCATCAGCCCGAGCTTCGCCCGTCATCGCAGGATCTTTGAGCATGCGAGTCACACGCGGATCGGATGCCGAAGCGGCAAGCGTAGAAAGTGCAGATAACCATGGGTCAAGCTGTTCCGCTTGACGGGCATAATCGAAGGCAGCGCGAGCATAAGGCCGGGCCAGTGTCATTGGCTCGATCATAGGATCACTGCTCCGCCGTCAGTCGATTGAGCAGATCGGCGTGCTTCGCAGCATCGATCTCAGCTTCGAGAATCTTCTCGGCGCCGCTCACTGCTAGTGCAGACACTTTCGCCATCAACTGCTCTTGAGCACGAGCGCGTTCTTGCTCAATCTCAGCATTTGCAGCCGACTTAATACGGGCAGCTTCAACTTCAGCCGCCCCTTTGGCTTCCTCGACCACTTGCGCAGCGCGTTTGTTGGCAGCTTCGATAATGCCTGCTGCCTCGCGTTTTGCTTCAGCCATTTGACCAGCTGCATTTTTCTTCGCCAATTCCAGGTCGTGGCTGGCTCGATCAGCCGCCGCCAGTCCGCTGGCGATCTTCTCTTGCCTCTCGGCCATTGCACCAACGATTGGCGGCCAAACGTAGCGCATACAGAACGCAACGAAAGCGACAAACGCCAGTAACTGACCAAATAGCGTTAAGTTGATGTTCACGGTTTGCTCCTGTAATCACCAAAGGGCCCGGCGGAATCGCCGCCGGTATTCACAATCGGCAATTAATTAGCCCGCAACAACGAAGATCAGGTACATCGCGATACCAACACCGATAATTGGGATAGCGTCGACTAGACCAGCGCCAAGGAAGAATGTTCCCTGCAGCTTAGGGGCTAACTCGGGCTGACGCGCCGAACCTTCAATCAGCTTGCCGCCAAGTATGCCTACACCGATTGCGGCGCCCAGGCCGCCGAGGCCCATCATGATTGCAGCTGCAACGTATATAAGTTCCATGGTTTTCTCCTAGTGGGTTGATGCTCAGTAGTTAAGTGATAAATCAGTGATCTTCGTGGGCCATGCTCAGGTACACAATTGTCAGTACCATAAAGATGAATGCTTGCAGTACGATGACAAGAATATGGAAAATAGCCCAGCCAATCTGCAACAACGCGGCGGGTAAGATCCACATGACGCCAACGCTAAAGAGCGCAGCGATCAAAATGAAAATCATTTCGCCCGCATACATATTTCCAAAAAGCCGCAGACCAAGAGAGAAGGGCTTCGCCAGCAGGCCAACCACTTCCATAAATAAATTGATCGGTATAAAGGCAGGATGATTAAACGGGTTCATGGTCAATTCACGAACAAAACCGAAGCCTTTGACTTTGATCGAGTAGTACAGCATCAGCACGAAAACGCCCAACGCCATGCCCATCGTAATATTGGGATCTGTTGACGGTACGATCTTCTGGTACTCGACGCCGGCCAGCATCAGTGTGTGCGGCACGAGATCAACAGGAATGAGATCCATCAGGTTCATCAAAAACACCCATACAAAAATCGTCAGGGCGAGTGGCGCAATCAGCGGATTACGCCCGTGAAACATGTCTTTGACATTGTTGTCGACGAATTCGACCACCATCTCGATAAAATTGACCAAGCCACTAGGCGTATCTGAAGAAGCACGCTTGGCTACAGATCGGAACAGCCAGCAAAACAAGATGCCCAAACCGACGGACCAAATCATAGAATCCAGATGAATGGCGTTGAAACCCATCGCAGCAATCTCGTCTGCCCCATGGGCAACCGTCCACTGTCCGCCTTCGGGTACCAATTCACCATGACCACGATCAAAACCACCCGGGAGTTTGCCGTAGGTGAGGTTGGTAAGGTGGTGGACGATGTACTCGGAAACCGTCTGTTCCTGTCCGTTAGCTGCCATGATGTCCGCTTGCCATTCCTGCCAGTTAAATTAATTACCGGAGCGACAGATTGCCGTCGCCACTGGTGTGCTTATCAAAACGAATACCGTACCTGCCATTACCAGCGGACCGCTACTCGTTGGGTTAAGTGCAAACCAAAGCGCAAACCCTGCGCCACTCAGTGTGTACTTAGCCAGAGCCAGCACCGCCGCATTACCCGACCCGCGCTGGGATGACACCTTTAATGCGAGCCAAAGGCTGGGTATCAAAACAATTATCCCGCCCGCCAATACATCAACGGCGCCCGAAATATCCGAACTCGCTGCAGTCACCAGACTAATCACCGTCAATCCAAGCAGCACCCATAAAAGAGCCCGCGAAAGCTCGGTTCTTAACCGAAAAATCGACGCTGTTGACTCGTCT
Organism: Luminiphilus sp.; assembly: GCA_965655505.1. Lineage (GTDB taxonomy): Bacteria > Pseudomonadota > Gammaproteobacteria > Pseudomonadales > Halieaceae > Luminiphilus. The sequence goes on from CBFHHJ010000017.1 coordinate 19,613, forward strand.
AGGGCCACCTTACGACCACGACCGTCTCAAAGCGCGCTGGAGTGTAATCGAAACACCCATACCCTTCAACAAGATAAGAGGTTAGCGGATACGTGACAAAATGCCGTCAAGCTCATCCAAGCTGCCGTAATTGATGACCAATTTTCCTCGCCCTTTGCCCGAGTGGTTAATCGCCACGGCAGCACCCAAGCGTCCAGCGAGGTCCTGTTCGAGCCGAGCAATATCAGGGTCAATACGCGAGGGTGTTTCGGGTACCGGTTGCAGAAGGCCCTTGACCAGCGCCTCGGTCTGGCGGACCGAAAGACGTCCAGCCACTACCTGTTTAGCAGCTTTTATCTGCGTTGCGTCTTCGAGGGCGAGCAGCACCTTCCCGTGACCGGTGTCTAATTGTCCAGTTTCAATCAGGTCCCTGACGTCGGGCTCAAGAGAGAGCAGGCGCAGCAAATTGGCGATCATTGACCGGGATTTCCCAACCCGGTCGGCTACCTGCTGCTGGCTAAGTTCGAATTCAACTTGGAGCCTTTTTAATGCCTGGGCTTCCTCAATGGCATTGAGATTCTCACGCTGAATGTTCTCAATCAGCGCCATCGCAATGGCAGATTCATCACTCACTTCACGGATCACAGCAGGAATTCGGTCAACGCCTGCCAGTTGGCTCGCGCGCCAACGACGCTCACCGGCAATAATTTCCCAGCGCTGATCACCCACTGGGCGGACCACTATTGGTTGCATCACGCCTTCAGAACGAATGCTTTCCGCCAATTCTTCTAAAGACGCCTGGTCAAACTCCCGCCGGGGCTGATATTTACCTCGCTGCAGCTGGTCCAGTGGCAGTTTTCGCAAACTGTCATTTGCCGAGCCGCTTACCTTTTGATCATTGGGAGACGAAGCTTCAGGCTGACCCGCGGATGTTGGGGTCCGGGCCGCACCAATCAATAGATCGAGGTCTTTGGCTAATCGCTTCTTACGTGAACTCACGGCAACTCCTCTGGGAATGGCGCACTAGCCTACTAAGGTGCCTGACGCCTGACAAACTCACCGGCGAGGGCAGAGTAGGCCTTGGCACCTGTCGAGTAACGATCATACAAAAGTGCAGGTAATCCATGGCTGGGGGCTTCCGCGAGCCGAATATTGCGGGGAATCACTGTTCGATAGACTAATTCACCGAAGTGTTTATGCAGCTGCGCAGATACCTCTCCAGTTAACGAATTTCGAGGATCGTACATCGTACGCAAAATGCCCTCGATCTCGAGTGTTGGGTTAACCGTATCGGCCACGCGGCTTATCGTATTCAACAATGCCGATAGCCCTTCTA
>CBFHHJ010000018.1:0-20248 GCA_965655505.1 Luminiphilus sp.
GAATTAGTGAAACCCGTTGGAAAAATGGTTGATCGCGCCATCGACGCTGGCGTAGGCCTGATCGTTATCGCCGACCCCGAGCGCCCTACCTTCCATGAAATGGCGGAAAAAGCGATCCGCAAGCACGGCGGCGAACTAATCAACTGGGAAACACGGGGCAGTGTCAAAGCAACAGGCGCCTTGCTCGTGATCAATAACCTCTAAAGCCAAAGCCCTCCAGCATCAGCTGACCTTGTCGTGCTAGTGTGTTGTACTAAGGTGTCGCGCTAGGGACCCCGTTTGAGTGCGGCGAGCTTTAACGTCACAGATGCTTCAACCGCATTGCCCGCGTCATCGAAAGCAGGCCTAAATCGAAGCTCGCGTACTTGCTGCCGCGCATAACCGGCAAACGCACTACTCGCAGATGAGCCATCGTCGGGGCTGGGCTGCTCACTTCCTGAAGCATTCTTAGATTCATCCACCGAGGTCGTCGATATTGTGATGTCGATGATCGGTGTGACGGTGATATCCCGCGGTCGCCCCGAGGTTGTTATCAGCGCGTCTACAGACACCGCGCCCCAGCGCGAAATCAGTCGGGTATCTCGGTCGATTCCGACACCCTGAGGAAGGGGCACCGGCGCTTTCAGCAAGTTGGGTTGTTCAGCGACGAGTGAACGATACAGATCCAAGGCCGATGAGCGTCGGTCGCCAAACCAGTTCCAATCAGCCAGCGCCAGTTTGAGCTCTATGTCATCGGGTTGGAGCGCCAGCGCGAACTCTAACAACGCGCGGCCTTTATTGGTGATCATGCGCTCGATGGTGTACATGCGCTCCTGCCCTGGGGACATTTCCCAACTGGTCCGTGAACCGGGCACGACACTGTATTGGCTCATCCCGGTATCGACCTCGACCAGCGGGTCCACGTAAAAATCAATGAGATACAGCACACCGAGGAACTGCAGGGTAAAAGGCTTACACCAAGCGTCGCGCCACGCTGGATCCCCGCATACCTCCTCGGTCATCTCAAGGCCATGGGTGTAAACGTCAAGAATTCCACCTTGAGCAAAGGATTGTTGGCGCTCGGCATGAAACTCGATTTGTACTTTAAGCCACCGGAGCGAGGCGGCAAGGCGTTCATTGGACCAAGGTCGCTTGCCGTAACCCAACAACCGGTAGAAATAATCGACCCGGTTCTTTACGGCCGTCGGATCCCCCTGCTCCCGCAACACATCAACAATACGCTCCAAAATTGGCAGCTGCCCTGAGCCGTTCAAACCGTCGTTGATTCGGGTGTTCTGCAGCGCCCAACCATAGAGTTCAAGCGCTTGGTCACTGTCCCCCGCCTGCTCTGCTGCAGCCGCCGCCTCAACAAGGCTTTCGGCGAGATCAGGGGTATAGGGGCCTCGCGATAACTGTAAGGATTCCACGCGCGCCTTCGCCGCCTCCAGGGCGCGCCGTGTGGCGAGATCGGGTACGACAGTCTTGTTGCGTGAAGCGCCGTCCAAGGGACGCAGAAACACGCCAAAGGGCTGATCATTATCAGCGCTACTCACTGCGCTCCATAAAAGCGCTACAGCGGCAAGGCAGAAAACGAAAACAATGGAAGAGGATCGCATGGACTAAGAATAGCAGACAAAAAAATCCCGCCTTACGGCGGGAAAAAATAAAGTCTCCGGACCTGGATGGAGGTGCTCGCTCTCTGAGAAGCACTCCCGTATAGGACCCCGCTATAATCGTTTTGATCCCCTCATAAATCAAATATATTTGTTTTATAAAACCCATTCTTTAATGGCATACTAGGGCCATGAATATAAAAACCCTTGCAAAGGTCGATTTGAATTTATTGGTGGCGCTGCAAGTGCTGCTCGAAGAGCGCAGTGTTTCAGGGGCCGCTAAAAGGCTATCGATTACCCAGCCAGCCATGTCCAAAACCCTAGGAAGACTGCGGGGGACCTTTGACGATGCCCTTTTCGTCCGCTCGAAACGGGGAATCCAGCCTACGCCTAGGGCAGAAGCAATTGGCGCCGAGTTACAGTCTATATTATCGAGTATTGAGACGGTTCTGGACGCCGGCGAGTTCACCCCGGCTGCCTTTCGAGGAGAGATTCAGCTGGCAATTTCGGAGTATGTGGGGATATCTCTTCTACCCCCATTGACTGCGCGTCTTCAGCAAGTAGCGCCACAACTGCGCTTAAAGACAATCACGCGAGTGGAAAACCAACTGGATCGACTCGCCTCGGGAGATCTGGACTTTGCGATTCAACTCACCCGACGCAGCTATCCGCCCGAATATCGCCACCAACCCCTTGGCAGCTCACCTCTCGCGATTTTTGTACGTCGAGGACACCCATTAATTGGTAAAGTACTCACCCGTACCATTCTGGCGGATTACCCGGCAATCAGCCTTTATGTGTCTGACCGTGGGGACACAGAATTGCCTGTGCTGCCTGAATCTGATTCTCCAGCCAGCCGCCACGGTGTATTAGAGACGTCACACTTATTAACCGCGTTAGAAGTTCTCCGGGAAACGGACTACACGCTGATTTGTCCCGCTTACCTCGCAAGAAATGATGGCGCGACAAGGGACCTTGTAGCCCTCCCCCTACCTCCCGATGAAGCACAGAGTGTTGACTACGCGCTGGTCTGTCATGAACGGACACGTCGCTCGCCGATTCATCAGTGGCTGTGGAACGAAATTCTCGACACGGTGAGAAACATGCGCGTACGCACCGTTCACCGGGGTTGATATGCCGTGAATCGACGTGCCAAGTGAGGGCCTGCGTGCGATAATTGATGGCCAACCTGCGACCGCGGCATCATGTCTAAAAAGAACCCCAGGCCAGTTCCCCGATTCGAGTCTCCGATTATTGAGACTCACTGCCACCTCGATTACCTCGACGTTGAGCAGCTCGATGAGACGCTCGCGAAGACATCAGACATCGGCGTTGAAACGATCATCACGATTGCTGTTTCACCCGATAACCTTGCTGCAGTCAGAGCGCTCACCGAGCGTTCGGATCGCATCTTTGGTACTCAGGGCATTCACCCCCATGAAGCCGATCATTGGAACAATGAGGTTTTAGAAGCCGTTCGCTCGGGTGCCGCACACCCACGGATTGTTGCCATTGGAGAAATCGGTCTCGATTACCACTATGACCATGCAGACCGGCGAGCGCAGGCCGTTGCCTTTGAGGCGCAACTGGCGCTCGCGATCGATCTGGATCTCCCGGTCGTGATCCACACCCGAGAAGCCGATGCCGATACCCGTGCGATGCTCGCCAACGTATCCGGCCAACTCACGCGCAAAGGTGTCATCCATAGCTTCACCAGCTCCCTTGAGCTCGCTGAGTGGTGCCTCAACGAAGGTTTTTGTCTGGGTTTTAACGGCATAACCACCTTCAACCGAGCTGACAACGTGCGCGAGGTCGTTCGGGCGACACCCGTCAGCCAAATTTTGCTGGAGACCGACGCGCCCTATTTAACGCCAGTTCCCTACCGAGGTCGGGTTAACTCACCTTACTACCTACCGTTGATTGCTGAAAAAATCGCTGAACTCAAGGAAATCGATGTGGAAACGCTGATCAAAACCACCTACGAAAACAGCCGCAAACTGTTTTTCAGTCATGACTGAATTTGCGCTGGGTCAGCGGTGGGTAAGCCACGCGGACGTTGAACTGGGACTTGGGGTTGTCGTCGAGCTTGAGGGGCGCAGAATAACCCTGCATTTCCCCGCTGTTGGAGAAGATCGGACCTACGCCATCGACCGCGCGCCGTTAACACGCCTGACACTTAAACCCGGCGATACACTTACCCGAATTGATGGTCACCAATACCGCGTGAATGCCACCGAGGAGCAAGATGGCATTACTTTTTATACCATCGACAGCGACAGCGGCGAGCAAACAATCTCCGAACTCGAAATTGATCCTCACATCCAACTGAGCTCACCGAGAGATCGAGTGCTTAACAATCAGTTCGATAAGCTGGTGGATTTCAAACTACGTTATGCAACGCTGATCCACAAAGCCGCCGCCGAGGGCAGTGCCGTTCGCGGGTTACTTGGCGCACGCACCTCACTCCTTTCTCATCAGCTTTACATTGCCTCTTCAGTGGGTCGTCGATTCGCTCCTCGCGTACTACTTGCGGACGAAGTGGGTCTGGGTAAAACCATCGAGGCTGGACTCATATTGTCCCAGCAACTACTAACCGGCCGTGCCTCACGGGTTCTGGTTTTAGTACCCGACGCCCTGATCCATCAATGGCTGGTTGAAATGTTGCGGCGTTTTAACCTGCAGTTCTCGCTGTTTGATCAATCACGTCTTGAAGAGGGACATGAAGACACCGCATTCGATAATGAGCAACTCATCCTGACCCCCTTCTCATTATTTGCAGGCTCGCCGGTCGCCCGGGCGATGGCCTTGGAATCGGATTGGGATATGGTGGTCGTTGATGAGGCGCATCATCTCAACTGGCAATCCAGCAGTGATGGTGAGCTCTATCAGTTTGTTGAGGAAATCGCCCAGCTAAGTCGTGGTCTGTTGTTGCTGACCGCAACGCCCGAGCAAGCGGGCATTAAAAGCCACTTTGCCCGGCTGAGGCTTCTCGATCCCGATCGGTTTACAAACCTCGATGAGTTCCTTGAAGAGCAGCGTCACTACAGTGAATGGAACGAAGTCATCGAAACCTTACAGAACGGTGAGCGCAGCGGTGCTCTTCCGGACGGGATCGACGCTGCGGCAGAACCGAGCCAGCAAATACAGGAGCTGCTTGACCGCTACGGCACGGGTCGAGTCTTGCTGCGCAACACACGTAATTCGGTGCCGGGATTTCCCAAGCGAGTGCTTCATAGCTATCCCCTGCCGCTGCCCGATATCTATGGCGATCACCAAACCGAGCTCTACCCAGAGCAACATTGCAATGAGTCAGTTTGGCTGACAGAAGATCCCCGAGTCCAATGGCTCGAAGAATTTCTCCGGGGATTGCGTCCGGCAAAAGTGCTCGTAATCGCCGCCTCAGCCGCGACAGCGCTCGCGCTGGAGCAGCATCTTCACATGCGGGCCGGTGTGCGTTGCGCAGCGTTTCACGAGGGTCTTACCCTCGTCGAGCGGGATCGAGCGGCAGCGTACTTTGCCGATGAGCTTGGCGGAGCACAGGCGTTAATTTGCTCCGAGATTGGCAGTGAAGGCCGAAACTTCCAATTTGCTCATCACCTGGTGTGTTTCGATTTGCCGGAAAATCCGGACCTGCTCGAACAGCGCATTGGACGGCTCGACCGCATCGGTCAATCCTCGGATGTGCAGATACACGTGCCCTTTTTATTGGGCAGTGCCCAAGAGATTTTGTTTCGCTGGCACCACGAAGGGGTCGACGCATTTACCCATAGCGCCGCAGTTGGCCATGCCGTCTACAGCAACTTCTTAGAGTCGTTAACCTTTGCACTCGAAAGTCCGTCGAGCGACCCAACCGACTTGTGTCAGGAGACCGCGACATTTCGTCAGGCGCTTGAACTTGAGATGCAGCGCGGACGGGATCGATTGCTCGAGATCAATTCCCATAACCCGACCGAAGGGCAGCACATCATCGAGGCGGTCAAATCAATCGAGGCGCCCGAGCAAATCGAAACCTTTGCTGAGCTGCTCTTCGATCGTATTGGGGTTTCCCAAGACTATCACTCAGAAACCTGTCACGTATTGCGCCCCTCGGAAATGCTGATCACGGGGCAGCTACCCATGCTGGAAGACGACGGCATTACCGTCACCTTTGACCGCAGTACAGCCTTGGCCCGGGATGACGTGCACTTCCTGACCTGGGAACACCCCTTGATACGCGAGGCCATGGCGGTGATTACCAGCTCTGAACTGGGCAACTCGAGTCTTGGCACCTTAAAGCACGCCAAAATCCCTGCCGGAAGCGTGCTGCTTGAAGCGCTCTTCGGCGTTGACTGCCTCGCGCCTTCGGAGCTTGAAATAGGCCGGTTCTTGCGCATGCAACCCCTGCGGGTTCTGATCTCACCCGACGGCAAAAATGTTGCAGAGGCGATTGGTCACGAGGCGCTCAATCGCTTGCTTGAGCCTGTGCCCGCCGCGACATCGGCAAACGTCATACGCCAGATCAAGCCACTTTTGGAGAAACAAATCTCCATGGCCGAGCGTCTCGCTAGTAACGCAATCGACAAAGAACGCGTCAACGCACTCACGCGATTGGCCGCTGATCTCGGCGCCGAACGGGATCGCTTGGTTTACCTGCGCACCATTAACCCCGCAATTCGCGCCAGTGAGATTGAAGCAATGGATACGCGAATCGAAACGAGTCAACGGGTGATTGCGGATGCCCGCAGTTCCCTGCAGGCACTCAGAGTCATTATCGCAACGTAACCTATGCGGTTACGGGGAATACCAGATTGACGAGGTATACGCGCGCTCCTGAATGACATCCGGTCGCCGTGTGTCGACGACTTCGCCCGCTTGGTCCGCTAGGCTATTTGCAGACCCTTCAAGCGCGAGCTTGTCATAGAGAGAATGCCTTGGCGTTGGAATCTGTAGCACCCGGACGTAATAAAAAGCCGCAAGTTGGGGGTTAAATTCCGGGTCCTGCCACGCTGCGGTGAGTCGCGCGGCACCAACGCTGTTATCCCAACGCCCAGTAGTGAGATCAACCGTACTCGGTATTGGGGTGAGCGCCCCATCTGCATTGAGTCGGTCGTCACCCGCCCACGCAACATCAAATACCTGCTCGTGGGTGGAGCCGTCATCATCAATCCATCCTTTAACAACCTGCACGCGATCAAGGGTGCCCGACAGCGGATCCGCAGTTGCCTCGATCAGTAGAGTTGGCGGGGTACTGGCCGCGTCGGGTGCTCCCGTTAACTCACCACCCATTGGCACACCGCGATCGTCGAGATTATCGGGAAACGTCGCATCAGCCAGATCTTCAGGGGTCAGTTCCCAACCCCCATAAAAACGCACGCCGATACGCGGACCGGTGGTCCCATACACTTCGCGCCGACGCATGGCGGCAACAATGCTCTTGCGCGAATTGTCCTCCGCCCAAACCGCTGCAAGTCCCTGCGCACTCATACCCCAGCCGAAAGGGCCATCTACCCGATCATCACTCCACTTGATGAGCTTGTTCTCGGGAATCGAATCTGTGGCCATTTTGCCGTGAAAATTATTTTCTTCGGCGGAGGCAAGGGCTGTGTGGGCATCGGTAGACCCGATGACGCCCAGTTGATAGGGATTCACCCCCGTCGCTGCCTTTAGCGCCAGCCCACGTTTCAATGCCGAGCGTACATAGTCCCCCTCGGCGGGCTTGTACTCGGAGAGCGTCCTCTGAATGTAATAGGGATACGTCTCAAACTCTGCGAACGGGTCGTCGGGGGATAGACTTGGGTGGGTTTCCGAATCACCTTTAATTTGGGTGATTTCAGCAATCGGCTCCCAATACTGCCGAGTTGCCGCATACTCTGCCCCAATGGGCTCACCGCGCAAGGTGGTGACATCGAACATCGCGCCTTTCGAAATATTGGAGTTATGCGGGATAGCGAGATAGCTTCCCCCCGTTTCCGCTTGGGTCGCTTCGAGCCAGGCCCACAGGTCTTCTGGATACACACTGTTATCGAGCCCAAAGGGCACAAATGTCTGCGCAGTCGGCGCATCAAGGTCGGTCACGACAACACGATGAAGATTGGCCCCTCCGGGTATCGAGCTGTATTCCCAACCAATTAGCGCTGTAAAACGACCCGGAGCGTTATGGTTTTCCGCTGCGTCGGTAATGGTATTCCAAGTGTTCAATTCAACGTTAGGCTGACTGGGGATCCAGCCGATACTAGGCTCCCAAGTGCGAGCCGCCTCGACAATATCGTCGTAGGGCTCGGGCAACACATCAACGAAAAGCTCCCGCGCGGTTTGCTTATCCACGTTCCAGCGCAGGATTTGAGCGGCCACCCAAGCCTTCAGCTGATCTACGAAACCAATGTTTTCAGGATCAGTGCCATTGAAGTAGGTGTTGCGGATGACGCCCATAAACTCGGCATGGTCCGACACCACCAAGAAGTCGAGAGGCGTCTCTAGTTGCACACGCATGCCATTATAAGGATGCAGCACGGGAGCACCCTTAGCAAAGCGATACGCTGTATCCGGCGTGGCCGAAAGATTGTTGTTGGCGAAAGCGTCCGACGAATAACTTGTGTGGAGATGTGTGTCTCCCCACAACAGTTGCTTCTCTTGCGCACTGATACCTGACGCAAAAAACACACAGGCGACAACAGCTAGTCGCGCCCCGACTACACCCGAATGAAACATAGCGTTTCCTTGTTATCGTTATTGTATTGGTCGTACTAATTATTTGATCGACGTTACAACGTTATCGATCATTTTACTTACCCTGCCAGGCATAATCCTCTTTGGCAAAAAACGCTGCTACCGCGCGCTGCGAGTCCTCGCTGTCGATGCAAAACTTCTGATAGCCCGCTTCGATCGATATAGCCTCGTCCAAGGTCGCTGTTGACGCGCTTTGAAGGGCAAGCTTCGTGTAGCGCAGCGCCAAGGGTGAGCGACCCGCCAGATCTTGTGCAAACTCGCGCGCAGTGGCGTTAAAGTCGTTATCGGCAAATAGCCGATTGACCATGCCCCACTCCAAGGCGCGTGCGGAGGATAGCTTCTCGCCCATCACCATCAGTTCAAAAGCGCGGCGATGACCTACCAGCTTCGCAAGCAGCCACGTGCTGCCGCCATCGGGCACCAAACCAATCGCTGCAAAGGGCTGGTAGAGGAACGCGCTCTCGGCCATGACGACCATGTCACAGGCCATCGCGTAGGAATAACTGATGCCGGCACAGGGCCCGTTGATTGCCGCGACCCAGGGCTTTGATGACTTGGCAATTGCCAAAATGCCTGGCTTGTATTCGTTGTTGAGCATGTCTTCGACGACGGCACCATCACCCAAACCTGCCTCAGGGGACTCGCCGAGATCGGCGCCGGCGCCGAATGCGCGACCGTTACCTGTCAGCATGACGACCTTCACGGAATCATCGAGATTCAACATTCGCGCGGCGGTCACAAATTCACGCCGCATTTGCGTATCGAAGGTATTGAGCTTCTCCGGGCGGTTGAAGGCCAGGACTGCAATCGCCCCATCGCGTTCAATGGTCAGCGCTTTAAAATCAGTCAATGTGATACTCCTAAAACATTCGTCAATGTCATGTTGAGGCAATCCGATGCAAAAATCGCGCGACTACCAACCTTAGGCCTGAACTGCTCCACCGATCGCCAGCAAGGTATCGACCGACGCGCTGTCGATTCCAGCGTCGAGCAATGCCTGGCGAGTGTCGGCGCCTTTGGAACGCACTCCATGAGCAACCTCCGAAGGCGTCCGTGAAAAACGCGGCGCCGGTGCGTGCTGCGTCACGCCATCGACATCGATGTACATACCTCGGGCTTTATTGGGCGCATAGTCAGGTGCTTCCTCTAGGGTAAGCACTGGGGCAAAACAAACATCAGTACCCTCCATCAATTCGCACCACTCATCTCGCGACTTAGCGCCTATTACCTTTGCCAGCGCGGCTTTGAGCTCGGGCCACTTTGCCGGATTCATTTGATCAGTAAACGCTTCCGGCAATGCCGCCAATCGCATTAACTCGCGATAGAACTGCGGTTCAATCGATCCGATTGCCACATAGCCACCGCAAGCACATTCATAGGTGTCATAAAAATGCGCGGCGCCATCAAGCATGTTCGCCTCGCGTTGAGCGGTATTCCACAGCCCCGCGCTCGCCATGCCCTGCTGCATCCAAAGAAGCTGTGCCGTTCCGTCGACCATCGCAACATCAATGACCTGCCCCTGCCCTGAGGAACGCGTTTCTAGTAATGCGGCGAGGATGCCGTTGACCAACAGCATGCCGCCGCCGCCCATATCGCCAATCAGATTAAGTGGCACTGCAGGTTTTTGATCTCGCCGTCCTATAGCATGCAGAGCGCCCGTGATCGCGATGTAATTAAGATCGTGTCCCGCGGCATTCGCTAGCGGCCCCGTTTGCCCCCACCCTGTCATGCGAGCAAAAATTAACTTTGGGTTTCTTGTGGCGCAAACCTCAGGACCAAAGCCAAGCTTTTCACACACACCCGGGCGATACGGGTCGATCAAAACATCCGCGCTCTCGATCAAGACAAGCAAAGCTTCGAGCCCCGCTTCCGATTTCACATCAAGCACCACAGATTGCTTACCGCGACCACTGACAGGGTCGGGCATCTCCAACCCTGCTTTTCCTGGTCGGCTAACGCGTACGACCGTCGCACCCATGTCGGCCAACATCATGGCGCCCATTGGGGCGGGGCCAAGTCCCGCCATCTCGATTACTTTAATGCCTTGTAACGGTCCCATCTAATGCCTGCCCTCTGCTTCCACAACGTTTAACCACACCGAAAAGCTAGATCACGAGTTATCTAAAAGTTTCGGGTGTTAAACGGCGTGTAATCGTCCCCAAGGCAGTCGCGACCAATAATCAATTTCATGATCTCTGAGCTACCCGCATAAATGGTGGCAATCTTGGCATCGGCGCACTGACGACTGATGGGATACTCATCCATAAAGCCCGCGCCACCGTGTAACTGCAGCCCTTGGTCGGCAACTTGCTGCTGAAGCTCGGAGGTTTTCAGTTTGGCTTTCGCTGCGTCGGCCGCGCTCAAGGTTCCAGCGTTAAATGCCAGTGCACATTGATCAACAAAGGCCTGAACGATATCGAGTTCGGTTCGCAGATCCGCGAGCTTAAACTGGGTATTCTGCATTGCGGCCAATGGCTTTCCGAAAACCTGGCGCTCTTTGACAAATTCAGCCGTTAAGTCCCAAGACAATTGCGCCGCCGCAAGATAGCCCATGGCGCCCAATAGTCGCTCTTCGGCCAGTCCTTCCATGAGGTAGTAGAAACCCTTGTGGACATCGCCCAAAACATTCGCTTTGGGTACCTTGCAATCGTTGAAAAACAGCTCCGCGGTATCCTGCGCCTTGAGGCCGAGCTTTTTCAGATTGCGCCCGCGTTCAAAGCCTTCAAATTCTGCCTCAACGAGGAACAACGTCATGGCGTGTGGATTGTTGTCAGGATCGGTTTTAGCGGCCACCACGACCAAATCGCAGTTGATACCGTTTGAGATGTAGGTCTTTTGACCGTTGAGCACCCAGTGGTCATCGTGCTCAACCGCAGTGGTGCGCATTCCAGCGAGGTTACTGCCCGCATCGGGCTCGGTCATCGCAATAGCCAGCACAATGTCGCCACTGACCGCACCAGGCATGTATTTATCTTTCTGAGCTTTGCTACCGAAGCGGGTGATATACGGACCAACAATGCGGCTGTGCAGCGATCCAAACCAATCTCCTGATCTAGCGTAAGCTAGCTCCTCAATGATTACCTGTTCCCAGCGAATATCGTAATCGCCCATACCGCCATATTCTTCATCTGGCCACACCATTAAAAAGCCGTTGTCCCCTGCTTTTTTGAATGCCGAGCGATCAACCATCCCCTGTTCGCGCCAGTCTTCCATGTTTGGCACGATTTCCTCGGCTAAAAATCGCCGATAAGCAGCGCGGAACATGTCTTGTTCCTCGGTAAAATGACGAGCGAGCATGGGTGTCCTCCAGAGCGTGGATCGAAGTGATAGCGTTATTAGGGTTTTAAAATCCGAGCTGTCACATTACTGTGCTCGGACGCGTATGCCAACACCCCACAGCGGTAGCAGGCAGTGCCAATCGGATACTCTCTGTGAGCCTTATTTACGATGCTGGTAAGACGTGCGAACCAACCGAGGGCGTCAAACCCTGCGCCCTCGAAAACTATTGACCGCAATCTGTCTAAGTGGAGATTGATGTGCTTGTAGGAAGACTCATTAAATGGCTGCTTTTTGCCCTCCTCGCCTGGTGTGCGCTCATTGTAATAGTGGTGACGCCGCTACTGAACCTGTTCATTGATAAGATGGTCTCTGAGGCCACGGGGCGCCCTTTTGACAGCGCTATTGTGCTCATCGACCCCATTGACCTAGCGCTGAGCATCGAAGACGTTGTCCTTACTGAGACCGACGGCCGCCCTATCGCGAGCTTTCAACTTGCCAGAGTTGATTTCGGTCTTTGGCGAACACTGATCAACCCGGGCATCCAGCTTGAATCAATTACGTTGAATGATCCTACGGTCCATTCTCGCCTGGCTGCCGACGGGACACTCAACCTCCAGCAATTGGCTGACGAGCTTGCGGAACGCAACGCTTCATCGGCTGCCACCGATGAATCTTCTGTAAATGAAGGCGAGCTCCCTCAGATTCACGTCGGCAGATTGGCAATCGACGGCGGTGCGATCTATTTTGAAGATCAGGCAATCACGCCAGCCTTCTCAAGTGGCATTCACAAGCTCTCTGTGACAGTCACCGAGCTCAGCACGATTGTGGGCAGCGCCCCGATGAGCCAGGTCTTATCCTTTGAACTACTGGACGGCGGGGCAGTCGCATGGACGGGACAGGGTCAGATCGTCGAACCCCAGGTGACGGGTTCACTGTCACTCTCAGCGCTCGAACTGTCGCCGCTCGTAAACTACGGGTTGCAACTCCCATCGGTAGCAGTCACCGGGGGCACACTCTCTGCCGAGATCGCCTTACAGGCATCCTCCCCCGAGCAATTTACCCTCGCCTTCACACCTATTGCGCTCGATAACGTTCAGCTGATTGCAAATCCCACTCAAACAACCCCTGACGAGTTGGGTTTCCAGCGCTTTACTGTCGCCGATATCCGAATAGATGGCACGAAGCAAACGGTAACGGTTAACAGCACATCCCTCGAAGGGTTCTTTATGACATCTCAGGAGGTGGAAGATAGCCTCACTCTCGTCACCGCGCTCACGGGCTCAAGCACTCAGGTCGACGACACCCAGGACTTAGCAGCAACGCCTGGCGAAACATCTTCTGAAGCAACCGTCTCTGAGTCAGGTGTCGCCAATAACGAACCCGAGTCAGCATGGACGGTTGAAGTCGTCGACACTTCGGTCAGTGAGGGCAAACTGTATATCGAGACGCCGCGACTTAAAGAGGGCCACATCGCCCTCGATGGCATTACGCTAGGGCTCGACCGATTCACGTGGCCCACAGCCTCTCAGAGCCAATTTGACATAGACACCCTGCTTAACCAGCACGCAACCGTCGATGTGAACGGTCAAGGGGACCTCCTCGTGGGTGATTTGGCAGTCAACACACAGATTGCTGACCTGCGGCTCTCCCAGAGCGAGCCTCTCTTTCAGGATCAGCTCAACATTGGCTTGTCCGGGGGCAGTACTTCCGCTGAACTGCAAATATCAACCCGACACTTCATTCCAGAAAAACTTCAGGGACGACTGGTCATTAAAGACTTCGACGCTCACATAGAGGACACCGACACAAACTTACTCGCCTTTAACCAGTTCCGTGTTGAGGGCATCGATCTCGACGCCACAGAGCAAACACTCGTACTGGACAAAATTTCGCTAACCGGTGCACAGGCTGCCTTGTTGATTAGAGCCGATGGCTCCATTAACGCTACGCGTGTTCAAGTGGTGTCCGAAGACGTAAGTGACGCATCGGAAGCCTATGCGGAAGAGATTGCCGAGCAAACGGAGAGTACCGAGGATGATACCGCCACTTGGGCTATCAGCATTCCGAAAGCGACGGTATCGGATAGTGAACTTACTTTCCGAGACGAATCGCTACCCTTGCAATTCACAGCGGTGATCGCAGACCTGTCACTGGGAATGCGCGACTTTGATACTCGGACAGACTCCACCCTAGAATTCTCGGGCGGCGGCGCCATCGATGGTTATGCCCCGGTCACCATTGAGGGCAAGATTGGACACTTCAGTCAGCCCGAAAACGGCAACTTCAAGCTTGCTATGTCGGGTGTTGATATCGCTCGGCTGACACCCTACTCCGCAACGTTCGTTGGCTACCCGATCAACCGCGGCGTGATGACCACCGAATTGGACTACGTCCTTACCGGTGGACGCGTCAAAGGTAACAACAGCCTGCGCGTTCAGGGTTTGGAGTTAGGCAAGAAGACCGACAGCGAGTCAGCCCTTGACCTTCCGGTTAAAACAGCTGTGGCGCTTCTCACCGACGCCGCGGGGGTCATTGAGCTGGATCTCGGGGTTGGTGGCGAGGTAAACGACCCTCAGTTCAACGTTTGGTCAGCATTGTGGCAAGCAGCAGGCACCATGGTCACTAATCTCGTTGCCGCCCCTTTTAAGCTGCTCGCCTCTCTGGGTGGTGCTGAAGAAATCGACGAGGTTGTCCGATTCTCAGCCGGGGGTGAAACCTTAGATGCTGCAGCCATGGGGCAACTGGATGTGCTTGCGGACGGTTTGTCCCAGCGACCCCAATTGACACTGGTGCTTGATCCTGGGATTCATCGGGTACTGGATACGCAAAAGCTACAGCGGCTTGCACTAAGGGAGCAGTTGCTTGCCGAGGGCGTCGACCAGGATGACATCGACCGTAAGTCACCCGCTTGGGAGGCTGCGATTCAAGCGAGAGCTGTGACTGCCGGACTAGCAGAGGGCCTAACGCCTCTGGAATGGCGACAGCAATTAGAAGCGCAAATCCAGATCCCTCAAAGCACTTTGTCCGAGTTGGCGCTCGAACGCGCAGCCGCAGTGAAACGCTACTTAGTGAACAGTGGCGAGCTCGACCCTGAACGGGCAATCATTAGTCCTTGGGACCAGTCGAGCGATGATTTCGTTGGGGTCAGATTGGATATTGAGGCGCGCTAACGGACGCTAACTCTCGCTCTGAGACCTAAATACGCTAGCGCTCGAGTCAGTCACTGCCCCTGTTGGCAGCCACAAGGGGCTGCTCACAATAACGACAGCGATATTCAGCGCGCCTCCTCTCCATGCGGCGGTGACGGGTCGTGCTGACAGCGTGTTCACGACATGCGCATCGATAGGGCCAACGCTGCTGGCGCCGAGCCGGGAGTCCTTCGAGATCCGCGTCGAATGTAGCTGAGGGGTTAGCCCCTAAACCACGCATGACACTCTGCCACTCTGCTCCATGGGGTTTGACCCGACGACGCGCAAACGCGAGGTGCACTGCATAATGCGCGACCTCATGGGGCACCGTATCGGCAAGGTGCGTCTCGAAATCCCTAGCAAATAGCCACTCATTGAAGCGCAGCCAATGCTGTCCGCCGCGACTGCAAAACATGCCTGCGGCAGTGCCCCGCAAATCAAATTGCACGGGCACCGCCGGCAATGACCGGCCTACGAGGGACTCTGCACGTTTAAGGTCTTCGCGAACCCGCGACTCAACGACACCCCGCTGCAGCGCCGTTAGGCCTGGCGGAGTGTGATCAGTCGGCACTTGCGGGGTCTAGCACGTCCTTGAGCTCCCGCTTTAAAAATTTGCCGTTGGCATTGCGGGGAAGTGGCTCAGCCAAGAACCAGATGTAGCGTGGAATCTTGAACGCTGCAAGCCGTGTAGCGAGATGCTCTCTCAAACTGGGCGCGTCGAGTAATGCGCCATCCTTAAGATGGATGGCAGCGCCGACCTCCTCGCCCAATCGCTCGTCTGGAACCGCAAAGGCGACGCATTCAAGTACCGCCGGATGGTCAAAAATAGCGTTCTCGACCTCCGCGCCGTAAATATTCTCACCACCACGCAGCACCATATCCTTGGCGCGATCAACCAAAAACAAAAAACCGTCTTCGTCGAAATATCCGATGTCACCCGTGTGCAACCAGCCATCGACAATGGTTTCGGCAGTGGCTTCGGGACGGTTGAGGTAACCCTTGATGACCGGCGAGCCCTTCACACAAACCTCGCCGATCCCCCCCGCTGGCAACGGGTTACCCTCTGCGTCGACACATTTCCCCTCCAGGGTAGGCACCAGCGGTCCTGCGCTTTCTGGCCGAGCCAAAAACACGTCGCCAGCGATGTAGGTAATGATCCCGCTCACCTCAGTCATGCCGTAGCCCTGGGTGGGTTTGGCCCGCTTTGTCTCTGCCGCAACTTTCCCGACCAAGTCAGGTTGCATGGCTGCGCCACCGCCGCCCATCGCTGACAAGGTACTGAGGTCGTATTCATCGCGATCCGGATGGGCTAAGAGTTCACGGCTCATCATCGGAACAGCACTGAGCGTCGTAATCTGCTCGCTCTCGATGAGCTTCATCGCTTCAATAGGGTCCCATTTGTACATCAGGATGAATTTGCCACCAGCCACGGTACCCGCCTGCAGAATGCAGTTATTTGCGGTGACGTGAAACAAAGGTGTCGCGATGAGCGCTGTGGGCGCCGGCGGCGATGCGGCCTCGCTCAGCTCCGCACCCCGCAACAACATCTGGGTAGTGGTATACATCCGACCCATTGCACCGACATTCATGACGTTGGCGACACAGGAACGGTGGGTCAGCTGCGCCCCTTTGGGACGGCCCGTCGTACCCGAGGTATAAAAAATACAGGCTTCGCTGTCGGGATCAATTTCAACCTGAGGCATGTCAGCATCTGCAGCAATCGCTTGTGTCCAAGGGATGGCCGGTATGGGACTGTTGGGCTCCCGCACAGAAACGACTTGTATGTCGGGAAATTGATCGGCGATTTCAGCAAAGTTAGCGAGGCGCCGGTCATCGGCGATTAGCATCTTTGGGGCCGAATCATTCAGCGCGTAAGCCATTTCATCGGGCACCCACCAAGCGTTCATGCCGACGACGACCCCACCAACCGCATTGATCGCCCAGTGCGCGAGCATCCACTCGGGGTAGTTGCGCATGGAAATCGCCACGCGATCACCGGGTTCGATACCCTGAGCCACCAACCAACTCGCAAAGGCGGCTACATCCCGCGCCGATTGCTTGTAGGTCAGGCGTTCGTCTTTGTACACCAAATACTCGGCATCGCCGTGGCCTGTCGCTAGCAACCATAAATCGCGCATGCTCTGGGGTGCATGAATGTAACTCAGAAGCGACTGACCACCGACGTTGGTGGTGCCGACTTCAAATAGGGTTCCGCTCGCTGTCGCCATTTCTCGGGCTGTTCGAAAGTGCTCTACGATGCTCATCTGGCTTCCTATTATCAATTTATTGGGCGTTATTGGGCGCTTGGGTTCTGTTCGTCCTAGGGGATCTCTCTATGTCCAAGAGGATCTGTCTGTCCAAGAGGATCTGTATCTTCTAGGCAATCAGCCTGTTTCAGGACAGGCTATCTCTTGCGCAGCTGAGGATAACCACAGCATACTCAAGGTTCAAATTTTCCAACTTTCATTACAGATCATGCCCTGCTCAGTGCAAGGATGTCACCGAAAAAATGTATAGGAGATGGTTTTGAGCACCCAAACCCTCGATTTAACGCGACTCGACCCCTGGATTCGTGAGTTTGTTCCAACCTTTTCCGGCCCCTTGATTGCGGAAAAATTTGCAGGCGGACAGTCCAATCCGACCTTTAAATTGACTGCGGGGGACAATCACTACGTATTACGGCGCAAACCCCCAGGGCAATTGCTGGCTTCCGCCCACGCGGTTGATCGAGAATTCAAGGTCATCTCGGCACTTGCGAACACCGACGTCCCCGTGCCAAAAGCCATCACCTTGTGTGAGGACAACTCGATCATTGGCTCCATGTTCTACGTTATGGAATACACGGACGGACGGGTTTTTTGGGATCCGGCGCTTCCCGAACTTACCGACAGCGAACGCGTAGCAGCCTATGACGATATGAATCGCGTGCTCGCGGCATTGCACTCGGTCAACATCGAGGCTGCAGGTCTCGCAGACTACGGCAAACCGGGTAACTATTTTGAGCGGCAGGTAGGACGCTGGACGAAGCAGTACCGAGCATCTGAGACCGAAACCCTGCCGGAAATGGAAGAGTTAATAGCCTGGTTACCAGCGAACATGCCGGCGGATGACGGTCGAGTGTCACTGGTTCACGGCGATTTTCGCCTCGACAACCTTATGTGGCACCCTACAGAGCCGCGTATCATCGCGGTGCTTGACTGGGAACTCTCGACACTCGGCAACCCCATTGCTGACCTCGCTTATCAAGTGATGGCCTGGCAACTACCCCGGGGGGCGGGAATCAACGGCATGGCCGGACTTGAACGCGCGC
The DNA here is from genome assembly GCA_965655505.1 of Luminiphilus sp. Lineage (GTDB taxonomy): Bacteria > Pseudomonadota > Gammaproteobacteria > Pseudomonadales > Halieaceae > Luminiphilus. The sequence goes on from CBFHHJ010000018.1 coordinate 18,075, forward strand.
CACTGCACATACCCAGTGATGAAGCCTACATCGAGCGCTACTGCGCGCGTACTGGGCGAGAGAACATCGAACACTGGAATTTCTACCTGGTGTTTTGCTTTTTCCGACTAGCAGCCATCGTTCAAGGTGTGAAGAAACGCGCGCTGGATGGCAACGCGTCCAGTGAGGACGCGGCTAGCCGGGGTGATCTGGTGTTGCCTCTCGTACAACTCGGGCAGCAGTTCATTCAGCGCTGAGCTACCACTAGTCGCTCAGTGCGTCACCCGGTTGGTCTCAGCCGACTCTGGAGTGCGTTTGGCACGCACCTTGCGGCGCGCTGGCTTGCGGTCTTTCTCGACCGCTGCCTGCAGTTGATCAAGCTGCGCATTGGTGGGCGGTGGTCGCCTCCGCGACGAACGGGGGCGACGGAATTTCTTTGGATCGGGGCGCAGATCCCCGTATTCAAACCGATACAAAATTTCCTCGATGGTGCGCGAAATACTTGTACAGCGGCGAATCGCTTCGACTTTTTCAAAACAGGCCTGCTCACCGAATCCGATCAAATTGAGCAATTCTTTCTCGTCGAGATGGGACAACAAGCGTGCGGGATTTGCCATCCGGAAGCTCGGAACAATATTGATATCCCCGGTGTATTCTTGATCAAGCAGCGCGTGCATGCCGTGGACGATCATATTGAATCGAGGCCAATTGTCGCCGCGCTTTTGTGCCAAATCCCGATAAAAATTTAGCACCTCGCGCCCAATGCCTACGCCCAAGGTTCCGGCAGCACGGGCAAGTGCACCGCGATCCTCGTCCTTTGAAATAAACGCGGTTGCAATTGGGTTCACCATACTCACGATGTAGTGGTTAGTGCTAAAGAGTCGCGACAGCCGCTTAGCCGGCAGATCATCTGCCACCGAGCCATCTACCCATCGGCGCCCCGGAAGATAAGGCTGAGGCTCACCGTGGACGTTCTTGGCCATTAACATCACTGGGGGGAACACCCCGGGCACCGCGCAGGAAGCCATCACCGCTGAGCGGATATAGACGTTCGGCGACGTGACCGCATTTAACAAACGCGACCGTTGATGAGGCTCCGCCGGCGCTACAGTAATGCTCACCTGACGACCCGTTTTGGCATAGGCCTCTTCAAAGGTCATGTCGGGAACCAGTCGTTCAATCAGCTGCTCGAGATCTTCCGTGGTCATATGGGGTCCCGCGCCCATAAACAGTCTACGGAAGAAACTCGCCTCGCGTTTGACTTCACTCTGGATCAAAGACGGTTCGCGAAACGCTTCCATCTCACTGTCTAAATGGCAGGCGAGCACGCCGGCGACGAGTGAGCCCGCACTGGATCCAGAAATCACCCTCGGCAACAACCCCTGCTCGACCAATACATTGATGACACCCAAGTGAAGAAACCCCAGAGCGCCGCCACCACTGAGCATCAAGGCCGAGCGCCCGAAACAGACGTTGCAGCGGTAAAAGAACTCGACCTTCTGCTGAACGGGGATGACGTCGTCATCGAGTTCAGCAATCAAGCGAAGGCTTGCATCGATTTCGGCGATGTATTCCTCAATGAGGCGCTTGGTACCAAATTTTGCCATGCGATAGAGGACTGACTTGCCCATACCGCCCATGTTCCCGTGGATACCTTCGTTGAGTGCAAACAACAGGCCTTGATAATCGTCTCGAGCTCGCAAATTGCGCAGTCGATCGAGCCGCAGTCGAATCTGAGCGTGGTCATAGAGGTCCGTTTGTTCAACCTCGCGCCAATCGGCCATACCGGACAACTCGTCATGCTCGATTGCAGCCGCGCGCCACTGGTCATAACTGGTTGCGGACTCCATAACGGCAGTTAGCGCCTTCAACTTGCGTTTATTACTCAACAGGAAACCTCGTGTTTGATTGGTATAACGCCTAAACTCCCACCTTATACTAAAAGCAGCTTACAAAACCACACCGGCGTGCCTCAAATATCACGACTGGCAAACAAAAAATAATCAATTAAATTAGAATTTTAAGGGCGGTTTATTATGCTTTTTATTAGCTATGCAGGATTGGTAGGTAGCGTTACGCTGTTGATTTGGCTTGCACTACGAGGAGTCGACATCATTTTCGCGGCACTGCTCTGTGCGCTCTTAGTGATCATTAGCAATCAGCTACCCCTCGCAGACTCCTTAATGAACGCATTT
>CBFHHJ010000019.1:0-20218 GCA_965655505.1 Luminiphilus sp.
CGTTGCCGATGACCAGCACACTGTTGACGGCCATGCTGGATGCCAATTGGGAGAACAGGTGCTGACCGCCCTGTTCGCGCAGGGTCTCCGCAAGGCCCTCAACTTCACTCAGTTCAGTGCTGCGCACAGCGGCATACCAGTCGGCCATGGGATGCTGCTGTCCTCGAGAAAGAGGCAGTGGTACCGGGCCCAAGAGATTGAGGCTGCGCTGTCCAGTGGGCGCGGCGCCGTTGCTGTCAATTTCCTGACCCGCATCATTGATTCGCAGCAGTTTCTTCTGGGCGACTAATTTGGCACGCACATCGGGATTGAGGTAGGTGAACATAGTGTTATTGGTCCTGTTCGGGTGCTGATGGCATCTGCTGGGTAATGCAGTGTACGCCGCCGCCCATCGCAAAGATGACTCGCGCGTCGACTTTCCGAATCGCGCGGCCGGGGTAGGCGTCGGCTAGCAACTCGACGACCAGCGCATCATTACGATCATCGAAGGTGGGCAAAATCACCGCGCCATTTAAGACGTAGTGATTGATATAGCTGTAATCGACCCAATCGCTGTTGTCGCGCAGCGTCGTCGGTGCTGGAATCGCCGTGACCGCCAGACCTGCTCGCTCAAGGCAGTCTTGCAAGGTGGTAAACAGCGCGTGATCGGGATGACTACTATCCTGTTGTTGATGCAGCAGAACACGACCATCGGGGCAGAAGCAGGCGACGATATCCACGTGGCCGCGGGTGCCGTGGGGCAGATAGTCCCGATACAGTCCCCGGGGCAACCAAATGGCCTCGCGGGTACCGAGTCGTTGATGAATTTCGGTCTCCACGCGCTCACGATCCCAGTCGGGGTTGCGGTTCGGATCAAGCTGCACCGTGTCGGTCAATAATACGCGGCCATTTCCGTCGACGTGAATGCCGCCACCCTCATTGGTGAGTGGCGATGATTCGATTGGGAGTCCAGACGTCTCGGCAATGAATCGAGCGAGTTGTGCATCCTGCTGCCAGTCGAAAGCGGTATTGTCGCCCCAACCGTTAAATCGCCAGTCGATGGCTATGGGTTTCCCGGCGTCAATCACTACCGTGGGACCGCTGTCTCGAAGCCACGCATCATCGAACGGGGTGAGGTGCAGCGTGACCGCAGCGCTGAGAAACTTGCGCGCCGCGGCTTCGGACTCGGGGTTGCAGACCATGTGCACTGGCTCGTGGTCAGCGATGGCGTTGGCTACTGCCGCCCAAGCCCGCTGCACTGCTTCGCGCGAGACACCGCTGCCCTCATAGGCATCTTTGGGAAAGCCCATCCAGGTGCCGTCGTGGGGATGCCATTCCGGCGGCATGTAGCGGCCCGCGACACCCGCCGACATTGCGCTCACGGTTGCAGCCCCGGAATACCGCCGTGGAGCCCCTCGCCGCTGTCCTGTCGGGGGTTCTTCACCGGCTCAGTCAGGCTGCCGTATGTCTCGGGGCGCCGCGTGCCGTAAAACGGGAACAGGGTCAGCCAATCTTCCCGTTGCCCGAGGTCGATATCGGCGACCAATACCGCTTCTCGGTCACGGGGGGCTTCCAGGAGCACGCGGCCAAAGGGGTCAGAGATGAAGCTAGAGCCATAAAAATTAATGAGACCCTCGCTGCCGAACCGATTGGGAACCACCATAAACAAACCGTTGGCGATGCCATGGCCGACAATCGTTTTGTGCCACAGGGGCTGGGTATCGAAGTTGGGGTAATCGGGTTCTGAGCCAATCGCAGTGGGGTAGCACAACAGTTCGGCTCCCCCCAGCCCGTAGCATCGCGCCACCTCGGGGAACCACTCATCCCAGCAGGTGGGCAGACCAAGCGCCAGCTCACCACTGTCGAGATCGATGCGGTGCACAGGATAAGGTGTCGCAGCCGGGCCCTCAGCGAAATAGCGATCCTCGTAATAGCCAGCGGTGACTGGAATGTGCAGTTTATGAGTTTTGGCCAAAATCTCCCCGTGGGGTGCAACGACAATGGCGGTGTTCAGGCCGCGCCCATCGGCCGCGCCAGTGCGTTCAAACAAAGAGGCGTGCACGAGTATGTCGTTCTCAGTTGCCAGTTGAGTTGCCAGCGTGTGGGTTGGCCCACCCTCGACGGACTCGGCTGTGGCATCCGCTTGACCCTCGGGCAGGGTATCTGCCGGGTAGCGTGACAAGGTGAGTTCTGGCAGAAAGACGATGCTTGCGCCGCTACTCGCCGCCAGCCGCACGCCCTCAGCAAGCCGAGCCTGATGCGCGCTCGGTTCGGCGTGCCAACGCATTTGAACCAGCGCGACCGTCAGGGGTTTTTCGGCGCGGCCGGGTTTGGCGCAAGGGCTTGGGAGGAGATTTTTCCGGTAAATGTCCATCAGATGACAAAATTCTCGGTGATTTTGGGTTTAATTAGACTTGTCGCGGTATGCGCTAGCGAACCTGTCTTACATTAATCACAGCGTTTCTCATTCCCTTGGCGCGGCTTCTACGCTGTCTCGACTGCGTCCAAGAGTGCGTTATCATTGATCTTCATAACAATACCTGAGTCGGGGAGGCTAATCCCATGAATGCAGTAACCGAAACAAGCCCTGTAGCGAGCGAGAGCGAGCTGGAATCAGCAAACATCAAAGCCATGCTCCATGACGCTTTTGAGGCCCAGCGCAAAGCCTACCTCGCCAACCCCACACCATCGGCGGACGAGCGCCGTGAAGATCTGACCAAACTGCATCGGCTGATCGGTGACAACATTGAAGCAATTGTTGCTGCAATCAGCAAAGACTACGGCAATCGCTCGCGCACCGAATCTCTATTTGCTGAAATTATGGGTAGCGCGGATGCCATTCTTGACTGCCGAAAAAAGGTCAAGAAATGGATGAAGCCCCAAAAGCGGCACGTCGACATGATGATGTACCCCGGCGGCAAGAACCGTGTGATCCCGCAGCCTTTGGGTGTTGCCGGTCTGATCATTCCCTGGAATTTCCCGATTAACCTGTCGTTTTCCCAGTTGGCAGCGGCCTTTGCCGCGGGCAACCGCGCGATGGTCAAGATGTCAGAAAACTCGCGGCATTTGACCCGCGTACTGCAGGAGCTCTGCCCGAAGTACTTTGATCCCAGCAAGCTGGCGTTTTTTGAGGAAACCGGTGGTGTGGGCGTTCAGTTTTCGCAGATTCCTTTTGATTTAATAATATTTACCGGCTCGGGCACGACCGGTCGTGCAGTAATGGCGTCTGCGGCCAAAAACCTCACGCCGGTGATCCTCGAGCTAGGTGGCAAGGCGCCGGCGGTCATTGACCCTAACTATCCGGTGAAGAAAGCCGCGGAGCGCATCCTGTTCGTCAAGCAGTACAACGCTGGTCAAATCTGCACCAATGTCGATTATGTGTTCGTGCACAAGTCTCAACGTGATGCCTTCGTAGAGGCCGCGAGCGCGTGGCTGCGTGAGCACGTACCGGATATCAATAGCGATGATTACACGTCAATCATTGACCAGCGCTCCTATGAGCGCCTGATGGCAACCATCGCTGATGCGGAGGCCAAAGGTGCCACGGTCGTTAACGCGACGGGGCAGGCGGCTAACCCCGAGAAACGTAAGATTCCAGTACAGCTCGTGCTAGATACGACTCCTGATATGACCATCCGTCAACGGGAGACCTTCGGTCCGCTGTTGATGCTCATCGAGTATGACAAGCCCGAAGACGTGGTCGATTACGTCAATGCCGGCGATCGACCTCTGGCGCTTTATCCCTTCTCGACCGATAAAAAGCTTCAGGATTACTACATCAACAACATCATGTCAGGGGGCGTGACGGTGAATGACGCACTGTTCCATGTCGCCCAGCATGACATTCCGTTTGGTGGAGTAGGCGGCAGCGGCATGGGCCACTACCACGGTTACGAGGGCTTTATTTCTTGCTCTAAGCTGCGGCCGGTGTTTTACCAAGCGTCGGTCACGGCGAATGGCCTTTTGGCTCCGCCCTACACCGATTTTTCTGACAAGATCATTAACTTCTTGGTGAGATCAAAGACCAAATAACGGGTGAGCGAGCATCTCGTGTGTAAGCGGGGTGCTCGTTTTTTCAGCCTTTGATGGGGCTTTGATCGGGCCTTTGATCGTGCCTTTGATTGAGCCGTTGGCTGCGCCGTTAGTACGGTCAGTCCAGCTCCCGCGTAAGACGTTTTCTGACCCACCGTGTGAGTGACCACACCACGAGTAGTATCAGCGGCGCGGACACCCCGACGATGATCTTCGGGTCAAAGGGCAGTAAACCCGCAGCTTTTGCGCCGCTGAGCATGTAGCTCAGCATCCCCAACGCGTAATAACTGATCACGAAGGTCGAGAAGCCCTCCACCGCCTGTTGAAGCCGTACTTGAATCGCAGCATTGCGGCTCATGGCTTCAATCATGGTGTTGGTCTGACGGGTTTGAATCATTTCCACCATTGAGTTGAGCAGCGTGATTGCTCGGGACACTCGCTGGGCGAGTTCATCAATGCGTCGCTCGGCGGCCTCACAGGTTCGCATGGCAGGTTGCAGTGACCGCAGCAGGAATACCGAGTATCGCGGCTGTGTGAGTAAACGCTCTTCACGCAGCTCTTTTAACCGTTGTTCCACAATGCCCGAGTACGCCCGCGCAGCTGCAAAGCGATAGCTGCTCGCCGCTGCGAGGTGCTCAATTTTTGCCGCCATTGTTGACAGCTGGGTGAGTAGTAGCTCGTGGTCGGTACGCTCGTCAGCGCGACTTAATTGATCCATCAGCGGCTCGAGTTCATCTTCGAGCTCGGATAGGGCGCCCATGGTTTTGCGCGCCAGCGGCAGTGCACTCATCGCCTGAAGTCGATAACTCTCACTCTCGATCACCCGCTGCAGCAGTCGACCAATGGCGGTCTCGGGCAGCGTGTGGTCGACGATAATGAGTCGAGAATAGCCGTCAGCATCGAGACGAAAGCTCGACCATAAAGAGGCGTTACCGTCCGCGACGGGCCCGCCGTACAACTCGGTGCAACCGAGCGCCGCACAAATAGCTTCCCGATCCATTGCGTCCCGGTCGCCTTTTAACACTTCAATTTGGACACCGCATAAAACGTTGGTGCCAAACAGTTCGCCTAGCTCCCCCGGTGCAAATCGGTTCGCCGGTTCACTGAACAGCGGCGTGGCATTGCCCGGCACCAGATGGGTCACGGAATCGGCCTCGGTATGGCCCTCCCACTTAATCAGTGCACTTCCCAGTTGCACAACATGATGACGGCTATCGGTAGCAGGTGTTGGCTGACCGAATTGTCCGCACAGGCCGGCAAATTTCTCTCGAGTGTCGCCAGCTGCTGCGTCTCTGAGGAATACCTGATGAGTGCACCGAAACGGCGCTGCCATATTGGCAACTGGACGGGCGTGCCACTCGCTGTTCAGTTTGGCACGTCGAAGAAGGGATTCAGGATGGGTCATTGATCAACTCACCTCAGTTGGAATGGCGGCGAAAAAAAGCCGGCCCAAAGCCGGCTATTCTTCGTTAGCTTAACCCATCAGTCCGCAGTGGGCACGGCGCCCGGAGGAAAGCCTTTGAGTACGATCAGTGCACCTTGATCAATTTTTGACTGATCTTTGAGGGCTTCACCTTTGAGCTTTGACTGGGTGACGCTACGCCAAACCGATTTTTGCTCCTCAGGGTCGATCATATCGACGATGAACGTACCCTGCGTGTAGTCGGTGACACGCACTTCGGTATTGTCAAAACAGCTGTAGCAGCTATACATGGCATAGCGGTTGTAGCGGCTGTAGCCAACCGACATGCCGTAGTTGGGCGAGCTCGTGGTGCGGACATCCTGCTTCTCGACGGTATTGAGGTGCCAGCTGATCAGCAAATCAGCATCGGCGGTGTTCTCAACCACCTCAAACCCGCGCCCTTCGAGTGCACGACCTAAAGCATCGTCTACGCGCTCTTTTTGGAAATCGGTCATGCCCATTGGATTGGCACCGGTTGTCTTGCCGCTCATCGCGTAAAAACCGATTTTCTTGACCTCGGTGAAGTTGAAATCGGGGGCGTAGTCAACGTTGGCCTTCGGTGGAGCGCTGCTGCACGCAGCAAGGACCACAACGGACAGAGCGATTAGAGCTGCGGAAATTCGGTGAAACATGTTCGTAGACTCCTGGGGATTTTGGGTGAGTGTAGCAGAGCTTTCGAGGGGTTAGCCCCATTTTACGTTGGGGCATTTAGCCAGCGCTGACTTGATCTGATCAACGTGGTCCCGGGGATCTTCAGTCAGCGACGCGAGCACTTTATCACGGGCCTGCCGCCAACCGAGATAGGTTATGGGAAGTGAATCCACAAGGCTCGCTTCAATCTGTTGCACGGGTTTGATTAAAACGTGGTGCCGCTGGTTAACCCGGGCGAGCCAGCGCTGAAAATCCCCTGCGAAATATTTGGCAACCACAGTTTGAGTAATTCTTGCCTCCGATGTTTCCAGTCTCGCGTCACACAAGGGTCTGCTGGCACTACGCGTCTTTAATGCGCTGTTAGCTCGATACAATGCGTCGGACTGTAGCCCCGCTGCGACCAGTAATGCGCCGCCGTCGCCGCTGCGCAGCTTTGCAAGTTGGGCTTCCACCATGCTGTTGTCCGCTTGGTATTGGCCATTTAACCAGCGAGGAATCATGGTTGCGAAGTAGGTTAGCGCGGTGACTACATCACCCCCGGTGTTGGCGGGGTAATCCTCGAGCGTATCGGGCAGTCGCCAAAACAACTGAAACTCAGGGCCAGCGAGCACGGCGTTATAGATTCGAACTGGCAGTTGCTGCCGTCGCTCCTCGGCGATCGCTTCAATGGTTTGCGCGAGTTCGCGGTTGCCTTCGGTCATCAGATACTGAGTGCAGGCTGGCGCCAGCTGTAAAAACTCCAGATCCAACAGCAGCCGTTGGGAGGGGGACGCGTTGCGGCCCAAGCTGCTGTTCCGTCGCCCCAGATTGACCTGCAGCTCACAGCCGGAGAGTGATAGGAATTCCAGCACGGTGATGGCGGCGGGGGGAACCGCGATGGGCTCGATACCCGCATCATTAATTCGCGGTAGTACCGTTTCCCGCGCGGCAGGCAAGTCGGTGTCGAGGGCACGCGTCAGGCGCTGGAGGTAGTTGTCGGCGCGGGTTTGTCCGTCACCCTCTTTGGTGCAGGCAGTCAGTAGCAAGCAGCCCGCTAATGCCATGATGATGGGCGTCTTTCCTGTTAGGCGGGTCCGACAACGTATTCCGCATTCTTGCGCTCGTGCAATCACGGAATAAGTCGCTGCGTTACGCCGCTAGAAAATTGTCGAACTGGGCAGATACTGGCAGTGGGCAGTCTGGACATCAGTGACCTTTTTGTCAGTGCCGGGTATCAGCGTCGCGTTTCAACTACGAAGACATTCAGCTAGCGACAGTTTCTGAGGCCCGCTTTCGCCACGCGATCAGGTTGCTGAATTTCTCATCGGCCTCAATTTTCGCGCCCCATTTGGCAAAGGTCAGCGCGACGAGAAGATCGATATCGGCAAAAGAGAAGCTGTCGCCTGCAATCCAATCCCGAGTTGCCAGTTCAGCATCGAGAATCTCGAAGCTGGCATGCAGCCGCTGGCGTCCGCGTTCCGCGAGGGCCGGAATCTGCGCGTAGGGCTGAGCGCCCGGGAGTGCTTTGTCCACGTAAGCGGGGTGGGTATTGCGGAAAACCTCGGCGACGGCCGTCAGGCACATTTGGAATAGTCGATGGTTCCAGTTGAGTATCTGCGCCTGCTCCGCCGGGGTGACTCCTAGTAGCGGTCTCTCGGGGAAGAGTTTTTCGAGGTAGTGCGCAATGGCGATCACCTCTGTCAGACGCACACCGTTTTCGAGAATGAGCACCGGTACGGTTGCCTCAGGCACCAAGTCGAGGTACTCGGGGCTCTGATGTTCGCCAGTCATCATATCAATCTGCCGAGTATCGATATGAATATCTTTGTAATCGAGGAACATTTTAAGGCGGGCTGGATTGGGTGCTGAATCGTAGGTGTAGAGCTTCATGGGGGTTCCTAATTCCTGCAGATGGTCGGGTCGGTAAGCACAAATCTACCAAACTCGGCACAAAAGTTTATTGGTTTTGAGCGCCAATTCCTGCGCTTAGGCCAATTTTCGATTTTGCGCTTTGACAGTTTTACCGGACGCTCGCAATCGCTATACTCCGCGCCACGAAAATAGGAGATTGTCCATGCGTATTGTCGCCCTAGTTATTGCCCTCATCCCTCTGTTCGCTTCCGCGGCCGATTTGTCCAAGGCTCAGCGCGCGGCGATCGAAGACCGTATTGCGCCCTACAGCGAAGTCTGCGTTGCAGGTGACACCAACTGCGGTGCCCCCGAAGCAGTCGTAGCCAGCGGCCCCCGCTCGGGCGAAGCTGTCTACAACGGTGCCTGCATGGCATGCCATTCAACCGGAGCTGCTGGTGCGCCAAAAGTCGGAGACGCAGTCGCGTGGACCGATCGGGTCGCCAAAGGTATGAGCGTTTTGTACGACAGTGGTCTGAATGGCGTTGCCGGCACCAGCATGATCGCCCGCGGTGGCTGCGGCGATTGCTCCGATGATGAAATCATTGCAGCTGTCGATTACATGGTCGAAAACAGCCAGTAAAACCGCCAGTAACAACGTTTGCCGACCCGCTTATTGCGGGTCCTTCGGCGGCTCAGCTAGGTCGATAGCTGAGCGCTTCCAATAAGGCAGGTTCTTGCACCGACGTGTCACCTGCCATGTCTGCCAGTGTTCGCGCCACCCTCAGGATGCGATGTACGCCCCTTGATGAGATTTGCAGCCGATCGCAGGATTGCTCGAACCATGTGAGCAGTGGCCGGTTCAGTTGGCAGGCATCCATCAGTGTTGTGCCGGACAAAGCATTGTTTAGCCGTCCTTGACGATCGAATTGCCTTTGTCGGACGGTGGTCACTCGCGCGCGCACATCCTCAGACTGCTCCTCTGACGTGTTACTGAATAGTGTTGCTGCTGGCTGCCGCTCAAGCTGCAAATGCAGATCTATCCGGTCGAGTAACGGCCCTGATACCCGATTTTGATAATGGGCAACCTTCTCTCCCGAGCAGCGGCAGGTCTGGGCGGGATCACCCCAGAAGCCGCAGGGACAAGGATTCATTGCCGCCACCAACTGAAACCGCGCAGGATAGCAATGTACCCCCCGTGCGCGGGCGATGGTCACGTTACCGGACTCCAGTGGTTGTCGCAGCAGGTCGAGAACGCGAGGCGCGAATTCAGGAAGTTCATCTAGAAACAAAATGCCCCCGTGCGCCAAGGAGACTTCCCCAGGCAATGCGTGACTGCCACCGCCTATTAATGCCGGTCCACTGGCCGAGTGATGCGGAGAACGGAAGGGTCGCCCGGTACTTGAAGGGAGACCCATGAGGTCACGCATAATCAGTAGATCGATGGCCTCCTTGGCCCCGATGGTGGGCATGATTCCGGGAAGGGTTGAAGCAAGCATGGTTTTACCTGCCCCCGGAGGGCCAACCATCAACAAGTGATGGCCGCCGGATGCAGCCAGTTCGAGGCCGCGTTTGGCGCTTGCTTGTCCCCGCACATCGCCAATGTCGGGATGATTTTCAGGCGATGGGTCGTGCTCGATAGGGCGGCACAAAGGAAGCCGGTCTTCTCTTAGATAACCACACAAGGTCAAAAGGTCGGGGGCGCCCACCACCTTACTGCCTGGAATTGCTGCCAGTAAGGCTGCTTGATGACTCGAAACCCCGCACAGCCTGCTGGCATCCGATGCCGCGCGAACCGCTGCAAGGATGCCGCGGGTGGCGCGTATGCTGCCATCGAGCCCCAACTCGCCGTAGAACTCGCGGTCCGGGAGACACGATTCGGGGAGCTGGCCTGAGGCGGCAAGTAGGCCCAGGGCGATTGGTAAATCGAACCGGCCCCCGCCTTTTGGAATATCTGCGGGGGCTAGGCTGACGGTAATGCGGTGGTCAGGCCACTCGTAGTGGGACGTGAGGAGGGCGCTGCGCACCCGTTCGCGCGCTTCTCGAACGGAGCTTTCGGGCAGCCCAACGATGGTAAAGCCCGGCAGGCCGTTACTCAGGTGAACTTCAACGCTCACGGCCGGCGCGTCTAAACCCGCAAACGCGCGGGAAAACACTGTCGCTGTTGTCATTGATCATCCTTGATCAGAGGCACACCCCATCCGTGGGCATGCTGGAGTGGCGCCAATGTGGCACCGCATTTCAGGTTTTACTCAGCGCTATTACCATCGAATCGCGCGCTCAGGGCCTCAAGCTCCGCTTCGAGCGCCTCGACGCGGGCTCGCGTCCGCTGCAGTACCGCGCTTTGCGCGTCGAACTCGGCGCGGCTGACCACATCAAGCTTCGCCAGCGCAGACTGAGCGAGTGCTCGGGCGTTGCGATCTATCTGGCCTTTCACCGAGGATTCATCACCTAGCAGTCGATCAAACAGATCGGCAATACCCGCCGGCCCGCTGCGTCCGCGGCTACTCCCCGTAGCGGCACCCTCGTCATCTTTCATACTGCTCATGCATACCCTCTCGACAGCATCCCCATCCCGGTGGGACAGATTGGTGTCTCCAATTTAACCCACCTTTGAGTGATATCCCTACATCCCAGCGCAGCAAATTTGTGCAGCGCACCGCCCTCGTATTGGGCGAAATTGCACCGAAACAGTGCGACCTAATCGACCGGCGTCGTTAGCGAAACGCCAGGAAGTACCCTAAGTTAATGATTCATATCATTTAAATTTATGTTGGTACGACCGTCGCAGTAGTGGGATCGAAACCGTCCGTTGTGTTTCACGGCGATGCCGAATCGGTGCTTCATCGAATGGGGCGGCACTGCCAGCACTTTTGTTGTCAAGGAGACCACGAATGACAATCACAATAGCAACCATCGCCGCACCGGCCTGGTTCGCCGAGGCGCCGCGCAGTTCCCAGCCGGCTTATCGCGACCAAGCTGGTGACGCCGATCAAGCCCTTACCCGGAGGAATGTATGAAGCTGATTACCGCTGTAATCAAACCGTTCAAGCTCGATGACGTACGCGAGGCGCTGTCCCAGATTGGGGTCCAGGGCATCACCGTCAGCGAAGTGAAGGGCTTTGGTCGACAGAAAGGACACACCGAGCTGTATCGCGGTGCGGAATATGTTGTTGATTTCTTGCCCAAGATCAAACTCGAAGTTGCTGTGAAGGCCGATATGGTCGATCAGACAATCGAAGCAATTACGCAGGCTGCTCAGACAGGGAAAATTGGCGACGGCAAGATCTTTGTCACCTCCCTCGAGCACGTCATCCGAATCCGCACCGGCGAGTCCGGCGAAGCGGCAATCTAAACCCGCACAGGAGTAAGAAACCATCATGGAGAACGAAATTTTTCAGTTGCAGTACGCGCTGGACACATTCTACTTCCTGGTATGCGGCGCGTTGGTCATGTGGATGGCTGCGGGCTTTGCAATGCTGGAAGCGGGTTTAGTCCGCGGCAAAAACACCGTCGAAATTCTCACCAAGAACGTTACGCTGTTCGCAGTAGCGTGCACCATGTACATGATTTGCGGTTACGCCATCATGTACGGCGGCGACTACCTGCTTAGCACCATCACTGGTGATGGCGTGACAGGCGCAGAAGAGCCAGCTACTTATGCACCATCGGCTGACTTCTTCTTCCAGGTGGTATTCGTGGCAACCGCCATGTCTATTGTCTCGGGTGCGGTTGCAGAGCGTATGAAGCTCTTTGCATTCCTCGCGTTCGCTGTGGTCATGACCGGCTTCATCTACCCGATGGAAGGTAGCTGGACTTGGGGTGGCAACGACGTCTTCGGTATCTACAACTTAGGTGACCTTGGATTCCTCGACTTCGCAGGTTCCGGCATTGTTCACATGGCTGGTGCAGCTGCAGCACTCGCGGGCGTGATCACGGTTGGTGCTCGTAAAGGTAAATACGGTCCCAATGGCGAAATCAACGCCTTCCCTGGTGCTAACCTGCCTTTAGCAACCCTCGGTACGTTCATCCTGTGGTTGGGTTGGTTCGGCTTCAACGGCGGTTCAGTACTGGCTACTGCCTCTGTCGATTCAGCTAACGCAGTTGCGGTGGTCTTCATGAACACCAACGCGGCGGCCGCCGGTGGTTGTATCGCTGCCCTGATCACCGCGAAAGCGCTGTTCGGTAAGGCTGACCTGACGATGGCACTGAATGGTTGTCTGGCGGGTCTCGTGGCTATCACTGCTGGTCCAGATACCCCCACTGCGCTGCTCGCGACCATCTTCGGTGGTATCGGTGGAGTACTGGTTGTGTTCTCAATCGTAACCCTCGACAAACTCAAGATTGATGATCCTGTTGGTGCCATCTCGGTCCACGGCGTTGTCGGTCTGCTGGGTCTGCTGTTGGTGCCGGTTACCAACGATGGCGCAAGCTTCTCAGGTCAGATCATCGGTGCCCTGACAATCTTCGGCTGGGTATTCGTAACCTCTATGATCGTTTTCTTCGCGCTCAAGGCCATCATGGGTCTCCGAGTTTCTGAAGAGGAAGAGTACGAAGGCACAGACAAGTCCGAGTGCGGTATGGAAGCATACCCAGAGTTTACTCGCGGCTAATCAACCGACTTTGGAGTGTGCTTGGGGCCCATTGGGCCCCTTTTTTTGTCTAGATTTCTTGGCCGGCGAACTGCTTCTGGGATTGCTAAACGTGGGTTTATGCTCATAATGTCCCGAAATAACTATTGGGGTTGCATCGATGAAGCTCGTTACCGCGATCATAAAGCCGTTCAAGATGGATGACGTCCGTTCGGCGTTGTCAGACATTGGCGTGCAGGGCGTTACCGTGAGTGAGGTCAAAGGCTTCGGCCGTCAGCGTGGTCACACCGAGCTCTATCGTGGCGCCGAGTATGTGGTGGATTTTCTGCCCAAACTGAAACTCGAAGTGGCAGCATCGACCGATCAGGTTGAGGCCATCATCGAAGCGATTATCTCGGCAGCAGGCACCGGCAAGATTGGAGACGGCAAGATTTTCGTGTCTGATCTAGAGCAGGTAATTCGTATTCGCACGGGAGAGACTGGCCCCGAGGCCATCTGACCCCTTATGTGAGCATCTTAACGGCTGCTCGCGGCGGCAGCCGACATTCGATCCAACATCTCAGGTAGCTCCGATAAACAGCCGATGACCTCGGACGCGCGGTGATCGGCGTGCGCATTATTGGTAAGCCAAATCGATTTCACCCCAGCGCGTTCGGCACCGACGATATCGTGATCGTGACTGTCACCGATGTGTACCATCGCTTCCCTGGCTACATTGCTGTGATCCAAAGCCGCTTCGAACAGCGCCGTCTCAGGCTTGGCCGCGCCCACATCCTCGGCCTTCAAGGCGAACGAGAAATATCCGCCCAGCGGTGTTTTTCTGACGTCGGCATTGCCGTTAGTTAGGGCGCCCAGCACGTAGCGATTCGAAAGGGCTTTCAATACCGGCTCCGCCTGTTCAAAAACAGCAACGTCATTGCGGCGAGAGAGAAATACCGCAAAGGCTTCCTGGGCTGCAGCCTGCGCTTCGGCAGGTGTCACGCCGGCGTCGAGCAGAAGTTGCTCAAGGTAGGTTTGCCGGAATCGACTGATATTGTGTGCAAGTGCCGGCTGGGCTTTTAACAGCGCGCGCTTTCGAGCGAGCAACGCGGCACTATCGAGGTCTGCGAGTGCCTGTGGATAATGCTGATTGAGCCAGTCGTTTTGCGCACCCTCAGCCTTGATCAGCGCGGGGCGGACGTCCCATAGAGTGTCGTCAAGGTCAAAGGTCACGACCCGAATCATGGCTTTTGCCGTTTGCGCGCACGCGGGTGGGCGGCATCGTAGACCTTGGCCAGGTGCTGAAAATCCAGATGCGTATAGATTTGAGTGGTGCTGATATCCGCGTGGCCCAGCAGTTCTTGCACCGCCCGTAAATCACCCGAGGATTCCAGCATGTGACTGGCAAACGAGTGGCGCAGCATGTGGGGGTGCAGGTCGCCCGGCAGCGCACTCAGTTGGGCCAGCCGTTTCAGTCGCGACTGTACCGAGCGGGGACTGATGCGCCCGCCGCGACTCGAAACGAATAAGGGCGAATTTGATTGGAGTTGCTCACCACCAATTGGACGCTTTGAAAGCCAGGCATCGATTGCCGTCATCGCCATAGTGCCAACGGGTACGACGCGCGTTTTATTGCCCTTGCCCGTCACCGTGATGATCTTCTCGCGCGCGTCGAGGTCTTCGATATTCGCCGCCACAAGTTCAGCAAGACGCAGGCCTGACGAGTACAGCAGCTCGGCAATGGCGCGGTCGCGCAAATCGAGGGGTGAATTGCTGGTGCCTTTAAACAGCGTCCCGACACTGTCCGCGTCGATACTTTTGGGAAGCTTTCGCCCGGACTTGGGCGCTTTGACCCCCAGCGCTGGGTTAGCCAGCGTCGGATCCCGTTCCCCAAAATGACGATACAGGGCGCGCACCGCAGATAGCCCCCGCTGAATTGTCGTGGCAGATAGGCCTTCCCGGTGCAGCGTCGCGACCCAGCGGCGGACGTCAACCTCAAGGGGCTCATCGAGGGCGATTTTGGCGCTGCTGGCACAAAATTCGGTGAAGCGATCGAGATCACGGTCGTAGGCAGTACAGGTGTGTCCTGAGACCTGTCTTACGTCACGCAGGTAGTCGAGAAAAGCGGTTTTGGCGTCCTGAAGGGTTGGTTTCACAGCACCGTGGGGCGGGCAATGACAGGCAGTCGGACAATAACCTCGGCAATGTGTTCGATAAACAGTGTGCCCATGTCGCCATCGTAGCGATGGGCGTCGCTGGAGCCTACGGCGATTGCGCCAAGCAGCGAACCGTCCGCTATCAATGGCGCAATGGCGGCGGATCCTTCCCCGGCGCAGCCCGGAAACAGCGCGCTCATCTCCTCTGAGCGGAACACACCGCAGAATGCGGTTTGACGCTTGAGTAATACGCGGGCGACATCGGCACGTTCAGCGACCGTGACTTCGACATTTGGATTAAGCTCGCTGGCTTCGGAGAACCAGAGCAGTGCGGCAAACTCAACAGAGAAATGATCGCGCAAACTGCGCTCAGCGGTAGCAACGAGGCTGGCAGGGTCGTGGCAGTCGAGTAAATTCAACACCATGCCGCGGGTTGCGGCAAACAGCGCGTCATTACTTTCTGCGGTACGACTGATCACACTCAGTCGATTGCGCATCTCAATGTTGCGCTCCCGAAGCAGGTTTACCTGTCGCTCGACCAGCGATACCGCGCCTTCGCCACCATGGGGCAGCTCCAGTTCGGTGAGTAATTCGGGGCGATGCTTGAAGAATGCCGGATGATCTCGAAGAAACGCTTCAACGAGACTTGGGTCCAAGGTTTCTTCAATCAGCTCTCTCGGATGGGTTGACAGATTTTCACCACTCATTGGCTGGTCGTCTCGCTGTTAAGTGACTGGTACAGCAGCACAAACGCTGTTGATCGATTGGTTCCGCCGCTTTCAGTTCCGCAGCTTCTAGTTCCTCAACTTTATGGTGCCTTCAAACACAGTCGCGGTGGGTCCGCCAAGCCAAACGGGCGCTTGCCCACCGGCCCAGTGTACTGAGAGCTTACCCCCCGGCAGATGAACTGTCACGGTGTCGTCGAGCTGACCCGCTCTGATGCCCGCAACCACGGCAGCGCAGGCCCCCGTCCCGCAGGCGAGGGTTTCCCCAGCGCCCCGTTCGTAGACCCTCAGGCGGATTTCGCTGCGCGAAAGTATCTGCATAAAGCCCACGTTGACCCGCTCGGGGAATCGCTCGTGGTTTTCAATCAGCGGGCCCAGATGCGCGATGGGGGCGTTTTGGCAATCTTCGACTAGCAGCACCGCATGGGGGTTGCCCATGGAGACTGCGCTGATCTCTAGCGTCTCCTCGGCAACCTGCAGTTCGTAGGACAGTGCTTCCGAGGGTGCCGAAAAGGGAATGTCCGCCGGCGTGAATACCGGGGCTCCCAGATCCGCTTTTATCTGTCCGTTTTCCTCAATCCGCAAACCCATGAGTCCGCCCGGTGCCTGCACGCAGAGTTCACGCTTCCAGGTCAGTCGCTGCTCGCGTACAAAGCGGGCGAAGCACCGCGCGCCATTTCCGCACTGACCGGCTTCGGAGCCATCGGCGTTGAAGATGCGATATTTGAAGTCAGCCTCAGGATGTTCCGGCGGCTCCACCAGCAAGACTTGGTCGCAGCCGACGCCCCGGGATCGATCTGCCATGAATCGGACGTTACTGGTGCTTATGTTGGCAGCCTGGCGAACCAGGTCGATGACAACAAAGTCGTTGCCCGCACCGTGCATTTTTGTAAAGGCGAGTTTCACCGACTACCCTCCGGCAGCAGGGACTCGTCCGCGAACAGAGATTCGACGCTTTCCCGCGCTTTGATGAGGTGCGCCTGATCACCATCGACCATGACCTCGGCGGCCCGTGGTCGGCTGTTGTAATTCGATGCCATAACAAAGCCATAGGCACCGGCCCCGGTCACGGCGAGTAAATCCCCGGGCTCGAGCGCCAGGGCCCGATCCTTGCCGAGAAAATCCCCAGTTTCGCAGACCGGACCGACGATATCCCAGTTCAGTGTCTCGCTGTCCCGGGGGGTTACCGGCACAATATCCTGCCATGCCCCATAGAGGGCAGGGCGGATGAGATCGTTCATCGCAGCATCCACAAGGGCAAAATTGCGGTGTTCCGTGGGCTTAAGTAGGCTGATCTGGGTCAGGAGGTAGCCTGCCATGGCAACAATCGATCGTCCTGGCTCAAACACCAACTCGAAATCCCGATCCCCAAGACCCTCGACAAGCGCTTCAATGTAGTCGCCAATGGGCGGCGGCGTGTCTTCACCGTACTGAACCCCAAGACCGCCCCCCAAATCGAGATGATCAAGGGTGATGCCGTCTTGCTCGATGGTGTCGATCAGAACGAGAAGCCGTTCGAGGGCCGCGGTGAACGGCGCGGTATCGAGCAGTTGGCTACCGATGTGGCAGTCGATGCCGACGGGATTAATACCTTGAAGCGTTGCGGCTCGGCGATACAGGGCCGGTGCTGCCGCGATATTGACCCCGAACTTGTTTTCTTTGAGCCCGGTTGAGATGTAGGGGTGTGTGCCTGCATCGACATCGGGATTCACCCGAATGGAGACCGGCGCCACAGTATTTAGCTCGAGAGCCATGTCGTTGAGCATCTCGAGTTCGGGTGCAGATTCCACGTTGAAGCAACGTATTCCGGCTGTCAGTGCCGCCTTGATGGCTTCGGGTGTCTTTGCCACGCCAGAGAAAACGATTTTGCTGGGGTCACCACCAGCGGCAATGACCCGGGCCAATTCGCCGCCGGAAACGATATCAAAACCGGCGCCGAGTCGTGCCAGGCAATTAAGAACTGCCAGATTAGAATTGGCTTTGACTGCGTAGCAGATCAAGTGACGGCGTCCAGCCAGCGCTGTTTGATATGCTTTAAACGCGCTTTCAATCCCAGCGCGTGAATAAACATACAGGGGCGTGCCAAACTCCTCCGCTAACGCGGCAAGGTCAACGTCCTCGCATCGCAAGCTACCGTCGACGTATTGTGTCGTTGTCATGAGTCGCTGTCCTCGGTGTTTGGACTGGCGGTTTCAGCGGGCGGATCCGCCGCCGGTACCAGGGGCCCCTGCTGTCCACAGCCGGTGACCAGCAATCCAGTGGTCAGCAATAAAGTCACCGACAGAACTGATAGCAGGCCAACTGAACAATCCCGCCCCGCACGGGCAAGGATTCGGGTGAGTGAAAAGGAGTCCACAACTGATTTCCAAAAAAAGGGGCCAGTATAACAGCGCTGGTGGTCAGTTCGGGGACGCACTACCATTCGTCGAGTACATATATTGTCCAACGAGATTGATTTGAGGAGTGAACACTTTGACCAGCCAGGCTTTTTATCAGCGCATAGACGATGTTTTCGAGCAGCTGGAGGATCGATTGGAGTTACTCGAAGAGGATCCTGACGTCGCCTCTGCAGAGGGTGTCATTAACGTGACATTCACAAACGGTATCGTGTTCGTATTCAGTCGTCAGCCCCCTACTGAGCAGCTATGGCTGGCAACACCCGGTGGCGGTTTTCACTATGAGTGGAGCGATGCCGCGGGCGATTGGTTGGATACCAAGAGCGGGGCGGCATTCGGGCCGTTCGTTGTTGAGCAGATGGCAGAGCACGCTGGTATCGCGTTTACCTGGGATGATTGAGGCAGGCTAACAATGAGTCAAAGTATGAAGACAGCTAACGTGAAGAGCTCGATTGTGAAGAGACTAGCTGTGAAACACCCTGCAATGAAGAACTCGGCGATGAGTGGGCAGAGTGTGATCGGTTGGGCGCTTGCCTTGTCCGTGCTGCCGCTATCGGCCGTCGGGTCGACCGACATCGACTCAGACCCCCTCTGGGTAGAAAACCTATCTCCCCTAGCTGGGCTGGTGGCGCTACCGACCATGCGATCGGCTGAGCCCGCGTCTGGGTGGCAGGTCGATGTGCATACCGCGATTGCGAGCCACTTTGTCGCCCAAGAACTGGATGACGAAAGTGTGTTTTTTGACGGTGAGACCACACGCATATTCCTTGCAGCAGAATATGGCTTTGCACCCGATTGGTCAGCCCGAGTGACGCTGCCCTGGGTTTCCCAGGACGGTGGCTTTCTCGACAGTACCATTAACAGCTGGCACGACTTTTTCGGCATGAGCGACGGTGGTCGGTCACAGTTTCCTGATGATCAGTTCCGCTATCGCTACACGGGGCCTGAGCATGCATTTGACGTTGTCGAGGAAGCGAGTGGTATTGGTGATGTGCGCGCCGAGTTGAATCACGTGATTCATCGGGATGCAGGCCGCGTTGCGGCAGTTGCGGTTGGCTATAAGTTTGGGACTGGCGATGAAGAGACTTTGCAGGGCAGCGGCAGTGGTGATGTCTTCGCTGTGCTCAGGTTTTCGGGCCGTCACCTCAGCGATCTGCCGCTCACCTGGCATGGCCAACTGGGTTACACCTACGCCGGAGACGCCGAGCTGATTGGTCCCGAACAGCGCAACAACCTCTGGTTTGTCGGCGTTGGGCTCGACTGGCGCATCAACGAGCGGTGGTCATTTTTGGCCCAGTACGATGGTCACAGCGCGGTGATGAACAGCGAACTTGATGGCACGGGCGAGGGCGGGACGGCCATGCTCAGTCTGGGTACGCGCTGGCGCATGAACCCGGAGTGGCACCTTGATCTGAGCTTTATCGAGGATATTAAGGTCGAAAGCGCTCCGGATGTTACCTTTCAGGCCACCTTACGCTGGCGTCCCCAGGACTGATCGCGCGTCAATTCGCTGCTTGGCATCGGCAGCTGCCTGTCTCACCTGCTCGGGCGCTGTGCCACCCACATGGTTGCGCGCCGCCACCGAGCCCTCAAGCGTTAACACCTCATAGACATCTTCAGTGATCGTCGGGCTGAAGCCTTGCAGTACGTCTAGCTCGAGTTCTTCGAGGTTGCAGTCGCCCGCGACGCAGTGCGCGACCGCTTTGCCAACGACTTCGTGGGCGTCTCTGAAGGGCACCCCCTTGCGCACCAGATAATCCGCCAGATCGGTTGCGGTGGCGAACCCCATGAGTGCCGCTTTGCGCATCGCCGCTTTGTGAGGTCGTATTGCTGGGATCATATCGGCGAAGGCCCTAATGCAGTCGGCGACGGTCTGCACACAGTCGAACAAGGGCTCCTTATCCTCCTGATTGTCTTTGTTGTACGCCAGGGGCTGGGACTTCATCAATGTGAGCAGGGCGACGAGATGACCGTTGACCCGGCCGGTCTTGCCCCGGACCAATTCTGGGACGTCGGGGTTTTTCTTTTGGGGCATGATCGACGAACCGGTGCAGAAACGATCGGGAATATCCACAAAGCCGAATTGGGCCGAGGTCCAGATCACCAACTCTTCCGCCATTCGTGACAAGTGGGTCATTAAGAGGGCGGAGGCGGCGGTAAATTCGATGGCAAAGTCACGATCGGCGACCGAGTCCAGCGAGTTGCGGGTAGGCGCCGAGAAGCCAAGCGCCGACGCAGTCATATGACGATCGATGGGGAACGTCGTGCCGGCTAACGCAGCTGCCCCAAGTGGGCTCACGTTCATGCGGGTACGGCAATCCTGCAGTCGACTCCAGTCGCGCTCCAGCATTTCATTCCACGCGAGCAGGTGGTGTCCGAAGGTGACTGGCTGTGCGACCTGAAGGTGGGTGAAGCCGGG
>CBFHHJ010000020.1:0-20070 GCA_965655505.1 Luminiphilus sp.
GCACCCAGTGCTGCACCGGGAATGGCGCAGGCCGTGAGACTCAGGCTGAGCTTGATATAGGATCGCCCGAGCTTTCTAAAGGTCGCGATGGCCGAAACATTCTGAGCGAGAATGGCTATCCGGTTCGTGCCGTTTGCCACCGGCCCCGGCACGCCAAGAAAAATCATGACCGGCACGGTGATAATTGACCCACCACCTGCCATGACGTTGAGCATCCCGCCAACTGTGCCCGCGAGCACTAATGCGCCGAGCTCCCAAAGCTCAAGCGTCATCGGCAACCTCAATCAAGCGGGACGCAGCCTCACCGTGCCTGCGCAAGTTGCCTTTGGAGCGCTGCACAGAGTTAAGAGCTTCTAGCGCTATCAGCCGCAATTCAGGCAACGGGCTCGCGCATGGTCACAAACTCCTCGGCGGCGGTGGGGTGTATGCCGATCGTTCGATCAAAGTCATCCTTGGTAGCACCACAGCGGATGGCTATCGCCATGCCCTGCACGATCTCTCCAGCGTCTGGGCCGACCATGTGCAGACCCACCACGCGGTCCGAGGCCTTATCTACCAGAAGCTTCATCATCGACCGCTCATCTCGACCGCTCAATGTGTGTTTCATCGGCTTAAACTCTGAGCGGTACACCGTCACTTCGCCAAATGTCGCGCGGGCTTCGTCTTCGGTGTAACCCACTGTCCCTATGTTTGGCTGACTGAAAACTGCGGTGGGGGTGTACTCGTAGTCGACGGTGGTTGCCTCGTCACCGAAATAACGTTTGGCGAAAGACATGCCCTCCGCGAGTGCTACGGGGGTCAACTGGGGGCCGCCGGTCATATCCCCGAGGGCGTAGATGGAAGGCTCTGCAGTCTGAAAGGTTTCGTCAACTTTGATGAATCCGTGCTCGGTAAACGTTACATCAGTAATTTCGAGATTGAGACCCTGAATATTGGGGCGTCGACCTGTTGCAACCAGTACCGCGTCCACTTCGATTTCGGAGCCATCGTCGAGTTCGACGCGCAGTCCGGTATCGACCTGATGAATGGCGTTGGGACTCACATTGACGCGCAGATCGACGCCTGACTTACGCACCTCTTGCTCAAGAAAGCGACGAACATCCATATCAAAGCCGCGCATAAATAGGTCGCCACGATACAGTTGCGTCACCGCTGATCCGAGTCCGTTGAAGATGCCCGCGAATTCGGTCGCGATGTACCCCCCGCCCATAATCGCCAGCCGCTTTGGAAATGTCTCTAGGTCGAAAATTTCATTGGAGGTCAGCGCAAGTTCACTGCCTGGGAACGATGGCACAAAGGGCCACGTACCCGTCGCTAACAAAATCTTCTCCGCGGAGAAAAAGCGACCCTCGACCTCGACGGTGTGGGGGTCGTGGATGTGGGCACGGCCATTGATAATCTCGGCGCCGGGATTTTCAAGCAAACGCTCATAAATGGCGTTGAGTCGCGAGATTTCGTCTTTCTTGTTATCCCGCAGAGTCGGCCAGTCAAACGGTGGGGCCTCTGATTGCCAACCGAATCCCTGAGCGTCTTTGAAGCCTTTACCGTACTCGCTGGCGTACACGTAGAGTTTCTTGGGTACGCAGCCCACATTGACACAGGTTCCGCCCATGTACCGATCTTCCGCGATGGCCACGGATGCGCCCATTGACGCAGCCATCCGAGCCGCCCGAACGCCCCCCGAACCTGCGCCAATAACAAATAAATCGTAGTCATAGCCATGAGTCTTGGCTGAATCGGTCATTTTCCATCGTCCTGTTAACAAAGCGGGGCGTAGGGCTCAGCATTATTCAAATTGAAGGGCAAATCGCGTACAGTCGCCCCCCTCGAAAATACCTTCGGAGCCAATCATGCTCAGTTTAACCTTTGTGACTCGAATACGCCCACTGCTGGTGATTGCTATTGCGGTGCTCACCCTCGCCTCCCGCGCGCAGGCTGAAGTGGATCCCTCGCTAACGGCTGACCCTGCCACAGAGGCGTCCGTCCGCCTTACCGATGGCTCCGTCATCATGGGTGCCGTGATCGATATCCGCGAGGATTCATTGCACTTAAAGACCGCGTTTAGCGATAACCTCGCTATCGACGTCAATCTGGTAACAAGTTTGCAGTGGCTGCAGGAAACGGAACTGCTGTTGGATGACGATCGTATTGTTGTGGTGCCCGCGCTTAAGGTTGACGAAGGCAAGGTTGATTTAGGTGAAGAGAATCTGGCTCTTGCGGATATCGACATCATGAATCCGGTCGATTGGGAGACCGGTATCGGATATCAGTGGACGGGTGATACGGGCGCAGCCATCGCTTACAACCGCGGTAACACTCGAACCGATGAACTTGATGTGAACATCAATACCGTATTTACCAGTATTCGTGACCGGTACACCTTTAACGCCAATTTTGAGCAGGATGATGCTTACAACCTGACTGAGGTCGAGGTCGGCGGAGAGCTTGTTCAGCGCTGGGACAAACAGGCTACGGCGGATAACTGGAAGGTGCTTGGTAAGTACGATTATTTTATTGAGGGCTCGGGGAACTACGTGGGCGCCAATGCCTCGGTTGAGGCGGATGCGCTGGCTGGCATCGATTTGCGAACTTATATTGGTCCCTATTTTGGCCGCCATTTGATTGAGCGCGAAGAGTTGACCCTCGATGGCGAACTTGGTCTCGCTGCAGTAAGCACCGACTACGAAGAGTCCTTGGGCGAGGAAGACAATGAATACGTCGGCCTAAACTGGAACTTCACCGGTGAGAGCAACATTCTTGGTGGCGACTCGCGTTTGTATCTGCGCCATGTCGGTATCATGGATGTCGAAGACGCTAGCCAGTTGATCTTGAAAACCACGGCCGGTCTCGCATTTCCGCTATTGTATGGTCTTGAAGGCGCAGCGGAGATCACCATTGACTACGACGGTACAGCCGCCGAAGACCGGGAAGAAGTGGACGAGGTGTACAAGTTCCGGGTTGGTTACGCCTGGTAAACGGAGCTTGATCGCGATGCTCGGTCATCGATCTGAGCATCGCCCACACCGAGCCGGGGTTCGAGAGGTGGCGCCAATATGAATCCCGGCCCAGATGCCACCTGGTTTCTGCCATTGGGTGGAACCGGTGAGATTGGCATGAACCTCAACTTGTATGGCCACAACGGTCGTTGGTTGATGGTCGATTGTGGTATCACCTTCGAACACGATCCCCGTTCATCCACGGGCCGCCCGCGCATTCAAATGCCCGATCCGCGCTTTATTGCGAGTCGTCGGCAGCTACTCGATGGCATTGTCATAACTCATGCTCATGAGGACCATATAGGTGCGCTGCCCTATCTGTGGGAGCAGTTTGGATGTCCGGTTTACACCACGCCGTTCACCGCATCGGTTCTGCGGCGAAAAACCGGCTGGCGAGGCGGACAACTGCCTTCCCCCCTGATTGAGGTCGCACCCGATGCCTGCCATCAAATCGGACAGTTTTCGGTACGCTGGCTGCAACTCACGCACTCAACTCCTGAAACCTGCGCCCTCCAGATAAAGACCGACGGATGCACGATTGTGCACACCGCTGATTGGAAAATTGATGGGCGTCCAATTGTGGGGCCAAGTTGGCGTCCTTCGGACTGGCGAGGACCTCAACTCGAGTCTCCTGACGTTGTGGTGTGTGATTCTACCAACGCCCTCAAGCCGGGGCGTTCCCCGACGGAAGGCGATGTAGCCGATGGGTTGCTGCAGACGATTGCGCCACTCACCGGGAAAGTGGTTGTGGCGTGTTTTGCCAGTAACGTCGCCCGCCTGCAGACCGTGTTGAAGGTTGCCCACGCAACAGGCCGCCGAGCGGGCCTTTTGGGGCGCTCGCTGGAGAACATGTATCGCAGTGCATTGGCCTGTGATTTGTTGCATCCGGATTTTCGCCCAGTGGATGGAGCTCATCTCGGGTATTTACCCGATCAGGAGGTGCTGGCACTCGCAACCGGGAGCCAGGGTGAGATCGGAGCAGCATTACATCGGCTGGGAATGGACAGTCATCCACATGTCTCCGTGGGTGAGGGTGATACAGTGATTTTTAGTGCCAAGACGATTCCGGGCAACGAGCCGTCGGTGGCGCGCGCGGTAAGCTACCTGCGTGAGCGCGGGGTGACGGTCATCCATGCGGATGACAGCTCGCGAACCTTGCACGCTTCGGGCCATCCCTGTCAGGAAGAGCTAAAAGACCTGTTTAGTGTGATCAAGCCGAGGCTGGTTATCCCCGTACATGGTGAGGTTGAACATATGCGCGCGAACGCAGGTATCGCGCGCTCCGCGGGCGTGCCTTCGGCGTTGACGGGGGAGAATGGCGACCTCTTCTATCTTGCTCCAACCCCTGGGATCCGCAGGTCATGGGCTGAAGTCGGTCGTCTGGAGTGGTCAGAAGAGCATCGACGGCTCTCTGTGGCATAATGACCACGAGGTTTTAGAGCGATAGGTTGTTTAGTGATTAAACAAATGATGACTGGCATATTCTGCCTCACGAGTCTTTCGCCGCTGGCGATGGCCGAGGACACTCGGACCAGCTATCTGGCTCGCGATCATTTGATTTACCTAGGAATCTTCGATCAAACCGCAGAGTCTTCTCTCTTGGCCCAGCGTGGGGACTTGCCCCCGGCCAGTGTCGATTTTGATGGCGTCGGTGTCGCAGACGATTACACCAGCGGCATGCTGGAGTATCGCTATCGGTGGACAGACAAATGGAATGTCTCGGCGTCATATTTTCGTTTCAGTAACGGTGGGACCGCGGCCGTGTCCGAAGAGTTTAACTTTGACGGGGTCGAGTTTGAGTTAGGTGCCGAGGTGAAGTCATCACTGAGGGTTGATACGTACATTCTTGCTGCTTCCTACGCTCTTCACAAAACCGACAGCTCTGAGATTGCAGTCGGTGGCGGTATTCACGCACTGGATGTGTCAACCACGTTAGAGGCGACTGGCTTCGTTAACGGTGAGCCAGTTTCTGACTCGGAGCAGGCGGGATCGTCGATTTTGGCGCCGTTACCCAATGTGCGCGCAAGCGCTTTCCATGCGTTTAATGACAAATGGGCCGTGTTGGCGACAGGGGGATGGTTGAGCGTGACGGTAGACGAATATGAAGGGAACTACCGTTATTTCCATTTACGCGGTCAGTATCAGGTCAGTAACGCCTTTGGTTTAACGTTGGGCTACCAGTTGGTCGATATCGATGTGGAAGAGTCTTTGTCTGACGGTAGAAATCGTTTCGACTTCGGCTTCTCAGGGCTGACCGCCGGAATCACCTACGAGTTCTGAGCGCGTTTCAACTCGCACGCTAGCTATCGATTGAGCGTTCAAACTGATCTTTTGCGGAATCTCGCAGCTGCGCCTGCCTATCGATCATTTCGTAACTCAAGAAGTACTTAAAGATGTTAGCGACGTATTGGGTGGTTTCTCGGCCAATTTGCTCCGCTGCGACAACCTCCACATGATCGAACCAGCGGGTGGGGTCATAACCTCGCTCTTTTGCCGTGCGCTGTAGACTGCGTACTTTAGCGGGGCCGGCGTTATAAGCCGCGAGTGCGAGCAGTGAGCTATTGAGTGAATCATACTCCGCACCGCTGAAATACCGGTTTCGCAGGAACGCCATATATTTGGCGCCCGCCTCAATATTGGGGTCTACCTCCTCGATATTATCGATACCGACGTTTTTGTCACTCGCCGTGCTCGGGAGCAGTTGCATGATACCCACTGCCCCTGCGGCGCTTCTCACATCCTGTCTCAGTCTTGACTCCTGATAGCCTTGGGCTGCTAACAGCGCTGGGTTCATGCCGTATTCTTTGCCATGACGGTCGAAGTATTCTTTAAGCTGGTGGTACTTGCTGAGCTCCTCCACCGCGAGTGCGTTGCTGGCCCAATCAAAATCGCGCACGTAACGATTGCGCAAAATGTTGCCAAACAGCGTGCCCTCCTTGGTGTCTTTCAGAAAATCATCAAGGAACGCCTTGAGTTTGGGGCTATCTTCACGCAGCGCCCAACCCAGGCGCGCGCCTTTTCGAAAGACGAGATCCTTGCGAATGGTGATGTCATTGAAAACACCTTCCCACATATGAGGTTTGTAATCGTCAACGATTGCCCACGGCAACAAACCCACATTGACCATTTCAATGAGGTCTTCGTCTTCGAGAAGATCTGACACGTATTCGATAGTGATCGCTGGTCTGCCCTCATCAACCAGGCGCTCTGAGAGGGCCCGCGCACTGTCGGCATAGCTTGAGGATTGTCTAACAAAGACAGTTTTTCCGGCTAGATCATCGAGCGACGTTAGTGGCGGGGCGGATGGGCCTGTCACTAGAATCTCGCTCAGGGGCTTACTGGACGGAATTGTAAAATCAACTTGGGCGGTACGCGCATCGGTGATGGTTGTTCCGGCAATGACGATATCCCCGCGGCCGGTCTGTAGTGCCGAGAACAGCTGATCCCGCGCCACGGGAATCACCATAACGACCACTTTGAGGTGTCCGGTTTTGTAGGTAGCGTTGATCTCCTTTTGAAGGCGCTTCGCGTATTCTGCGGTGATGCCCCGGGGCCCGTCTTGCAGGTAATAGCGGCCTGGGCCGTAGACAGTAAGAATGCGAACAATACGGCGCTCAATCATGGCGTCGAGATCCCCGAACCAAACGCGGGTTAGCGATAGCGCATCTTCGGTTGTGGATTCCGCCGACGAAAGACCCGTCGATGGGTCTGTGGTGAGTAAATCGCCCCCTTCAAAATCGCCTGTGGATTCATGGCCGTTGGTCACTGAAGAGCCCTGCGAGCTGTCGACGGCGTCTGCAGCCGAGTCACTGCCGCAAGCGCCCAGTAATCCGAGTGTTATCGCAAGGACAGCGGCAGTGTGGGTTAGTTGAGTCGTGGCCATGAGAGGTCGCTGTTGTTCACTGGTTGAAGGGTTAGGTTGCTGCCGCTGAAGCTGGGTAGGCTGATTTGATAATCTGACGAAAACGTTAGGTCGTCGGTATCCCCTGACAGATCCAGAATCACCGGCGAATCCAGCGTTTGGAAGGCGCCGCAGGTCTCGCCCTCATCGCAAATAAAGAAGTCGTTATCGGTGTCGGTGCCCGCCCACACCTCATAGCGGCCCTCCGGAACTCGGCCTACTTGAAATTCATAGTCGCTATCGGCGCTGGTGATCGCCTGACTCACAACTTCCTGAGTGTCAGCATCGATAAAGAGGATATAGACGGTACCGATGTCGCCTTCGGTGCCACCATCAACCCGTTGGCTGACTTCTAGCACCCCATTACCTGCGTCGGACATAAAGGTGACTTGACCTTGGTAGCTGCCATCTGCGAGACCTGAACGATCGACGGATACGGTCCAAGTACCCAACCCCGAGTCATCAGCGTTCGCGGCCGAAACCGATAGCCAGGGGCTGTTTGTGCTGGCGCTAGAGACCGAAAGCTCCCCGCCGCCTAGGTTGCTGACAATCACGTCGATGGCGGTGAAATTGCTACCAAAGTTTAAATTGTTGGATGACAGACCCAGTTGGGGCGGTTGTTCGTTGTCGGTGCCGCTCTGGCCAAGTGCGGCCAAAACTGCTTTCCGCGCGTTAATCAGCCCGTAACCGTAGCTGTTATCTCGACCCTCAACCCCCAGGTCGTCGGTCAACGCTCCGGCGCGCAACAGTGCATCAATGCTATCGGTGTCCAAATCACTGTTGACCGCTCGCATCAGCGCGAAAACGCCCGCGACATGGGGTGTCGCCATTGAGGTGCCCTCTAAAAACGCGTACTCGGGAATACCCGACGTGTAATAGGTACTGAGTACCCCGTCGGGCTGGCCATCACCGTTGAGATCGGCCTCGGCTCGCCCCCCGGGTGCGGCGATGTCGAGAGCGGTTCCGCGATTGGAATAATCGGTGACGCGACCCTGTGCGTCAGTCGCGCCGACGGCAAACACATGGTCGTAGGCGGCGGGGTAGTCAACGCGAGCACTGCCGTCGTTACCGCTTGCGGCGACCACCAGAACTCCGCGCTGACGCAGGGCGTTGTAAAGGTTCTGCTCAATGGTACTGAAACTGCCGCCCCCCAAACTGAGGTTGATGATGTCAGCGGGGCGTGAGGGTACTAATCCCGAGTCATTGCTGAGACCCGCTGCGTAACGGACTGCTTGGATAATATCGTAGGTGGTGCCGCTATCATCTGCTCCTAAAGCTCGCAGTGGCATCAGCGTGCTGTCGTACGCGACACCGGCGATGCCGCGGTTATTGTTGCCCCGCGCAGCGACAGTGCCGCTGACATGCAAACCATGGAAGTTGCCCGAACGGAACGCGTTGCTGCCCTCCCCTTCATCGGTAGGATCCGGATCAATCCCGTCACCGTCCCCCGCATTACTCGCGTCCGAAATAAAGTCGTACCCCTGACCCAACTGGCCCTGTATGTCAGGATGGTCCGCGATGATGCCGGTATCGACAACCGCAACCGTCACCCCGGGTGCGCCGGTGGTGATATCCCATGCCGCTGGTACGTTGATCAGATCGTAATGCCAGAGGAAATTGATGAAACTATCGTTGGTGGTCGCACTCGTGCTGACGATAAAGTTGGGCGTTACTTCAGCGACGCTGGGATCAGCCAAAATCGCCTTCGCGAGCATGCGGGTAGTCCATGCATCGCGAAGGCGTGGTTTGCTGCTTAGTTTTTCTAGTATTTGAGCGTGACGACTGCCGCTCTCTAGTTCAAGCATGGCGGCGGTACTGTCGGTGTGCAGAAGGCGGCGAGCCCGAGCTAAACCGCCACCTCTTTCAATGAGGCCAAATCGATGCCTGAGCGCGCGCCGTCGCTCGGTAGCGGCTTCCTGACGTAACACCGTTTCTCCGCCATGGGTCACTAGGACTTCACCAGCAACCATGTCGTGAGAGCTGATAAGGCTATCGCTGCTTCCAATAGTCAGTAAATAGTTGGAGGCACCTCGATATAAATAAGGATTGAGAAACCACGTGCCATCTACAGGAATCAGAACCTGCTCGATATCGCCGGCGCCTGCTGAGAAATCCACGAGCTCGCCGTCGCCGTTGTAGAGATAAAGGTCCAGATCAGCATCGACATAGTCCGCGGGGAACAACGTCACTACTTGCCCCGCGCTCGCCTCAACGGCATAGACGTCATCCAAGTCACCGCGCAGGAAGGTAGCACCGTCAGCGCCAGTTAGCGGTGCGTTGAGATAGCCCGCTACGGTAGCTGGGTTCGAGATTGTCTGCGCACGCGCGAGCGTATCGTTGTCACTGAAGTTGTTCTCGGTGTTGTTGGTATCAACATCGATCACGGCCTCGTTGAGGACTCCAATTTTACCCGCCACCGAATACGAAGCGTTGCCAATCCGCTCAAAAATCGGTTCCAGCCTGGCAACCGCGTCGGAGGCGAGTGCACTGCGTCGGAGTGTAGGGGGTAACCCGGCGAGATCTATGACGCAGGGATCAGTGGCACCCCTACAGGCGTTGCTGACACCGTCTGCCCAGCCAGTGAATCGGTAGCCGCTATTGGGTGTGGCAATGAAGGTTTCAGAAAAATTCTCATCTTCAATGTCGGTCTCACAGCTTGTCGATACGGGGCAGTCGTAATTCCCGCTACTCGAGGTGACTTGTCCGCCCTCGGGCACAACGATCTCTAGCCGACAACCCACGAGCGCCAGTAGCGGTAGCAGTGGTAAAGCGCCAATTAATTTCTGTGCGATTGGATACATGGGTTGGTTGCTAGCTGGATCCGCAGTCGAGCAAGATCTTGCCCATGTGCTCGCCGCTTTGCATGAGTTCCTGAGCCTCCATCGCTGCTGCCATTGGCACAACGCTGTTAATCACAGGCCGGATACTGCCAGCCGCGATCTTTGGCATCATGTGTTCGCGCAGGGCTACAAAGCCCGCGGCGCGGGTGGCTAAATCCATGCCTCGCAATGTACTGCCGGTCAGTGTCAGGTGCTTGGCCAGAATGCTGAACAGATTGATTTCGGCTGACATGCCTCGCATCACGCCGATGCAGACTACGCGCCCACCCGGCGCAGCAAGGTCGAGGTTAAGCTGCGTGAAATCACCACCGGCGATATCGAGGATGACGTCGATCTTGCCCGCGTATCCTGCCTGAGTGAGTTCGTCGTGAAGTGAGCCACTTTTATAATTGACGACGTGATCGGCTCCCAATCCGGCAACGCGAGCACATTTCTCGTCAGTACCGGCGGTCGATACCACTGTCGCACCGTGCGCCTTCGCCATCTGAATGCCGAGGCTCCCGATCCCGCTGCCGCCGCCGTGGATGAGAACCGTCTCGCCGGCCGCCAGTTTTCCGAGGGTAAAAACGTTATGCCAGACGGTGAGCAGTGCTTCGGGCAGCGCGGCAGCGGCTTGAAGATCAATTGACTCGGGAACCTTCAGGCAGTGATCTTCTCGTGCAATCGCTGTTGAGGCGTAACCGCCCCCATGGACCAGCGCGCAGACACGGTCGCCAACGGAAAACTGCTCGCAGCCAACGCCAAGCTCTGCCACCGTACCCGAAACCTCAAGCCCCATGATCGGGGACGCGTCATCAGGGACCGGATACAGCCCGAGTCGCTGCAGAACATCCGCTCGATTGACGCCGGCGAACGCGACCTCAATTCTTAACTCACCGGCCCCAGGGCTCGGTGCTGAATCCTCGCGAACAACCAAGGTATCCTGATCCGCGATTTCAACGTAGCGACGATTAGCCATTGTTTGCTTCCACAAATAATAGTTCCAAGGATACCCTACCCGTGTTGAAATCTAATGCTGCTTTCGCGGGCCTAAATAACGGCGCTCGTTTGTCTGCTTAATAATAACGTTAAAAGGAGAAACACAATGGCAGCGCCGATGATTCTGCGACGGGCCAAGTGGCATTTCACGCTGACCTTAGCCAAGTTATTGATTGGGAAAAAGGCGACCGCGGCGCATTTTGCTCTGGTTGGTGCCGGCAGTTCGCTGGCGCTGACCCAGCGACTTACCGATGCCGGCTATCGAAAGGTGCTGGTGGTTACCGATGCGCCCCTGCGTGCACTCGGCTTGATTGACCCCATCGTCGATTCGCTCACCTCAGAGGGGGTTGAGGTCGAGGTTTTTGATGGGGTTGAGCCTGATCCCACCTATTCTCAAATTAAAGCGGGTGCGGCGATAAAGCTGTCGAAGGGCTGCGACGTTGTGCTTGCCATTGGTGGTGGCAGTTCTATGGATGCCGCGAAGATTATTGCCTGCTGCAAGAGCCCAACCGATACTCCCGAAAGCTGGGTCGGCAGAAACAAAGTGCCGGAGGAGATCACGCCGGTGTACGCTATTCCCACAACGGCCGGTACCGGTAGCGAAGCGACAATGGGTGCAGTGATCACCAACGAGGCGGATCACTGTAAGCAGGTTATAGCGGCACCTGACTTGCTGCCAAGAGCAGTGGCACTTGATGCCGGGCTGATGCTGGGGTTGCCCGCGTCAATTACGGCGGCAACCGGTATCGATGCCCTCACCCATGGTATTGAGGCTTATCTCAGTGTGTGGGATCGGGGGACTCGTACCGAAACCGGTCGCTTGGCGATTACAGGTGTTTTCCAGTGGCTGCGCACGGCAATGGAAACCCCCGACAATCTCGAGGCGCGTCAGGGTATGGCGATCGCTGCTTACTACGGTGGCGTCGCTATTAATCAGGTCAATGTGGGTACCGTGCATGCGATTGCTCATCAACTCGGTGCCACCTACGGAATTCCGCACGGTGTCGCTAATGGCTTGGTTCTGCCCCACGTGCTTCGGCTCTACGGTGACGCCGCTACTGATCGCTTAGCACAGCTTGCAGCGGCAACCGGTGTGGGCAGCGAGGGCAGTGCAGAGGCTCGAAGTGAGGCATTTATCGCCGCCATTGAGGCGCTCAAACGCGATGTGGGTTTGCCCGAAAAACACCCTGCGATTCAGCGCGCTGATCATTTGGCAATCGCCGAGGCAGCGGTCGCCGAGGGCGACGGTTACTTCTCGCCGCGACTGTTCACTGTGGAGCAGGTCTGTGGGATTCTCGAGGCGATTACCGAATCGGGGTCCTAAAAGCTTCGAGCCAGTCGGTCGCCAGTGCCAAGAACTCTTGATGGCCTCGGCTTGGGCCTGACATAGCGACAAAGTCATGGGCTTCGCGCTCGAAATGCTGGTAGGTCACTTCCACGCCGGCTTGGCGCATGACAATGGCGAGACGCTTGCCATCGTCTTTAAGCGGGTCCCGCTCAGCAGTCACAATCAGTGAGGGCGGAAAGCTGGTGTAATCGCAGCGTCGACCGACAAAGACCGTTTTGGTACTGGGGTCGGCGGGGGCGGTATCGCCCAAATAAGTATCGTAAAACCAGCGCATGATTGCCGAGGTCAGTGGCCCCGTTTTAGCTTGGGTAACGTAAGAGGGCAGGTTGGCTAGGTAATGCTCGGTGGTGGGATAAATCATCAAAGCGCCCGCCAACCGAGGTTCTCCAAGGATGCTGGCAGCGGTGCACGCTACGAGATTTCCTCCGGCACTGTCACCCGCTAGCACGACAGTACCGTTGTTGGGTGCCAGCGTATTCAGATTACCGGCAATCCAGTTGGTGGCATCCAGGCAGTCTTCATGTGCCGCTGGGAAGCGATGTTCGGGTGCAAGCCGGTAGTCGATTGACATCAGCGTGCACTTTGATGCGGCAGACATTGCGCGGGCGAAGGGGTCGTGGGTGTTTAGGTCGCCTATCACCCAGCCGCCACCATGAAAATAGACGATTAGCGGCCGATCCGCGTCTCCGTGATACATGCGCGCAGCCACTTGTCCCGCGCGGGTCGGAATCTGCAGATTGCTGATTTTGAGATCTGCGCCGGGGCTATGGTCTCGCCACGGTCGGGCTGTGGTAATCCTATAGATCCAGCGAAACAGAAGGGTCTTAAGTCGCTCGAGGAATGTGCTCATCGGTGTCTATAAAGCGTGCATCGGGGTTCTTACGATACCAGTAAACGCCTTCATCATCGCGGTCTCTCGAGATATTCCCCGCCCTCAGCAATAGGTTCAGATGCGCGAGGGTTTCCCCGGTTGCAAGCCCGACGATATCGTCGGTGATTGGGCGCTTGAACAGGCTTGGAAAGCAATCGACGACGCGTTTGGGTTCGGTGAGGAAATCGTATACCGACTGCAGGCCCTGCCGGTGGCTTTCGATGATTTGGTTGAGACGGGTGTGCAAACCATAAAAGGGCGACTGGTGCGATGGCAAAACCAGCAGGTCGGGTGGCAGGATATTGATGAGCCGCGAGCAAGAAGCCATCCACTCATCCAGCGGATTGCCCTCGGGCTCTGATGGAAACACCGAGACATTTGGGGTGATGCGAGGCAGCACCTGATCTCCTGAGATCAGTAGTTTGAGTGCCGGGCAATACAGGCAGGCATGTTCGGGGGAGTGTCCTGATCCGACAATGACTTGCCAGTAGCGAGACCCTATTGTGATGGTTTCTCTATCTGTAATTCGTCTATAAGCGTGAGGAAAAGGCGCTATTACCTTGCCAAAATTGCCAAAACGGGCGCGATAGTTGGCTAATTGACTTTCCGTGTATCCTGCGCGGTGAAAAAACGCCACAGCGGCATCGGGTACTGTGGCGTTGGTATACGAGGTCATCAAACTGCAGGTCAGGTACTCCTCGCGGGTCATCCACAATTCGCAGTCGAAACGCTCACATAGCCACCCTGCAAGGCCGATATGGTCCGGGTGCATGTGGGTGCCGATTACGCGCTTAACGGGTTTGCCGGCCATGAAGTCCGAAAACAACGTTTCCCAGATGGCCCTAGCCTCGGGCCGATCTAAGCAGGTATCAACGACTGTCCAGCCGTCTTCGTCTTCCAGCAGCCAGATATTGATGTGATCGAGGGACATGGGCATTGGAAAGCGCGCCCACCAAACTCCCTCGGCAATTTGCCGGGGTGTCTCAGCATCCGGCACATTGGTTCGACCCCATGGATAGGACAGTCCACGGTATACCTCTGGGGTACCCTCTAGACCTGAACCCTCTAGACCTGAACCCTCGAGACCAGTGCTTTCGAGATGAGTGCTCTCGGGATCGATTTTTCTGGATTGATCAGTTTCGCTAGGAGTGGCCGTTGTCATTTCGCAGTCTTCAATTGCTCGGGCAGTGGCTCAGTGTGGGGCTCGGGCAAACCAATGTCCATGACGGCGCTGTTTTGTGATCCTGATAGCAACCTTTTTGCGATAAGTCGTTACACTATCGATCCGGCCCTCGTCCTTTAGATTTCAATGTCCCCTACAACACCACCCTCCTCCCTTTACTCGCCCGCCGAGCGCGAGACCGCCTTGGCGGCCCTCGATGGTGCAGACCTCGATACCCTTGTCATTGGCGCGGGCATCAACGGCGCTGTGGCGGCCGCGGCTTTGGCGGGCGCGGGCACAAACGTCGCGGTCGTTGATAAGGGCGACTTTGCCGGTGGCGTCAGCTCCCATTCGAGCAACCTGGCCTGGGGAGGAATTAAATACCTCGAGTCGGGGGAGCTTAGGCTGGTGCGAAAGCTCTGCATGTCGCGCAATCGCCTGATGGATGCCTACCCTTCCACGGTGCGGGAAATTCGGTTTTTTACCAGTATCCGAAAAGGCTTTCGGATGTGGTCGGGCTTTGTCTGGTTGGGCGCCCTGCTCTACTGGCTGATGGGCAATATGCGAATGTCTGCACCACGCTATTTGGGGTCGGCTACCATTCGTCGCGAGGCACCGGTGGTGAATGCCGATGACATTGTCGGTGGTCTCGAATACTCAGACTGCTACCTTTACGACAACGATTCGCGCTTTGTATTCAATTTTGTAAGGCGTGCAATGGATGCAGGCGCCCCCGCGGCAAACTATGTGTCGGTGGATGATCTCGCGTGGTCTAAAGAAGAATTGCGCTGGAGGATATCCGCAACTGATCGTGTAAGTGGTCGCTCACTAGCGTTCACGGCTGCTTCAATAGTGAATGCAACTGGGCCCGAGGCGGACTCTTTTAACGCCTCAGTGGGTGTGGATACCGAGCATCATCACGTGCTTTCCAAGGGCATTCATCTGATTGTCGACCGGGTGTCTGAGGTGCACAAAGTACTGACCTTCTTCGCCAGCGACGGGCGTTTGTTTTTTGTGATCCCAATGGGCCCAAAGACCTGCATTGGTACCACGGATACGCAGGTGCAGAATCCCGGGGTTGGTGTGACTACCGAGGACCGAGAGTTTGTACTTGCCAACGCCAATGCGCTTCTAAATCTTCCGAAGCCGCTGACAGCCGCCGATGTCATTGCCGAGCGTGTGGGTGTTCGGCCGCTGGCGCTGGCGGGGCAGCAGGGTGGTCGCGACTGGGTACAGTTGTCTCGTAAGCACGAAATCGAAGTGGATCGAGAGCGCCGATTCTTGAGTATTTTTGGCGGCAAGCTGACTGACTGTATTAACGTCGGTGAAGAAGTCGTCGATAAACTCATTGACCTGGGTCTTCCTGCGCCCAATCAGGGTGCCCGTTGGTACGGTGAGGCTTCATTGGCAGAGCGGGCGGCGTTTATGGCGAAAGCCGCCAGCATGGAGCTAGATCGTTTTACCCACCCTGCGGCCTCGGAATCACTTTCGGTGCGATTCTGGCGTCGTTATGGCCCCAAAGCGTTTGAGTTGCTAGATGCCATTGCTGCCGATAACCAAGAAGCAGACTACGTCATGGCGGAAACTCACTACACGCGCGCGGAATTACGATTGATTGCGCGACGTGAGATGGTTGTCAGCTTTGAGGACTTTCTTCGCCGGCGCTCAAAGATTGAGCAAGTCGTGCGTCAATCAACGTTAGCGTCAGATGGTGGTGTAATCGAGGCAGCTTCGCTACTTTTTGGAGATGATCGTGCAAAACCAGCTGTTTCTGAATATTTAAGAGCGCGATAGGCGGCCTTTCTGGTCACCTTTTGTCGGGGCTGCGAGGCCACGCTCAGACCACAGGCGTGAGTGATAGGCGCTGACTCAAAAGTTTCTGCTGGACGCCGGGTGCCCCTTAGCCTTCTCGACCTATCAGTGCAGCGCGCAGTTCAGGCCGTGTTGTATTGGGTGACAGCCAGATACCGGCAAAGTCCCGGCCGAAGTCCGGGTCAGTGATGCTGCCCAACGTGTCGTCGTTGAAAGAAAATCGTGCAATTCCCGATTCGTCGAGGTCCAACGTAATGACATCGCCCTTCGAAACGTCGGGCCAGAGGGATAGCAGCTCACCCAACCAAATGGTGTGGCGGGGGTCTTCGAGTCCCTGATCGCGCCATTCTTTGCCGGTCTGCTTGACTAAATCGATGCCTTTGATGTCGCGAAGATAGCGTATCTCAAGGCGCAGGGGTCGTACCCCAGACTCATAGATGCCATCAGGTGTGTAGAGGGTGGATTCATAGACGTCCCAAAACAAAACCGACAGCTTGGCTTCGCCGCACTTTGCCAGCACCTGGGGTTGTGCAGGTATAGCGTTTGGAACCTCGGTGCTTGCCGCCGACAGCGGTGGAGCCAGTGTCGCGATCAGAGCGGCGACACTGAAAATAACGACGACTCTTAAGTTAGCGAGTGGCTTCATGTGAACTCCTGCGCGTTGTTGGTAGCGCTATCCAGTACAAAGCGGGCAGCAGTACCGTCCACACGCTTACCAGTATCGCGCCAGTGATTAGCGGGTCGAGTGGCAGGGTGACCGCGCCGAATTGTGCGCCGGCAGCATAGTTAAAGGGCACGCCAATGCCGCCGACGAGTGCAGCGATAATCGGATGACGGCCAAACACGGCAAGCGCACGAGGAATCGCCGCGGCAAATGCTATCCATAACACGCAAAGCCAAGAGGGGATAAGTACGCCGCCAAAGTCGAAAATACCCACGGCGCTCAGCAAACTGTCAACGACAATGCCGATCGCAATCAGCGGAGCTAGGCGCTTAAGCTCCCGGCGCGCTGAATCGACCAACAAAAAATGCATTCCCACCATGGTAAGGGCGGCGGGTAGCCACATTTCGCGGCCTAGCACGCAGAAGAACCAAGTTGATTGGAACCAAATGGCGTTAAACCAGGTTCTCTCGGTTAAACCGAGTGCACGAAGGCGGTTGAGCGAAGCAATAAGAGCATCCACGGCATAAACTACGCCGCGGACACCTGTGCAGATCAGCGGATGCCGTAATGCTCCGCCGTGCGATCGAGTGCGACAGCCAGTTTGCTCACCAGGTTATCAATTTCGACGGGGGTCGTGACAAAGGGCGGCGCCATGATCATGGCATCGCCGGTTTGACGGATCATCAAGCCGTCGCTTACTGCCTGATCGCGACAGTAGACCGCACCCGCGGACTCAGGTGCCAGCCGCTCGCGGCTCGATTTGTCACGCACTAGCTCGACGGCGGCGAACAGGCCTTTGACCCGCACCTGGCCGACGATTTTGTGATCGACTAGCTCCTGTAGTCGGCTGGCAAAGTGAGGCGCCAGCGTTGCCGCCGACTCGTTGATGATGTCGCTTTCTTCGTAAATCGCCATGGTCGCGAGTCCCGCAGCGCACGAGGCAGGGTGGCCTGAGTAGGTAAGTCCATGGGCAAATTCACCACCGCCCGAGAGCAGTACCTGCGCCACTTTGTCGCCGACCAAGCTGCCGCCGAGGGGCATGTAACCGTTGGTCACCGCCTTGGCGAATGTAATTAAATCGGGCTCAAGCCCGTAAGTCTCGGCACCGAACCATTTGCCTGTGCGGCCAAATCCACAAATGACTTCGTCTGAAATAAACAGAATGTCGCGCTCATCGAGAATACGTTTTACTTCTGGCCAGTAGGATTCTGGGGGAATAATCACTCCACCCGCACCCTGAACAGGCTCCGCGATAAAGGCTGCCACATTTTCTTCGCCCAATTCATCGATTTTGGCTTCCAGCTCCCGAGCGACCTGAATACCAAAGTCGTGTTCATCCATGTCACCGCCCAGCTCAAACCAGTGAGGTTGATTGATGTGATGGACGTAGTTGAGGCCAATGACCTGCTTGTGCATGCCCGACATACCCCCGAGGGATCCCGCCGCGATGGTCGAGCCGTGATAGGCGTTGTTGCGACTGATGATCTGTTTCTTGTTGGGTTTGCCAAGCAGATCGAAATACCGGTGGACTAACTTGATCTGCGTATCGTTTGCCTCAGAGCCCGAGTTGGTGAAAAACACGTGTTGAAACGACGCCGGGGACAGTTCACACAACTTGCTTGCGAGTTCGACTGCAGGCTGATTCGAGCAGCGAAAGAAGTTGTTGTAGAAGGGCAGTTCGTTGAGCTGGGCGGCCACTGCTTGCTTGATGGTGTCCATGCTGTAGCCCAGGTTGCAGCACCAGAGACCCGACATGCCATCCTGAATTTGGTTGCCCTCCGAGTCGTAAATGTAGACGTGCTCTGCGCGGCTGATTATCCGACCGCCGTGCTCGGCGTAATCATGAAAATCGGTGAAGGGGTGCAGGTGGTGAGCCTGGTCCATGCGCTTGAGCGCAGCAGTATCGAGCTTGGCGGTCACGGCGTGTTCTCCTAGGGGCTTGCCGCACTTGGGTGCGGCACCAAATGATGATGGCACCATCCTTTCACAGGAGCGTTGGCAAGGCAGTACCCCTTTAGTGGGGCGGACCTAGCGCAGAGGGGTTAGGCCAGATCAGTACTGTGTAGGGCTAGAGACAAAAACGCCGGCGTTGAGCCGGCG
Organism: Luminiphilus sp.; assembly: GCA_965655505.1. GTDB lineage: Bacteria > Pseudomonadota > Gammaproteobacteria > Pseudomonadales > Halieaceae > Luminiphilus. The sequence continues at coordinate 18,673 of CBFHHJ010000020.1, forward strand.
TTTCTGAAGGTTTGGAGCGAATGACGATTACTCCCAGCTCATTCCCACCATGACACCCAAGGTCAGCGGTCGCATGGGACCGAAGAAGTGCGAGGGGATAATGCCGCCGTTGTTGTTCTGCCCATCCCAGGTAAACTCGTCAAACAAGTTCTCCGCGTAGGCCGTCACATACCAGTTGTCTTCAGATTCAAAGCCTACCCGCAGGTTGGCAATGGCAAAGGCATCGATCTTGGTTTCGGAAAGGTTCTCCCAGCCGCCGCCACGCTCACTTTCATAGAACATCTCGAAGCTGCCCGTGATGTCGCCGCCGCCAATGGGGAAGCGCGCATCGAGCTTACCTGCTGCTGTGACCTCTGGCGCCCAGAATAGCGAGCTACCCTCACAGCCATTGGGATCTTCAAGACCGCAAATGTCCTGGATGCCAGTCGCCTCGGTGTCGAGGTAGCCCGCAGCCAAATAGACGGTAAAGTTTTCGTTCAGCGCAACAGTGGTAGACGCTTCAATGCCGTAGCCGTCAGTTTGGCCGACGTTGAGCACCCGTGCAGAAAAATTACCTACACTCTCCACGTCGACGTAATTGATGACCTGCATGTCCTGATACTGGTAATTGAACAGTGTGACGTCAAAATTGCCGCGACCATCGAGATAACTGGTTTTCAGGCCAATTTCGTAGGAGTCCACGGTCTCTGGTTCGAAAGTGCCCGGCACAAAGCCGTCTTCGCGTGAGATGACCTGCCCCGCCTCGGGGATCGCTTCGGGATCACCTGGTTGTTGTACCCAGAAGCTGCCGAAGCCACCGGACTTGAAGCCCTGTGTATAGCTGGCGAAAAGCATCAGTTCGTCGCTGGGGGTCCAGCGCGCGAGCACTCGGCCTGAGAGATCGTCCCAGCTGTCGCTGTCAGTGATGTACTCGGTGGTGGCGAAGCCATAGGTGAAGTACGGTCCGAGATAGCTCTCGGGCTCGAGGACACTGATGGCGAAGTCTTTCTTGTCTTCAGTGTATCGGATCCCCACTTCGACATTGAACGTTTCGGTGATGTCATAGTCGGCGTTAACGTAGGCGGCCCAGCCTGTGTATTTGCCTTTGATAATGCCCGTTTCCGTCAGGTTGCCGTCAGCGGAAGGATAGAAATCGTAGTAGTAGTCGCTGCACCCGGTATAAAAGTCATAACCGTAATAGTCGGCATAGTAATTGAGGTAGTACTGACACATGAGGTCTTCGCTGCCGATTGCTGTGAACTGCGCGTCAAGATCCTCTTCGTAATAGCTCACTCCTGTGTACCAGCCGAGCGGACCATCACTGTTGCCCGAAAGGCGGAATTCCTGTTGGAAATATTGTCCGCTCTGCTGATTCTGGAAGTTGTTCGTTACGAGTGGCGTACCGTCGTAATCTTCTTT
>CBFHHJ010000021.1:0-19530 GCA_965655505.1 Luminiphilus sp.
GAGTAGAACGCTGCCCAGTTTAGACGCATCGCGCCATCGAGAAGCTCGTGCTTACCGCCAACTTCGAAGGAGGTCACGGTTTCATCGTCAAACTCGAAATCTTCGTTTGGCGTTGTGCCAATGAAGCCGGGGGGTGGAATTTGCCCCGGGGCGAGACCCGCGGGCTGACCATCATCCGCGGCGCTGAAGCCACCGGACTTAAAGCCCTCGGAGGCAGTAATGTAGAGCATTGAGCTATCGGACATATCCCAGGAGAGCGTGGCCGATGGCGCAAAGTTATCCGTCGAACGCTCATCGGTGTAGCGACGCTCATAGGTGTTAAAGCTCGTCGCCTGGGTGATGTACAAAAAGTAGCTGTAGCCATTTTCACAGCCTGGCAGCGACGTATCGGCTCGGCCGTCTAAGCCACAGTTTGAGTCACCCAAATACTGGTTACCCACAACATCCTTGTCTTCTTCGGTGTATCGAGCACCCACCGTGAGGCTTAGGGTATCGCTGATGTCGTAGCTCGCCTGCGCAAACACAGCCCACGACTCACTTCCCTGGACGAACTCATTGTTTCGACTGACCTGATTGGCGCTATAGGCTCCACCCGTGAGTGGATCCAGCAAGTTCTGGGGCATCAACGGCGCTGCGGCGTCTGGCAAGCCATTGGCGCGTGCCACAAATAGGGGGAACAGCCCATCAAAGTTGGTGTCAATCGTGACCACGCCTCTCATATCGAGTTCATTCTCGTCATAGTAGGCGCCCACGGTGTAATTAAAGGGACCGTCAGAGTCTGAGGTGAATCGAAATTCCTGGCTGACCTGATAGTACTCATGGTCGTCCGCTCGCGCGATGAACTGCAGAGGCAACCAATCCACGTCGACATCGTCAAAAATCTCGTAATCGCTGTAACCCGTTACCGAGGTGAGGGTGCCCGAGTCAAACTCGAAGTTAGCAGACAAGGCAAAGTTTTGGATGGTGTCGTCGTACCCGTCCTCTTTGAAGCTGATGCCCACCGTGCTGCCGTCAGTTCCGAGGTTGTTATCCTTATAGGTCGTGAAGTCCTGCTTGGAGATCTCGTTGAGCTCGGGGTAGAACATATCAGTAACCGCATAGGCGGAATCCGCAAAGCTTGACCGGTTCGGCACATTCGCGTCGCGCTCTGCGGGCGTTAGATAATTCCAGGTCGCGCTGTTAGCGCCGGTACGATCCCGCTGCAGATTAGAGTACTTAAAGTTGACGTCAATGGTGTCGCTGGGCTGCCAGGCAACGGTAAGTCGAACGCCGCTCTCTTCAGTGGCACCCTCTTTCTTGTTGAGGAACTTGTTGTCGATGTAGCCATCGGTTTCGCGGTATCGCGCCGCCAAGCGGACGGCGACAGTGTCAGACAGACTGCCCTGTACAAACCCCTCGTAAATCTCGCCGCCGTTTTCTTCAAAAGAGGCGTTAATTTCCCCTTCAACCTCGCCCCCGATATCCGGTGACGCAGTGGTAATGTTAATCGCGCCGGCAACGGTGTTCTTACCAAACAGTGTGCCCTGCGGACCCCGCAGAACTTCTACGCGCTCCAGATCAAGAAAGCCGGCCCGATACTGACGACCACGACCCATGTAGACGCCGTCGATATACATGCCCACCGACTGCTCAAATGCGCGGTTGTTACCCGAACCGATACCACGCATATAGATGTTGGTGTTTACAGAGGCCTCGGCAATGTGAAGGTTAGGCACGTAATCAGCGATCGCCGCCATGTTTGGGATGGATGCATCCTGAATTCGCTCGCCCTGCAACGCACTCACAGAAATCGGAACGTCCTGCAAGTTCTCCGCTTTCTTCTGGGCGGTGACGATGACTTCCTCGAGCTGCTGTGCGCTTGCGACGCTACCCAGCATCAATAAGCCAGTTGCGACAGCCATCCGACTTTTTGCATAGGGAATACGCATAGATTGTGTACCTCTGATTTAGGTTTTTTATGGTTTTACGCTGTATTACCAGCATTTATCGCGGAACGCGCCGAAAGCGATTCCGCAGGACACCCATTCATTAGTTTTTTTATGAATGCCACATTCGCGAATATAACCTCAAATATCTCGTTATGACACCCCTGGCGTAAAATGACTTATGTTTGTCTTAAACTGGCCTGTGGTGGGAGTGCACGCTCAATCATTCTGGATTTCACTATCCTCGCAACCGCTGCGCTAATGACCCACAGGATGATCAAGTGAACGATCAGAAGAACAATCAAAAGAACAATCAAAAGAACAACCCAAAGAGAAACGAATGATGAATGCAGCCTTTCGTTCGGATTCGGTATTCACCGATGCATGAGGGGTCGACTTGGCGAAATGCAAGTGCGCATCCTGTGGGAAGTAAATCCATTAAAACCAGGCTCATGTAAACCGGCCCATGGAAATTAGGTAAATGGAAAGACTCAACCCGATTTTCGCACGCTTGCTGTTTAGACGGCTTAGTAGCCTCGGTGTCGATGACGGAGAACTGTTCGAAAACGTCGGTTTTGATGCGGCCGAGCTGAGGCGCGCGAGCGAGATCAGCAAGCAAGGCATGAACCAGATGCTGCGTAATGCAATCCGCTTACGCCCCAACGACCCAATAGCCTTTTATCTCGGGCTGGATAACCCATTTTTAGGGCTGGGGCGATTAGGCATTGCAATGATCAATGCGCCATCCTTGGGCGCGGGCCTGATGGTGCTGAGCGCCTATACACGAACCGAAGCGAGCTATGTATCGGTCAGGCTCAAACACCGTCAGGGTTTCACGGCGGTGGAGTTAGATTACGGCAATAATCTAGATGACCTGCTGCCCTATCACACGGTGCCCGGCATGCTACTGGTACAGAGCTATTGCGAGCACCTTTTGGGCCGCCAATTGGAAAACACGCGGTTTGAATTTGCCTTTCCAGCCCCTGCGGATTTAACCGCCTTTGAGGAGCACTTTCAGGGCCCCAGCGTCTTCAATTGCTCGCAATCGGCGGTACTCATGCCCCGTGATTTCCTCGAAGCGCTATCGCCTTATTGCAGTCAGGGTCTCTGGCAGCGATCGATGGGCCTCTTAGACGAGAGTCTGCGCGAGCTGGGCCGATCGGACGTCGGCATGTACTCGGAATACCTTTACAACGCGTTGAAAGCCCGCTCATTGCCGCTGCCAAACTTGGAGAGAATGGCGGATGAGCTGAATGTTTCCTCGCGTACACTAAGTCGCAGACTCAACAATGAAGGCAAGTCCTTCCGCGGCATCCGCAATCGGGTGCTTAATGAATTTGCACAGGAATATCTTGCGGAGACCCGTATGAGCGTCGAAGCGATTTCACTGTTATTGGGCTATCAAGATGTCTCAAATTTTCGACGCGCATTTGTCGCGATGAATGGGCAAACCCCGCGGGATTTCAGGAAGCTCGCCTAGCGCGTATTTTCACCATACGCTATTCCAGCTTTTTTTTTGCCCCCGAAAACGCGTAAACTCCGCGCATGGGAATTCGCACTTCTAATCGACTAGGCTCACTTGCACGCTTACGCAGGCGCGGCATGTTGCGCCGCAAGACAGCGCAAGCGCTAATCGCGCTTAACCTCGTTCTGCAGTGCGCACTGACGTTTATGGTGACCCCCATGAGCGTTGCCCACACGAGTGAAGACGGTAACGAAGTAACCATCATCATCTGCACGCTCCAGGGCAACCGTGCAATCACCATGGAGATGCCAGCCTTCTTGGGCGACACCTCCGAATCTTGCCCTGCGTTAACACTCGACAACATTATCGGCGCCAGCGCCCTACTCCAGCCACCGCAGTTTTCCGCCACACAGCTTCCCGAAATTCCGCCTGTCGCGATGGCGAACCGGATGGCTCCTAACACATCGCGCTTTCCCGATTTCACCAGCCGCGCCCCGCCCTACGTCTGAACGATCTGCACCAAGCACTTTCTCAGACAATTTAAGGGCTACACCATGAAGGATTTTCGCATGCAGCGCGCGGTAGCGGCTGCCTTGACGCTGGCTGTCGCGCCCTGTGCGCTGGCAGACCACGATCACCAACACATCGAGACCGTTGAAGTCTTTGGGCAGGCAATTCCGGCGACCATCACAAATTTGAGCAGCCAGTCGATGGCGCCAGGTCGTGAAACGGCCGAGAGCCTAAGAGACCTGCTAGGCGTCTCCGGCTCGCGGATGGGGGGGCACGGTATCGATCCCTCAATTCGGGGCATGAGTCAGACACAGCTCAACGTTTTGCTCGATGGTGCCTACGTTCACGGAGGTTGCCCGAACCGCATGGATCCACCGACATCCTATGCGAGCAGCGCCGCATACCAAGAGGTGACCGTTATTCGTGGCAGCCAAACCCTGGCTTACGGAGGTGGTGGTCCCGGCGGCACAGTAATCTTCAACCGCACGACCGACCGATTTAAGACCGATGAATCAGTGCGAGGTGAAGTGGCTGGGGCGTGGCGGAGTAATAGTGATGTCACCGAGTTAAGTGCTGATCTTGCCTTGGGAAGCACGCAGGGTTTTGTGCGTCTGTTGGGTTCCGCCTCGGACGCGGGTGATTACGAAGACGGCAACGGCGATGAGGTCCGGGGAGCGTATCGCGAGCGGGGCGGAAGCATCATCCTCGGTTATACCCCTGACGACAGCTCGCGCATTGAGTTGAGCTATGATCATCAAACGACCCTCGACGCCCTGTTCCCCGGTGCCGGCATGGACAGTCCCGAGGCGGTGAATGACACCATCAGGTTACGAATGACGACCGAGGCTGCGGGCCCCCTAAGCAATATCAACGCCGAGATGTACCGCGCAAACGTTGACCATGTCATGGATAACTATTCCCTGCGTCCGAATAGTCGAATGCGGATGCGCGCGCCTTCAACCTCAGATACCTACGGTGGACGCTTAACGGCTGAATACGCCAGTCAACTTGGGCGTTGGAAGTTCGGTACGGATGCTCAATACAATGAGCGCAGCGCCCGCCGTTTCAATGACACGGGGCCACAGCCGGCACTGAATTCCGTGTTGTGGCCCGACGTTTCCATCGAGCAAGTCGGGGTATTCGCCGAGCTAGGCCATCAGCTGACTCAGGACATCTGGCTATTGGGCGGCCTGCGTTATGACCACGTAAAGTCACAAGCCGACGCAGCATCGCTCGATCCCCGCGGTATGCCCCTTTCTCCCACTGACCTGTACAGCCAATACTATGGGGAGGATTTTGCGTTAGCGCGTACTGATCATAATCTGGGCGGATTATTGCGAATAGAATACGCGCCCGAAGCGAGTCCGTTCCGTTTCTACACCGGCTTAACACGATCGGTGAGGACTCCCGATGCCACCGAACGGTTTGTTGCCTCCAATGCTGCGATGCCCAGCGGTCGCTGGGTAGGAAGTCCCGATATAGAACCTGAGCAACACCATCAGCTTGAGGTTGGCGGTATCGGACGCTGGGGGGCCATAGAGCTCGACGTATCCCTATTCGGGAATAACGTGCGCAACTACGTGTTGCGGGATCGCTTTGTTGAAACGGGTAACAACGCATCGATCTATCGCAATATCGATGCACGACTGACCGGCGGCGAAGCACGCATTCGATGGGCGCTATCCGACTCGCTGTCAGTGAGCACCGGTGCAGCCTATGTTCGGGGACAGAATCGCAGTGACGATCGCGCTATCGCGCAAATTGCGCCCCTTGAGGGATTCGCGGAACTCACGTGGCGTGAGGGCTCGTGGGAACTTGGTGGTCAGGTACAGGGTGCCGCAACTCAAACCCGAGTCGATACGACTTCGGCTACCGGGATTGAAGGCCAAGGCCTGGATGTGCGAGAGACCCCCGGGTGGGGGGTAATGAACCTATTTGCCCGCTATCAACTCAATTCACATTTCAAGATCGAGGCCGGCATCGACAACGCCTTTGACAAGGCATACACGCAGCATCTAAATCGTGGCAACGCCTTCGACCCGAACCAGATTCAGGTCAATGAACCGGGTCGCATGACTTGGATACGAGTGACATCGACAATGTAATCGTCTCTAAGAATTGCCGGTGTGGAGGATGCTACGGATAGTGGCTTTGGGATAGTGGCTTTGAGATAGCAGCTTTGGGATAGCCACTTAAAGATTTTCGCTTTGGATAGTCACTGAAGGATAGCGGTGTGAGTGGCGATATTTTAGCTACCCCCAAGTAACTGTCGAATCCTAGAACAAAAAAAAGCCCCGATGGCGATCCACCGGGGCTTTTTATCTGGTGTTGTAGCTACTTGTGTCGCTCACGATACTGTGTTGCTACGGTGCTTATTGCGCTGGCTGATGTCTGGTAGCTGTCTTCTCAGGCCGGCAAGCGGTGTTGCTTACAAGAGCTATCAATCTGACCTAACTAAATGGCCTAGCTTTTTAGCATAACCCTTTAGCCTAACTGTATAGACTACCTATCTACTCCAGCTGCCCGCCGTTCTAATGTCGTAGGGGCTCAGTAGCGTCGATGCGTTGATACGCAATCGACTGCCGGTAAATCAATCCTCGTCGTCAACCTCGACTTCATCGAAGACTTCAGGCTCAGGACGATCGACCAACTCAACATAGGCCATAGGTGCCTTGTCGCCAGCGCGGTAGCCGCACTTGAGGATTCGGATGTAGCCACCGGGGCGTGCCTGGTAACGAGGTCCGAGCTCTTCAAATAGCTTGCCCACAGCTTCTTTGCTGCGCGTGCGGTCAAACGCCAGACGACGATTAGCCACACTATCAGTTTTCGCCAGAGTGATCAGGGGCTCGGCGTATCCGCGGAGTTCCTTAGCCTTAGGCAACGTTGTTTTAATCAGCTCGTGCTCAACCAGCGATACAGCCATATTGCGGAACATGGCCTTACGGTGGGAGCTGTTGCGGTTGAGCTGGCGACCGCTATGACGATGACGCATTGTCGTATTCCTTCGATTGGGCTGCCTTCACGGCAGGCCGGTTGAGTCCTAAAAATTAGACGCTGAGCAATCGCTCATCGTTCTTGAGGCTAGCCGGTGGCCAATTCTCAAGTCGCATACCGAGAGACAGACCACGGGATGCAAGTACATCTTTGATCTCGGTCAATGACTTCTTACCGAGGTTTGGCGTTTTCAGCAGCTCCACTTCGGTGCGCTGTACCAGATCGCCAATGTAGTAAATGTTCTCAGCCTTGAGGCAGTTAGCCGAACGTACGGTAAGCTCGAGATCATCGACCGGACGCAGCAAAATTGGGTCAACTTCGTTATCGGCTTCAGCTGCCGCAGCCTGAGTCTCGCCCTCGAGGTCGACAAACACAGAAAGCTGCTGCTGTAGAATGGTCGCTGCGCGGCGAATCGCTTCTTCGGGGTCAATCGTTCCGTTGGTTTCCAGATCGATGACCAGCTTGTCGAGGTCAGTACGCTGCTCAACTCGCGCAGACTCCACCACGTAAGAAACGCGACGGATTGGCGAGAATGACGCGTCAAGTTGCAACCGGCCAATTGAACGGGTTTCTTCTTCAGGATTCTCCCGGGAATCAGCTGGCGAGTAGCCGCGGCCACGCTCGGCCACCAATCGAATAATGATTTCACGATCGGCAGTCACGTTACAGATGACGTGCTCGGGGTTGCTGACTTCAACGTCGTGATCGACTTGAATGTCACCCGCTGTCACCACACCGGGGCCCTTAGCGACCAAAGTGAGTTCAGCTTCGTCTTTGCCTGCCATCGTCAAGGCAACGCCTTTCAGGTTCAGCAGGATCTCGATAACGTCTTCTTGAACGCCTTCAATAGCGGAGTACTCGTGCAGCACACCGTCAATCTCAACTTCGGAAATGGCGCAGCCAGGCATCGATGACAAAAGAATACGACGCAGCGCATTACCGAGGGTGTGGCCAAAACCACGCTCGAGCGGCTCGAGCGTTACCTGCGCGCGGGTGGTGGACTTTTCGTCTACCTTGATGACGCGAGGTGTAAGAAATTCATTTACCGAACTGGTCATAGGGCACCTGCTGTAAGAACAAAATTAGGAAACTGAGATTCAAGAATTACTTGGAGTACAGTTCCACGATCAGGTTTTCGTTGATCTCACTCGAGAGATCTGAACGCTCTGGCTTAGCCTTGAAGGTGCCTTCGAGTTTTTCTGAATTCACTTCAATCCACTCGGGCTCACCACGCTGCTCGGCCAGCGATACTGCTGACTGAATGCGCAACTGCTTCTTGGCCTTCTCACGCACGGCAACGACATCGCCGGGAGACACCTGAAACGACGGGATGTTAACGACCGTGCCGTTAACCACGATGCACTTGTGAGCGACCAGCTGACGTGCCTCTGAACGGGTGCTACCAAAGCCCATTCGGTAGACCACGTTATCGAGACGTCCTTCGAGCAACTGCAGCAAGTTTTCGCCGGTCGCGCCTTTCATGCGGGCAGCGGCCTTGTAGTAGTTACGGAACTGCTTCTCGAGCACGCCATAGATACGACGAACTTTCTGCTTTTCACGCAGCTGAACGCCGTAGTCAGATAGACGACCACGTCGGGCGCCATGCTGACCAGGTGCTGTTTCAGCTTTACATTTAGCATCCAGCGCGCGAACACCGCTCTTCAATTGAAGATCGGTACCCTCACGACGAGAGAGCTTACACTTGGGTCCAATATATCGAGCCATTCTGTTTAATCCTCGGCGCTAGCGGCGTTATACGCGACGCTTCTTCGGTGGACGGCATCCGTTGTGGGGGATGGGCGTCACATCGGTGATGTTGCTGATACGGTAGCCACAGGCATTAAGAGCACGAACAGCCGATTCGCGACCGGGTCCGGGTCCTTTAACTTCCACATCAAGATTCTTGAGACCGTACTCTTTTGCTGCCTCACCCGCGCGCTCTGCAGCTACCTGAGCTGCAAACGGGGTGGACTTTCGCGAACCACGGAAGCCAGAGCCCCCTGCAGTCGCCCAGCTCAGGGTATTACCCTGACGGTCCGTGATGGTCACAATCGTGTTGTTAAACGATGCGTGAATATGTGCGACACCATCGACAACCTGCTTAGTAATTTTGCGCTTGGTCGTCTTGGCGCTTTTGGCGTTCTTGGCCATGTTTTCCTATCTCAATATCAACGCTACAAATTAGGATGTAGCTACACTAGAACGGCACTCGAAGTGCCCTGCCATTACTTACGGATGGGCTTACGGGGTCCCTTACGGGTACGAGCGTTGGTTTTGGTACGTTGTCCGCGCAGAGGCAGACTCTTACGATGACGAAGGCCACGGTTACAACCCAGGTCCATCAGTCGCTTGACGTTCATGGACACTTCACGACGGAGATCACCTTCAACGGTCATCTCGCTAACCATGTTACGCAGTTGATCAAGCTGACCCTCTGAGAGGTCTCCGACCTTGGTCGAATGCTCAATGCCAGAAACGTCGAGTAGACGTCGGGCTTGAGTGCGACCAATACCAAAGATATAGGTCAGTGAAATCACTGCGTGCTTGTGATCGGGAATGTTGACACCGGCGATACGCGCCATCGATTTATCTCCAAACGTTACTGGCGTTACCCTGCACAATCGCGGGGCACGCTCTGGCCGCCCACTCCCAAACGGAGGGGGCGCGCATATTACTGATTTGCCGACTAAAGTTCAACAACTTCAGCCTTGGCGCTGCTTGTGGCGCGGATCACTTGAACAGATCACTCGCACGACACCGTTACGGCGAACCACTTTGCAGTTGCGGCATACCTTCTTAACGGAAGCTCTTACTTTCATCTCTCGCTCCTAGAACCTAACGCAGCCGGCCGGCGGGGCCGGTATTGGCTAGGTTGGCTTTTTTCATCACACCCTCATACTGGTGCGACATCAAATGACTTTGGACTTGGGCCATGAAGTCCATGACCACCACCACAACGATCAACATTGAGGTGCCGCCCAAGTAAAACGGTACGTTGAACATGACCACCAAAAACTGGGGTAGCAAGCAAACCAACGCAATGTACGCCGAACCGAATACGGTCAATCGAGTCAGAACGCCATCAATGTAATTGGCGGTCTGCTGCCCCGGGCGAATACCGGGAACAAATGCGCCGGATCGCTTCAGGTTGTCTGCCACTTCCTGCGGGTTAAACATCAACGCGGTGTAGAAGAAGCAGAAAAATATAATGAAGCCGGTAAACAAAATAATGTTAAGGGGCTGCCCTGGACCGATGGCTACCGCCAAATCCTGTAGCCAATCGGCGCTGTCTGCGCTGCCAAACCACTGGGCCACTGATGCTGGGAACAGCAGGATCGAGCTTGCAAAAATTGCAGGAATAACACCCGACATGTTGACCTTGAGCGGCAGATGCGATGACTGCGCCTGGTACTGCTGGCGGCCCTGCTGCTGACGCTTGGCGTAGTTCACCGTAATGCGCCGCTGACCGCGCTCAATGTAGACCACCAAATAAATCACCACGATTGCGAGTGCAACAATCGACAACAAAATCAGGATGTTGAGCTCGCCTTGACGGGCCTGCTCAAGAGACTGACCAATGGCAGCAGGCAAACCGGCGGCAATGCCCGCGAAAATCAAGAGCGAGATGCCGTTGCCAATGCCGCGCTCAGTAATCTGCTCACCGAGCCACATCATAAATACCGCGCCCGTTACCAGCGACGTCACCGCGATAACGAAGAAACTGATAGAGCTATCAAAGGTCAGGCCCTGATTCGCCAGACCTACCGTCATGCCCGTGCCCTGTACTAAGGCCAGCGCGACTGTAAGGTAGCGGGTGTACTGAGAAATCTTACGACGGCCCGACTCGCCTTCCTTCTTTAACGCTTCCAATTGGGGTGTCACTGCCGACATCAACTGCATAATAATGGACGCAGAAATATACGGCAGGATGCCAAGCGCAAGAATACTCATACGCTCAAGGGCACCGCCCGAGAATACGTTAGCCAGGCCCAGAATCGTGCCCTGGTTTTGGTCAAACAGTGCCGACAGCTGCTCGGGATCGATTCCGGGCACAGGGATGTGTGTCCCGATGCGATAGACGATCAGAGCGAGCAATACAAAACGAAGACGGGCGAATAATTCGCCCATTCCCGCGTTGTTCATTGACGGCATTCCGTTAGCCATGGATTACGCCTCGACGCTCCCACCAGCTTTTTCAATGGCTTCACGTGCACCTTTGGTGACCGCAAGACCTTTAACGTTGACCGCTTTCTCGATGGTGCCTGACAAAAACACGCGTGCACGCAGCACGTCTTCTTTTACCAGGTCAGCCTTTTTCAGCGCCTCAAGATCAGCTACGTCACCTTCGACCGCGTTTAACTCATGCAAACGGATCTGAGCAGTGGTGCGACCAATGCGCGAAGTAAAGCCGTACTTAGGCAAGCGCTTCTGGAGCGGCATCTGGCCGCCTTCAAAACCGGGCTTAACGGTACCGCCCGAGCGTGCCTTCAGACCCTTGTGACCACGACCGGCTGTCTTGCCTGTGCCTGAACCGATACCACGACCAACGCGCTTTGCATCGCGCTTGGCACCGTCACCGGGGCTTAGACTGTTTAAACGCATATCATCCGACATTGGTTTAACCCTCTACGCGCACTAAGTAGTGCACTTTATTGATCATGCCGCGCACTGACGGGGTATCTTCTACCTCGACGGTGTGGCCGATCCGACGTAAACCCAGGCCCGCTACACATGCCTTATGCTTCGGCAGGCGACCTGCGGTGCTCTTAATCTGGGTAACTTTAATCATTGTCTTGCTCATGACTACTGACTCCGGCCTCAGCTGAGGATCTCTTCGACGGTCTTGCCACGCTTGGCGGCGACCGCGTCGGGTGAGCACATATCACGCAGACCGTTGTAGGTAGCACGAACCACGTTCACCGGGTTAGTGGAGCCGTAACACTTGGCCAATACGTTGTGCACACCGGCAATTTCCAACACCGCTCGCATCGCGCCACCAGCGATCACGCCGGTACCCTCTGATGCAGGCTGCATGTAAACCTTTGAGGCGCCGTGGTTGGCTTTAACGGGGTACTGCAGCGTACCGTCCGTCAACTCAACCTTGATCATATTGCGTCGCGCCGCTTCCATTGCTTTTTGAATCGCAACTGGCACTTCGCGGGCCTTACCACGTCCGTAACCAACGCGACCTTTACCGTCACCAACAACCGTCAGTGCAGTGAAGCTCATGATGCGACCGCCCTTAACCGTCTTAGCTACGCGGTTAACCTGTACCAGCTTCTCCTGAAGATCACCTTCAGTACGCTGGTCTTTTCTCTGATCGTTAAACGCCATAATTCTTAAAACTCCAATCCGCCTTCACGGGCTGCATCAGCCAGCGCCTTGACGCGGCCGTGATATTTAAAGCCGGCACGGTCAAATGCTACCGCTGAAATGCCTGCCTCTTTTGCGCGCTCTGCAATCAACTTGCCGACCGCTGCCGCCGCATCGATATTGCCGGTGTTACCGCCACGCAGATCTTTATCGAGCGTCGAGGCGCTTACCAAAACTTTGTCACCTTCAGGGGCAATCACCTGCGCGTAAATGTGACGCGGCGTGCGATGCACGGTAAGGCGAGTTGCACCAGCTTTGCGCATACGCACACGCGATTTGCGAGCGCGACGTATACGGGATGTCGTTTTCTCGTTCATTGCCCTACCTACTTACTTCTTCTTGGCTTCTTTGCGCCGTACGTGCTCGTCGGCGTAGCGAATACCTTTGCCCTTGTATGGCTCTGGCGGACGGTAGCTGCGAATTTCCGCAGCCGCCTGGCCAACAGCCTGCTTGTCCATACCCCGGATCACGATCTCGGTCTGGGTAGGGGTTTCAGCGGAGATACCTTCTGGCAGCTGATAATCGACGTTGTGAGACAGGCCCACGGTCAGATTGACAGTCTTACCCGCCGCCTTGGCTCGATAACCAACGCCGTTGAGAACCAACTTCTTTTCCCAACCGTCAGAAACACCCTTTACCAAATTGTTCAGCAGAGCGCGTGTAGTGCCAGCCATAGCCCGATTGCCATTGATGTCATAGACGATGGATGCTTGACCATCCTCGACCTTGATCTCAATGCCATCGACCAGGGACATTTCCATCGTGCCCTTACCACCTTTAACGGAGACATTGCTGCCATCGATGCTGACATCGACGCCCTTAGGCAATGTGACCGGATTGTTTGCAACTCGTGACATAACTCAGTCTGCTCTATAAATGCGTCGATTCAGAATACGGTGCAGAGCACTTCGCCGCCGACACCGGCAGCGCGTGCTGCACGATCGGTCATCACACCGTGAGATGTGGAAACGATAGCCACTCCGAGACCGCCCCGGACAGTTGGCAGCTCACCTTTGCCAGAATAGCGACGGAGGCTGGGTTTGCTCACGCGCTGAATCTCTGCAATGACGGGCTTGCCATCAAAATATTTCAACTCAATGGACAGACGGGGCTTACCGTCGGTATCGAGATCGAACGAGGCTACGTAGCCCTCGTCAACCAACACCTTGGCGACCGCTGCCTTAAGCTTGGAACCGGGCATTTCAACGAACTTCTTGCCGGCCATCTGCGCGTTGCGCAGTCGAGTCAGCATGTCGCTGATGGGATCTTGCATGCTCATAAGACTATTACTCCGTTACCAGCTGGACTTAACCAGGCCCGGCACATCGCCGCGCATCGCTGCTTCACGCAGCTTGTTGCGGCACAATCCGAATTTTCGATAGACGCCGTGAGGACGACCGGTGATCTGACAGCGACGACGCTGACGAACAGGGCTAGAGTTGCGCGGCAGCTTCTGGAGCTGAATCTGCGCATCCCACTTCTCTTCATCGGAAGCGCTCTGGCTGTTAAGAATTTCCTTCAGCTTGGCGCGCTTCTCGGCGTACTTGGCTACAGTGCTCGCGCGCTTTGCTTCACGTGCGATCATCGACTTCTTGGCCATTCCTATATACCCCTTAGCCTTTGAACGGGAAGTTGAACGCACGCAGCAATGCGCGGCCCTGATCATCGTTGGCGGCGGTTGTCGTAATGACGATATCCATACCGCGCAACGTGTCCACTTCGTCGTAGTTAATCTCTGGGAAAATGATCTGCTCGGTCACACCCATGGCAAAGTTGCCTCGACCATCAAATGACTTAGGGCTCAGACCCCGGAAGTCACGAATTCGAGGAATCGCAATGCTGATGAGGCGCTCAAGGAACTCATACATACGCTCGTCGCGCAGGGTTACCTTGCAGCCAATAGGCCAATCGTCACGAATCTTGAATCCCGCAATTGACTTGCGTGACTTGGTGACTACCGGCTTCTGTCCCGCGATCTTGGTCATATCAGCTAGTGCATTCTCAAGCACTTTCTTATCACCAACCGCTTCACCCACACCCATGTTCAAGGTGATCTTGGTGATACGTGGAACTTCCATCACATTGGACAGACCGAGCTCTTCTTTGAGCTTCGGTGCAATCTCATTGCGGTATGCTGTTTTCAGGGTTGCCATCTTTTTGCTACCTCGTGCACTGAGTCAAACTCAGGCGTCAATCACTTCGCCGCTGGACTTATAGATGCGCACTTTCTTGCCATCATCGATGCGATAGCCAACGCGATCTGCCTTGTTGCTGCTTCCGTTGAAGATCGCAACGTTTGAAATCTGGATAGGGGCCTCTTTTTCAACGATGCCACCCGCAACACCCGCCTGGGGGTTGGGCTTGGTGTGCTTCTTGATCATGTTCACACCTGCTACCAGCACTTTGCCGTTATCAAGAACCTGGCGCACGGTGCCCCGCTTACCCTTGTCCTTGCCTGTCAGGACGACAACTTCATCGTCACGCTTGATCTTCGCCATCTGCCTAATCCTCTCTTCCTGTCGCTCAGATAACTTCTGGCGCCAGAGAAATAATCTTCATGAACTTCTCACCGCGAAGTTCGCGGGTGACCGGGCCGAAGATACGGGTTCCGATCGGTGCGTCTTGGTTGTTCAGCAGAACCGCGGCGTTCTCATCGAACTTAATCAACGAACCGTCGGGACGACGAACACCCTTACGGGTACGTACAACAACTGCCGTCATGACCTGGCCCTTTTTGACCTTGCCACGGGGAATCGCTTCTTTAACGGTGACCTTGATCAGATCGCCGACACGTGCATAACGACGCTTGGAGCCGCCCAGCACCTTGATGCACATCACACGACGCGCTCCGCTGTTGTCAGCAACTTCCAAATACGACTGAGTCTGAATCATCTCTTTACTCCAACCTGCGGACTATGCCGCTATCGCCACCTGATCCTTAGATCTGGGTAGCCGTCTCCAGTACTTCCAACAATGTCCAGGTTTTGGTCTTGGACAGTGGGCGCGACTCGGCGACCAGTACACTGTCACCCAAACCTGCGGTGTTGTTTTCATCGTGCGCGTGAATCTTTGAAGACCGAGTGATGTACTTGCCATACACCGGGTGCTTCACACGACGCTCAACCAAAACCGTGATGGTCTTGTCCATCTTGTCACTGACAACACGGCCCTGTACCGCGCGGGTACGCTTCTCTGTGGATGCCATTAGCTCTCTACCTTCTGTTGCAGCACGGTCTTGACGCGGGCGATATCACGCTTCGCCTGCTTGAGCAGATGGAATTGACCCAACTGACCCGTAGACGCCGCCATGCGCAGCTTAAATTGCTCTTCACGCAACTTGAGCAGTTCGCTGTTCAGCTCATCCGCTGATTTTTCACGCAGTTCGCTAGCTTTCATCACATCACCGACCGTTTAACAAACGTGGTCTGTATCGGCAGCTTTGATGCGGCCAGCGCGAATGCTTCGCGAGCCAACTCTTCCGATACGCCCTCTACTTCATAAAGCACACGACCAGGCTGGATCTGCGCGACCCAGTACTCGACGTTACCCTTACCTTTACCCTGACGTACTTCCAACGGCTTACCAGTAATTGGCTTGTCGGGGAAAATACGAATCCAGATCTTTCCGCCCCGCTTAATGTGACGAGTCATTGCACGACGAGCAGCTTCGATCTGACGAGCCGTAATACGACCCCGACCAGTAGCCTTCAGCGCATATTCGCCGAAGCTCACTTTACTGCCGCGCTCTGCCAGACCGCGATTGCGGCCCTTCATCATCTTGCGGAATTTAGTACGTTTTGGTTGCAGCATGATTCAGTCCTCTAACCGGCCTCAGCTGGCTGCCGCGCGACGAGGCTCTTGCCCCTCTTCGCCACCACCAATGACTTCACCCTTGAAGATCCACACTTTGACGCCGATAACGCCGTAAGTGGTGTGTGCTTCGTAGGTCGCGTAATCGATATCGGCACGCAGCGTGTGCAATGGCACGCGCCCCTCCCGATACCACTCAGTTCGTGCAATCTCGGCACCGCCAAGACGTCCGCCAACCTGCACCTTGATGCCTTCAGCACCCTGGCGCATGGCGTTTTGTACAACACGCTTCATCGCGCGACGGAACATTACCCGGCGCTCGAGCTGCTGTGCGACGTTCTGGGCAACCAGACGCGCGTCGAGATCAGGCTTGCGGATCTCTTCAATGTTGATGTGCACAGGAACACCCATGCGCGCGCTCAGCTCCTGGCGCAGCTTCTCAACATCTTCGCCCTTCTTGCCAATGACAATACCGGGGCGCGCAGTGTGGATAATGACCCGTGCGGTTTGCGCAGGACGCTCGATAACCACTCGGCTTACCGAAGCGGCATCCAGCTTGCGCAGAATGTAATCGCGCACTTCCAGATCACTGATCAGGTTTTTTGAGTAGCTCTTGCTGTCCGCGTACCAGACTGAGTTGTGATCCTTGACCACACCCAGGCGAATACCGGTCGGATGTACTTTCTGACCCATGCGACAGTCCCCTTAGCTTTCGCTGTCCGCAACTTTCACAGTGATGTGACAGGTGCGCTTCAAAATTCGATCACCACGACCTTTCGCACGCGGACGCATACGCTTCATGGTGAGACCCTCATCGACGAAAATCGTCGAGACACGCAGCTCATCAACGTCTGCGCCTTCGTTGTTTTCGGCGTTTGCGATTGCCGAGTTCAACAGCTTACGAACCATATGGGCCGCTTTCTTGGTGCTGAACTCAAGTACGCTAAGCGCTTCCTCAACCGGCTTACCACGAATCTGGTCAGCGACCAGTCGGGCTTTCTGCGCTGAGATGCGCGCGCCGCGAAGTTTTGCTGATACTTCCATCGTCACTCTCTCCGCCCCGCCTTATCGCTTGGCTTTCTTGTCAACAATGTGGCCCTTAAACGTGCGGGTCACTGCGAATTCACCTAACTTGTGGCCAACCATGTCTTCGTTAACAAGAACGGGGACGTGCTGACGACCGTTGTGAACAGCAATAGTGAGTCCGACCATATCGGGCGAAATCATGGAACGACGTGACCAGGTCTTGATTGGACGACGATCGTTGCTCTCAACCGCAGCTTCCACCTTCTTCAACAGGTGAAGGTCAATGAAGGGGCCTTTTTTTAATGAACGTGGCACAAATAAATCCTCTTTCCTTCAGCGGTTACTTCTTGCCACGACGGCGAACAATAAAGCCGTCGGTGCGCTTATTCTTACGGGTCTTGTAACCCTTAGTCGGCACACCCCAGGGTGTCACAGGATGACGACCACCAGAGGTACGACCTTCACCACCACCATGGGGGTGATCAACCGGGTTCATGGCAACACCACGAACCGTTGGGCGAACACCGCGCCAACGTGCAGCACCGGCTTTACCGAGCTTGCGCAGGCTGTGCTCTGAGTTAGACACTTCGCCCAGTGTGGCGCGGCAGTCAACAGGCACCTTGCGCATCTCACCGGAGCGCAGACGAATCGTGGCGTACTGGCCTTCACGAGCAACCAACTGAACCGAAGCACCAGCAGAACGGGCAAGCTGTGCGCCTTTGCCTGGCTTCATTTCGATTGCGTGAATGACTGCACCCACTGGAATGTTGCGGATCGGCAAGCAGTTACCGGCCTTGATCGGCGCTGCCGCACCCGAATACAGGGTATCGCCCGCCTTTACGCCCTTGGGCGCGATGATGTAGCGACGCTCACCGTCGGCGTACAACATCAGTGCAATGTGCGCGGTGCGGTTGGGATCATATTCAACCCGCTCAACCGTCGCCGGAATGCCATCTTTATTGCGCTTAAAGTCGATAACGCGATAGTGATGCTTGTGGCCACCACCAATGTGACGCGTAGTGATGCGTCCGGCGTTGTTTCGGCCACCGCTCTTGGAGTTTTTCTCCAGCAGCGGCGCGTGGGGACGCCCTTTGTACAGATCATCGTTGACCACGCGTACGTGGTGACGACGGCCTGCTGATGTCGGTTTACTCTTTACGATTGCCATGACGAATCGTCCCCTTAAGCCATTGAGGCAAAGTCAATTTCCTGACCCTGCTCCAGACGTACATATGCTTTCTTCCAAGACGGCTTGGTCGAGAGGCCAAAGCGGTTGCGCTTTGTTTTGCCCTTCACGCGCAGCGTACGCACGTCATCAACCTTGACCTTGAACAACTGCTCAACGGACGTCTTGATCTCTGTCTTTGTCGCGTCCAACGCTACTTTGAAGACATACTGATTGCTGTCTTCGGCAACGATGGCCGCTTTCTCGGACACGTGGGGCCCAAGCAGAATCTGGAAAACTCGCTCCTGGTTCACGCCAAGGCCTCCTCAAACTTCTTCACCGCGTCGACCGTGATCATCACCTTGTCGAAGGCGATCAAGCTCACTGGATCAACACCTTCAACATCCGACACGTCGACCTTGTGCAGGTTGCGCGATGCCAGGTACAGGTTCTTGTCGACCTCACCCGCGATGATCAATACGTTCTCGACACCGAAGCCCTTCAACTGCTCGGCCAACAACTTGGTCTTGGGCTGCTCAACGTCGAAATTCTCAACAACCAGAAGTCGATCGGTGCGAGCCAGCTCAGAAAGAATTGAGCGCATGGCCGAGCGATACATCTTCTTGTTCACTTTCTGCGAGTGATCCTGGGGAGTCGCTGCAAAAGTGACACCACCCGAGCGCCAGATTGGCGAGCGAATGGTACCTGCGCGAGCACGACCAGTACCCTTTTGACGCCAGGGCTTCTTACCACCACCGGCAACCGCAGAACGGTTCTTTTGGGCCCGTGTTCCCTGACGGCCGCCCGCGAGATACGCGGTAACCACCTGGTGAACCAACGCCTCGTTGTATTCACGAGCAAACGTCGCCTCTGACACAGATACTGTGCCAGCGTCGACGCTGCCGGGCTTAACTACATTCAATTCCACAGCGTCGCCCCCGCTCTCAAGACTGTGACGGGGCAGTGCCCGTCGATTTAACTGTCGGACGAACAATTACTTCGCCACCTGGAGCACCGGGTACCGCACCTTTAATAAGGAGCAAGTTACGCTCAGCGTCGACCCGAACAATCTCGAGACCCTGGGTAGTGACACGCTCAGCACCCATGTGCCCCGCCATCTTCTTACCCTTAAATACTCGACCTGGAGTCTGGCACTGACCGATAGAACCGGGTGCACGATGCGACAGCGAGTTACCGTGGGTAGCGTCCTGCATGCTGAAATTCCAGCGCTTTACAGCACCCTGGAATCCCTTGCCTTTGGAC
>CBFHHJ010000022.1:0-19373 GCA_965655505.1 Luminiphilus sp.
GTTAACTCTGCAGTTACCCGTCTGCCGCGGCCTTTCAGCATATTGACCGATGAAGTTTTCTTTTCGGTGTCAAAATTGCCCGACAGCATGTAATTGCGTAATTTTCCTGGGTAGTTTTCTCGAATCCACTCGCAGGCAAAGAAGGTCGCTCGACTCGTCATGTTTTGCCCGGCGGCATCACCGGTAGAGTAGTCGAAGCGGGTCGCGATAAAGTTGTGGGCGTGGTAATTCTCGATTTCGAGGAGCTTCCCGACTGAGGTCGTGCTCTCTGCCTGCGCCTTGATAGCCTCGAAATTTTCTCGCAGCCAAATCTGAAAATCCCGGGCCTCGCGTGCATCAGCGAAGATAAACACCGGCGCCCTCTGCATCGATTCGGCGGATACCGTCGTTTTAACGCCACCCGATTCGCGAATCACTTTCATGCCTCGGTTATAGCTGGCCAGCATAGTGCCTTCGACGGTCGCCATCGGAACGTAGAATTCACCCTGCGCGTGTTCACCATTGACAAGCAGGGGGCCTGCCACGCCAATCGGCACCTGAGTGACACCCCAGATGTTTTCGATATTGCCCGCCATTACCTGCGGGTCATAGGAAAACTGTTTGGTGTGATTCAGTTCGACGCCGGTTTTTTCTTCGATAAATTGCTGGCGCTGCGCAATTATCTCGGCGCTATAGTCATCGTCATTGCTGCGCGGAATTCGCTTATCGTCACTCATGTATTGAGGAGCCTCGCTCTAGCTGCTTGGTATTCATCCGTGAGTTTCGCGACGTAATCGGCAACTGTGCCGATCGTTTTGACCGCGCCGATGCCTTGCCCTGAGCCCCAAATGTCTTTCCAGGCCTTGGCGTCCTGATTGCCGCCAGAGCCAAAGTCCATTTGCGTGGGATCGCTTACCGGTAGGTTGTTGGGGTCGAGGCCAGCACTCTCGATGGAGGGTCTCAGATAATTACCGTGAACGCCGGTAAACAGGTTGCTGTACACGATGTCGTCGGCACCGCAGTCGACAATGGCCTGCTTGTAGCCTTGCTCAGCGTTTGCCTCCTCGGTAGCGATGAAGGCTGAACCGATGTAACCCAGATCAGCGCCCATGGCCTGCGCCGCAAGCACTGCGTCCCCCGAGGCAATGGAACCCGATAGCAACAGGGGCCCATCAAACCACTCGCGTATTTCCTGAATCAGTGCCATGGGTGATTGGGTTCCCGCATGACCGCCAGCACCGGCAGCGACGGCAATCAAACCGTCGGCACCTTTCTCGATGGCTTTTTTGGCAAACCGGTTGTTGATGATGTCGTGCAGCGTAATGCCACCATAGCTGTGAACCGCCTCGTTCACTTCGACCTTCGCACCGAGGGAAGTGATGACGATGGGCACTTTGTATTTGACGCACATTTCTAAATCGTGCTGAAGGCGATTATTGGATCCGTGCACGATTTGGTTGACGGCGTAGGGGGCCGCGGGCTTGTCAGGATTAGCTTGGTTGTAGGCGTCTAATTCCTCATTGATGCGGATCAACCACTCTTCGAGCACGTGCTCGGGTCGGGCATTTAGCGCCGGAAAAGAACCGACAATGCCCGCTTTGCATTGGGCTATCACCAGGTCCGGTGTAGAAATGATGAATAGGGGTGATCCCACAACCGGCAGGCGCAGGTTGTCTTTGAGAATTGGGGGCAGGGCCATCTCGCTTGTCTCCTAGATCGTATAAAATTCGCGTCGATGACGCTTTCGTCGATATTTGAACATACAGTATGTTTTTTTGTCTCTCAAGTATGTTCCCCTCGGTGACTTATCTATGACAAGCTTATCAATCGTCGCCTCATTGGCAGTCAGCTCACAGATCTAACGCTATGTATCACCAATATTTTGGTCTTTCAGAGTCGCCGTTCTCGATATCGGTGAACCCGCGCTATCTGTTTATGAGTCCACGCCATCGAGATGCGCTAGCGCATTTGTTATACGGCGTGGGGAGTGGTGGCGGTTTCATTTTATTGACCGGAGAAGTGGGTACCGGTAAGACCACCATCAACCGCTGTTTGCTCGAGCAGATGCCCGAGACCACGGATCTGGCGATTGTCCTGAACCCGGCCTTGAGCGCGGTTGAATTGCTTGCGACAGTTTGCGACGAACTGCAAATTGACTATCCCCAAGGCACCGACAGCTTGAAGCGGCTGACCGACGCGCTACATCGGTTTTTGCTCGATAACCACGCTGCAGGACGTAAAACCGTGCTGATGATCGACGAGGCACAACACCTTGACTTCGATGTGCTCGAGCAGATCCGCCTACTCACCAATCTTGAGACCGATGACGAAAAGCTGCTGCAAATTATTCTGATTGGGCAGCCCGAACTAACGGAAAAGCTTCATCGTCCGGAGCTGCGCCAGTTAAATCAGCGCATCACCGCACGCTACGATCTTCAGCCCTTGAGCGTTGACGAAACCCGCGCCTACATTCGGCATCGACTGGAGGTCGCTGGGCTTTCCGGTAGCCGGGAATTGTTTCCTGCCAGCGTCGTCCGGGAGATTCATCGTCGGACTCGGGGTATACCGCGCCAGATCAACTTGCTCTGTGACCGCACTTTGTTGGGCGCCTATGGACGCCAGCAGAGTCGTGTGAGTCGGGGCCTCGTGCGCTCCGCCGCCGCAGAAGTTTTTGGTGACAGTCAGCAGAGCGGAAAACTTCGCGGCTGGTTAGTCGGAGCAGGGCTGGTGACCATCGCGGTTGTGGCCGTCGTATTGGTGCTGATGCTTGGTCGCGAGGATTCAGTCGGTGACCCGAATCCGCAGTCATCGACGTCACAACTGTCATCAGATTCCCCTGTGAGCCCAAACAAGCAGTCGAGTGCGGACGCAACACCGTGGTTATTGTCGGATGATCGAGCGACTACCTTATTGTGGCAATTGAGCAGCGATGCTCCGGCCCCCGCGGTTAGCTGTCCGGACATCACTTTATCGGGATTGCGATGCACCGCTGGCGAAACGCGGGTTTGGGAGCCGATCATCAATGTGGGGCGCCCGGTGCTTTTGCAGATGGAAACTCCAGATCGGTTCAGCGCATCCACCGTGGTTGTCGCTTTTGAGGCCCGCTCAGCATGGGTGATGACCGAGGTCGGGTTGGAATTGGTGCCGTTAGTCGAATTGGCGCGAAGTTGGGGAGGCGGATTTCGCTACTGGTGGCAGGCGCCAGCCGGTTGGCAGCGACCCCTCGCCGAAGGGGACACTGGCGCAGGTGTCGAAAGTATCGCCAAGCTATTTGCACAGCTCGACCAACAAGAGCGCACCTTGGCGGATACGACGTTTAACGCGCCATTGGCTGCTCGCGTGAAGTTGTTTCAGCGTGCTCATGCTCTTAAAGCTGATGGGGTGGTCGGCGAGCAGACGTTGATGCGGCTCAATGAAGTCTTGGATGTTGCGCTTGCGCCTGAGCAAGCGTTGCGACGCGCACGCGTGCTTACAGGGGGACGATGATATGTCGATGATTCTCGATGCTCTCAAGCGCTCTCGGGGTGATAGTCAGCGCAGCGGCAACGTGCCCACCGTCGACACAGAACACTTTGTTGCAACTGAGCCTTCAAGATTTCATCTGCCAATTATGGGCGCGCTTGGCGCCCTTGGTATAGCTGCTCTGGTCACGATTGGATATTTAATCTTTGACGATTCCGCAGAAACGAAACCGGAGTCTGCGCAAGCGACAATACAAACGACACCTTCAATACAAAGGACACTCCCAATACAAGCGAGACCATCGCAAGCGTCTACAAGCCCCACGGCCAAGTCTGCGCAGGTGTCACTGCCTTCGACGTCGACGACCGCGCAGCCTCGAAGGCCGCAGAATGCGTCGGTGACGTCCGAAGTTGCCGCGCTGTATTCGGACGCAAACGAGACCGAGGCAGCCGGGGGCGAGTCTCAGCAATCAGGCGTAGATCCGGACGCGATGGGCCGACTGGCATCGACGGAGTCCACAGTGGACGTCGGTACATCGGAGGCGGCAGCGCCGGAGGGAGTGTCCAGCGCTGCTTCAGGCGCGATCTCAGCGTCCGAGGATACGCCGATAGACATCGCCGACGTGCTGCTTCGCGCAGAAGAGGCGCTGGGACAGGAGCGATTGACGCCCCATCCGACACCGGTGCTTTCTTCCATGTCGCAACAGCAAAAAGACCAGATCCCGTCAGTGCTTTATTCGGTGCACAACTGGAACCCGTCGGGAGAGTCTACCGTGGTGCTTAACGGCAAGTCTCTGTCGTTGGGGCAGCGACACAATGGTTTCTTAGTGAAGGAGATCCTGTCAGACAGCGTGATTCTCTCGTGGGGCGGTAAAGACTTTCGTCTGCCAGCACTAAACAGCTGGGTCAATCTTTAGTTGAAGTAATCTTAAGCGGGGCTAGCCCCGTCGCTAGAGTTAAGCTCCAGCGGGGCCTAGCATCGGTCGTGTATAGAACGCCCATGAAGCTCGCTCTCGCATGGTTGCGAAGCACTCAAGGGCAGGGGTCTGGAATGGCTGAGTGGATAGCGTTGATGCCGTCAAGTACCGCCTCTGAGAGGGTAACCTCGGTGCTCGCTATATTCTCGGCCAACTGTGCGCGAGTCGTTGCGCCGATAATGTTTGAGAGTACAAAAGATCTACAGTTGATAAATGCCAGCGCCATTTGCGTCGGCGTTAAGCCAGACTCCTCCGCTAACTGACAATAACGTTCTGCGGCTTCGGAAGCTTGTTCGCTGTCATAGCGCGAGAAACGCTTGAAGAGTGCCATCCGAGAATTCTCCGGCAGGGCACCGTTACGGTATTTACCTGTCAGTAGCCCCATTGCGAGCGGGGAATAGGCCAGTAAGCCCACATCTTCACGATGAGAGACCTCAGCTAAGCCGACTTCGTAGCTGCGATTGAGCAGACTGTACGGATTCTGAATGGTCTGAATTTTGGGCAAACCCTCACGTTCCGCCAGCCTTAAAAACGTCATCGCTCCCCACGGTGTTTCATTCGACACCCCAATGCCTCGAATTTTGCCACTCGTCACGAGACTCTCCAGCGCACGCAGTGTCTCTTCGATCGGGGTCGATACTTCATCCGGCGCGTGTTCGAAGCCTCGTCGGCCAAAACAGTTAGCATTCCGATCGGGCCAGTGGAGCTGATAGAGGTCTATATAGTCGGTTTGCAGGCGCTTGAGGCTGCCTTCAACGGCGCTGATAATTTGGCTGGAAGAAAATCGTGGACCACCGCGCAGATACGCAAATTCCGGATTTGGCCCCGTTACTTTGGTCGCCAATACCCAGCTCTGACGTTTGCCGCGTTTTTTAAACCAACTGCCGATGTAGGCCTCAGTTAGGCCTTGTGTCTCAGCGTTAGGGGGTACCGGATACATTTCGGCGGCATCCATAAAGTTGATGCCATGCTCAAGTGCGTAGTCAATCTGCTCGTGGGCCTCGGCTTCTGAGTTCTGTTGGCCCCAGGTCATGGTGCCAAGGCAAATTTTCGAAACACGCATACCGTTAACTGCTGTAAGACTCATTCCTGAGTAACTCCTCTAATCACTGAAGCGGGCGGCGATTGATTATTAAAAGACGCGCTGGAGCGTCAATTAGAACACGGACTGCTGCGGGTTGCTGACTTGCGTTTAGGCACTTCAAATAAAGAATAGGTGAGTTTCACCCCGTCGTTGTGGCAGAATTCGCCCAGAAAAAATAATCGGAAGGACACGTTCATGACCCACAAATCTCGTTCCGCCTTACTGGCGGCTACCGCTGCTGTTGCCTGCAGTATTTCGTCTTCCGCATTTGCATCTGATGTCTCGGGGGCCGATACCGCCTGGCTGCTGACTGCTACGGCGCTTGTGCTCTTTATGACCATTCCCGGGCTGTCACTGTTTTATGGCGGTCTTGTGCGGTCAAAGAATGTCCTATCGGTACTAATGCAGTGTTTTACCCTGACCGCGCTCATGTCGCTAGTTTGGTTTGTGGCGGGTTACACCATCGCGTTTGGCTCGGCCGGTGTTGAGCAGGGGCCCTGGCTTGGGGATTTTGGCAATCTGTTTCTTGCAGGCGTGGCTATGGATAACGCCAGCGGCTCGATTCCCGAGACACTCTTCGTCATGTTCCAGATGACCTTTGCGGTGATCACGCCCGCGTTAATTGTCGGGGCGTTCGCTGAACGTATGCGTTTCTCTGCCATGCTGGTGTTCTGCACCCTCTGGTTGCTCGTGGTTTATGCGCCGGTTTGTCACTGGGTCTGGGGTGGCGGCTGGCTAGGTAACATGGGGCTGCAGGATTTTGCCGGTGGCACCGTCGTCCATATCACGGCGGCCGTCGCGGCCTTGGTGGCAGCAATGTTTATGGGGCCACGCAAAGGCTTCGGTAGCACGGCAATGCCGCCACACAACCTGACAATGACAGTCACTGGCGCAGGCATGCTTTGGGTTGGCTGGTTTGGGTTCAACGCCGGTTCTGCTGTTGCAGCCGATTCGAGTGCGGCGATGGCGATGTTGGTCACCCATTTGTCCGCTGCCTGTGGCGCACTTGCGTGGATGGCAATGGAGTGGCTTCGTCACGGCAAACCTTCGGTGTTGGGCATTGTGACTGGCATGGTTGCGGGACTTGGCACGATCACACCCGCTTCAGGCTCCGTGGGTCCCGCGGGCGCGGTTGTCATTGGACTGAGTGCCGGCGTCGTCTGCTATTTCGCGACCATCACGCTCAAAAATAAGCTAAAGATTGATGACAGCCTCGATGTGTTTCCCGTCCATGGTGTCGGCGGCATGCTCGGCACCGTGTTGGCAGGCGTTTTCTGCGCGCCAAGTCTTGGTTTGTTTAGTGGCAACGGGTTCTCCGATGGCATCACCTCCATCGGTGGGCAACTCGGAGTGCAGTTCACCGGCGTAGCGGCAACGTTTGTCTATACGGCTCTCGTGAGCTGGTTGCTGCTGAAGCTGGTCGATTTAATGCTGGGTTTGCGCGTCGGTGAGGAAGAAGAGACCGTTGGTCTTGATCTGGTGCTTCACGACGAACGCGGCTACGACTTATAGGCTAGCAGTCGAGTATGGTGACCGATTTGCACGGTGACCGGTTTGTAGGATGACCGGTTTGCAAGATGACCGAGTCGAAAGGTGACCTTCAAGTCGGCTAACGGGTAGCTGCAGCGCGCCGACGCATTACCCAGCACTCGTAAGGGGTGCCAGGCTTAATCCCGGCGCAATTCCTCGCGAATTGCGATCGGGGTCGGGAAGTTGAGCACCACGATGTAGCTTGACGCCAGCAGGGTGAGAATCGTTGTTGCTTGAATTAACGTGCCAGCTTCGCTGCTGAGCGCCCCCGTATTCAGGGCGACAAACCCAATCAACAGCGCAAATTCGCTGCACTGTCCAAGTCGAAATCCAAGGTTCCAGGCAAGCTTATGGGATTCGCTCACCCGCCTAAGTAGCCCGTGATAAACCAGCGGTTTCAGTCCCAGCATCACGAGAGCAAGCGTGGTCGCGGCTAGTGCGACCTCGGGCAGGGTCGACAAATCGAACTGCGCGCCGACGGCAAAGAAGAAGATCACCAGGAAGAAGTCCCTTAAGGGTTTTAGGCTGACCGCAATATATTGAGCGATAGGACTGGTAGCGACCGCGACGCCCGCCATAAAGCCACCAATCTCCGCCGATAAGCCAATCATCGCTGCGAGCTCTGCGACCCCCAGGCACCAGCCCACCGAGAGCAGAAAAATGTACTCGTGGTAGCGATCGAAACGCCGAATGAGTGGGATCAAAATAAATCGTACAGAGGCCCAGCAGCCGGCCCCCAGTACCGGCAGCAAGGCCAAGGGTTTTAGCACGGCGCTTAACTCGATGCCCGATGAGGACCCGCTTTGTAGCACCACCAAGAATATGATTGCCATCAGATCTTGGAAAAGCAGTAACGCGACTAATACCTCTCCAAGATGTCGGTGATGTAACACGGTAGTCGGAAGCAGTTTGATGCCAATGATCGTCGAGGAGAACATCAGGGCGACGCCGATTACCAGCGCATCCCCGTGGTCAAAGCTGAACAACCGTGCAATGCCGTAACCGGTGCCCGCAAACACCGCTGAGCTGACAAGAGCGACCAGCGACGACTGTCGAAGACTGTCGATTAACGCCCTCGGCTGCATGTCTAAACCGAGTAGGAACAGCAAAAAGATGATGCCTACATGACCAGCGTCAGCGACTAAGTCAACGTTGCCGATGACGCCGCTACCGTAGGGGCCTAAAAGGGCGCCCAAGGCGATATAGGCAATAATAATGGGTTGGCGGGTATACAGTGCGACGGAAGCAAACACTGCCGCACCGAGGAAGATGGCGGCAAAGGTGTAGGTGATGCCGCCAATTTCCATGGATTACCTCATTCGTTTAAACAGCGGTTCAGGTTCGTCTTGTGCAGCCTGATAGCTGACTGAAAATTCATGCAAGCTTTTCAACGCAGCCTCGGATGTGGTGCCCACCGGTAAATTAAAGGCGTTGAAGCCGCAGCGTCTTAGGTAATGTAACTGATCCCGGATGAATCGTCCCGCTGCTCTCAGTTCGCCAGTATAGCCCGCCTCCCTGAACGCTCTCGCGATTGAGAAGCCGCGTCCGTCGGTCATATCAGGAAAATTCACGACGATGAGTTTTAGGTCGGCTATGGCGTTCAGCAGTGGTTCAAAGTCTTCTCCCGGCGTTACTTCTACAGCAGGCAGGTGGGGGGCAGCTAGCCATTGTTCCAGGGACGCAATTCTGTCGGGAGAGGCCGTGGTGTCTTGTGGATCTGCCGGCAACCAAGAGTCTTCGGTTACCGCATTATCAATGATCAGTTGCATAAACAGCCTCCTTGAATGGCTCAATGCCCAGTCGGTGACAGGCATCGATAAAGAGTTCCTCGCCCT
Source organism: Luminiphilus sp. (assembly GCA_965655505.1). GTDB lineage: Bacteria > Pseudomonadota > Gammaproteobacteria > Pseudomonadales > Halieaceae > Luminiphilus. Next base: position 8,867 of record CBFHHJ010000022.1, read on the forward strand.
CGCGATGCGTCACAAACGTGGTCAAAATCTTTTCGATCACCGTCGGAATTTCCTCGGCTCTAAACGACGGACCGAGAATTTTACCAATGCGCGGTTCGGCGGCTTGCTTGCCGCCCAGAGAGACTTGGAAAAACTCCTCGCCTTTCTTATCGACCCCTAGAATGCCAATGTGGCCAATGTGGTGGTGGCCGCAAGCGTTCATGCATCCGGAAATGTTGAGTTCGAGTGGCCCGAGGTCATACAGGTAGTCGAGATCGTCGAAGCGATTCTGGATAGCCTCGGCGACAGGGATCGACTTGGCGTTGGCTAAGCTGCAGTAATCTCCACCTGGACAGCAGATCAGATCGGTGAGGTAGCCCGCATTCGCGACTGCCAGTCCTACCGGCTGAAGTGCCTGCCAAAGCGAATACAGATCGGTCTCACGCACATCAGCGAGCACCATGTTTTGGCTGTGGGTGTTGCGCACTTCGCCAAAACTGTAGCGATCGGCCAGATCCGCGAGGACCTCGAGCTGATCCGCCGTGATATCGCCGGGGGGTTGTCCATGGGACTTGAGAACGACAGTTATGGCACGGTAACCCGGTTGCTTGTGTCCGTGGCTGTTACGTTGCAGCCAATTCTGAAACAGCGGGTCTTTAATTGCTTTGACCTGCGCATCACTTTCCACGGCATCAAGACTTTCGTAGGCCATGGGTGTGAAGTGCGAGCGGGCTTCTGCGAGTACGGCGTCATCAAGAGTTGAGGGGCCGTCTTTCAGCTTTTGCCACTCTTTGTGAACCGCATCCCTAAAGGCCTCGGTGCCCATCGCGCGCACCAGGATTTTGATTCGCGCCTTGTACTTGTTGTCTCGGCGGCCCAGTTGGTTGTAGACGCGCAATACAGCCTCGAGGAAAGTCAGCAGGTGTTTAATGGGTAGTGCTTCCTCAATTACAGACCCGATTACCGGCGTCCGTCCGAGACCACCACCCACCAGTACACGGGTGCACAGTTCTCCTTGGTCATTGCGCAATAGCGCGAGACCAATGTCGTGGGAGTAAATCGCTGCGCGATCGCTTTCGCTGCCGCAGACTGCGATTTTGAACTTGCGCGGTAGGAAGGCGAATTCCGGGTGTAAGGTTGACCACTGTCTGATGATTTCGCAGTAGGGACGGGGATCTTCGACCTCGTCGGGGGCAACGCCTGCAAACTGGTCGGTCGTTGTGTTTCGAATGCAGTTACCGCTGGTTTGGATGCAGTGCATATCCACCGCCGCGAGATCAGCAAGTAGGTCGGGCACACTCTCTAACGTTGGCCAGTTCAATTGAAAATTTTGGCGCGTACTGACGTGAGCGTAGCCTCGATCATAGCGTCGGGTGATGTCAGCGAGTCGCCGCAGTTGCGCGGTATTCAGCAAACCGTAGGGCACAGCAATGCGCAGCATCGGGGCTTGGCGCTGTATGTACAGTCCATTTTGTAGCCGAAGCGGACGGAAATCATCCTCTGCTAGCTCGCCAGAGATATATCGACTGACCTGATCACGGAATTGATCAACGCGCTCGCTGAGTAGCTGCTTATCGGTGGTGTTGTAGGTGTACAATTGCGACTCGAAATATTTTGCCAATGAGGCGCGCTTTATTTCATACTATGCGCGCTTTTTATATAGCTAAATTAGATTTTTTTTGGAGTCAAATATGTCAAAGAGTAATATGTCGGATGGGACAGCGGATGCAGTTGCTGCAGCAGTGATTGTTGCGGTTGTGGTGTTGTGGGTAAGCCTTTGGCTCACCGGGATGCCGGCTTAATCGGCCCGTTTCTAAAAATACTATCCGCGGCGCAGTCAAGAGTAGGCGTAGTGCCGTGGTTAAGGGCGCGGGATGCGGATGACAGTCACGGGCGGGCCCTCGGTAAGTTACAGGTAGGCTATCGGCTTGCAAGCACCAGTTGTACGACCGAAAACACGCCACCAATAAACAGTGCGGTGAAGATGATGCCCGCCGCTACGTAGACCTTAAAGTTACCCTGATTGAAGTCGCGTTCACGGTTCTTTGAGCTTTGAACGCCCAGCGCCGCAGCAAAGACACTTTGCAAGATAGCGCCAGTACCGAGCTGCGCGTTGTCATCGCCGGGTGTTTCAGGAGTGGCGCTATTCTTTTCTGAGTTGGGTGCTTCGCTCGCCATTTGTTCAGTTGGCGTCTGCCGTGACGCGTCTAATGCCTTGTCTGATGCCGTGTCTGATGCAGGGTCTGAAGAACTGCTGGTTTGAATTGTCATAACTCCGACTCTCCGGGCGTTAGTTCCTACACGACGTTGTTTAAAGCGCCGTGCAAGGTGGACTCGATCCGTGAAGTGTATCGCAGGCGATCATAAACTGTCATATGTTATAGCACTTTATTGATTGCTCAAGGCGAACGTGCAAGTACACGACTGAGCTCTTGAGTCCGTAACACCGCTCGGGCCACCGACGCACTCTGTGGTCCTCAGTGATGCAGTGCCGCACGACGCATTGATCAACCATGGCCACGTCAGTAAACGCGATAGCGAGTCAGGTGTTTGAGTACTCGCCGACGCTGGGCTGAATCAATCCAGAACCGGCGCCAACCATCTTGCCAGGGTGTCCCGCGGCATGTCTTTGCGTTCTGCCAAAGACTGCAACTGATCTTCGCCAATTTTGCCCACTGAAAAATAGCGCGCCTTGGGGTGAGAAAAGTAAAGGCCACTCACGGCAGCAGTGGGGTACATCGCCATGGACTCGGTCAATGACACGCCCACCTGATGCTCCGCGTCTAACAACTCAAACAGCGTGCTTTTTTCGGTATGGTCGGGGCAGGCGGGATACCCTGGGGCTGGACGAATACCTTGATAACGCTCACGAATGAGTTCTTCGTTGCTGAGAGCTTCGTCAGGTACATATCCCCAGAACTCCGTGCGAACCCGGCGGTGTAAATGCTCAGCAAAGGCCTCCGCGAGTCGATCCGCTAAAGACTTCAGCAAGATCGCATTGTAATCGTCGTGCTTGGCTTCATAGGCTTTGACCCGTTCGTCCACCCCGTGACCGGTGGTCACACAGAACCCGCCAATCCAATCGTTGGGGCCGCCTTCGGGGGCAACGTAGTCAGCAAGCGATAGATTCGCCTCACCCTCACGCTTCTGAATTTGCTGGCGCAGTTGGTGCAGGTCTGCAAGCGCCTCGCCATCCTCATCAAAAACGCGAATATCGTCGCCGTTAACACGCGCAGCCGGCCAAAAGCCAATCACGGCTCGCGCCTCTAACCAGCGTTCATCAATGATGCGTTCAAGCATGGCTTGGGCATCGGCGAATAATGATCGGGCCTGCTCGCCAACCACCGCATCATCGAGAATCTTGGGGAACTTGCCGTGAAGGTCCCAGGTAATGAAAAACGGCGTCCAATCGATGGTATCCACGAGTGACTCGAGTGGGTATTCGAGGAAGGTTCGAGTGCCCACAAAAGTCGGTTCGGGTGGGGCATAGTCGTTCCAAGGCAGCGCTAAACTGCGATTGAGTGCCTCGTCGTAGCTAATTTGTTCACTACGGCTTTTTCGGTTCGCAACCCGCGTTCGTATCGCGTCGTACTCGGTGAGGATGTCTGCTGCGAAGGCCTCTCGATTATCACCAAGCAATTGGCTGGCAACCGAGACACTACGCGATGCATCGGGCACGTAAACCACTGTGTTGTTGGCGTAGCCCGGTTGGATCTTCACTGCCGTGTGTGCTTTTGATGTGGTAGCCCCACCGATCATCAGCGGAATCTGAAAGTTCCGGCGCTGCATCTCTGACGCTACGTGGACCATTTCTTCAAGCGAAGGTGTGATCAGTCCGCTCAGTCCAATGATATCGACCTGTTCTGCCTCGGCTACTTTTAGAATCTCATCGCAGTGCACCATGACGCCCAAATCGATGATCTCGTAGTTATTACACTGCAATACGATGCCGACGATATTCTTGCCGATGTCGTGCACGTCACCTTTGACGGTTGCCATCAAAATCTTGCCATTGTTCCCCGCGCCTTCAGATTTCTCTTCCTCGATATAGGGTTGAAGATAAGCAACAGCCTGCTTCATTACCCGAGCCGATTTAACGACCTGGGGAAGGAACATTTTGCCTTCTCCAAATAAGTCGCCAACCGTGTTCATGCCATCCATTAGTGGTCCTTCGATCACATGAATAGGGCGATCGAATAGCTGTCGAGCAGCCTCAGCGTCTTCTTCGATATATTGGGTAATACCTTTTAGCAAGGCATATTCAAGGCGTTCGGCAACGGGTTTTTCACGCCAACTGAGATCTTCGGTTCGTTGAGTGCCAGCACCGCTGCCGCGATACTCCTCGGCAATTTCGAGCAGGCGCTCAGTCCCGTCTTCCCGCCGGTTGAGCACAACGTCTTCAACCGCGTCTTTTAATGTAGCGGGGAGGTCGTTATACAACGCCAGCTGGCCGGCGTTCACGATGCCCATGTCCATGCCGGCGCGTACCGCGTGATACAGGAATACTGAGTGAATGGCTTCCCGAACCGGATTGTTGCCGCGGAATGAAAAGGACACGTTTGAAACGCCGCCTGAGACCCGTGCCCCGGGCAGACGCTTCTTGATGAACTGCGTCGCTTCTATGAAGTCCACCGCATAGTTGTTGTGTTCTTCGATTCCGGTGGCGATGGCGAAGATGTTGGGATCAAACAGGATGTCCCAAGGGTTGAAGTCCAGTTTGTCGCGCAGGAGTCGGTACGAGCGCTCACAAATTTGCTCGCGCCGCGCCAATGAATCTGCCTGTCCGTCCTCGTCAAACGCCATAATGACGACCGCAGCGCCATAGCGTTGACAAAGGGCGGCTTGTTCGAGGAACTCGGTCTCGCCAGCTTTCAAGCTGATTGAATTAACGACGGCTTTGCCTTGAACACACTTCAACCCAGCCTCAATCACGCTCCACTTTGAGGAGTCGATCATGAAGGGCACTTTTGCAATCTCGGGTTCCGCGGCCGCCATGCGCAGGAACGTGGTCATGGCCTCTTCGGCGTCGAGCATGCCTTCGTCCATGTTGACGTCGATAATTTGCGCGCCGTCCTCTACTTGGATGCGAGCAACATCGAGTGCGGCGCTGTAGTCACCGTCGAGTATCAGGCGCTTAAACTTCGCCGAGCCGGTGACGTTGCAGCGTTCGCCCACGTTGACGAAGTTCTTTCCTGCAAAGCCAAAGGGTTCCAGGCCGCTTAAGAACGTATCCTCTGGCGGGGCGGGTAGGCCGCGGGGTTTGATTCCGTCGACGGCCTTTGCGATGGCTTCGATGTGGGCGGGTGTGGTGCCACAGCAACCGCCAGCAAGATTGAGAAAGCCTCGCTCTGCGAACTCGGCGAATTCACCGTGCATATCATCTGGCGTCTCGTCGTATTCTCCAAAGGCGTTGGGTAGTCCGGCGTTAAGGTGCGCGCTGAAGTAGCACGTAGCGCTCTGCGACAGCTCCTCGAGGAAGGGTTCGACTTCTTTAAACCGTCGCCCACAGTTGCTGCCAACAATTAATGGCTTGGCATGGGCGATGGCGTGCCAAAAGGCTTCAGCGGTTTGCCCTGAGAGGAGGCGACCACTGGTATCGGGAAAGGTCACCGACGCCATGATCGGTAATTCGACGCCTCGCGCATCAAATGCAGCGCGGATCGCGAATACCGCTGCTTTTGCATTCAACGTGTCGAAGATCGTCTCAACCAAGAGCAGATCAACACCACCATCAATCAGTGCATCTGTCGCACGCCGATAATCTGCGACCAGCGCGTCAAAATCTATGTTGCGTGCCCCGGGGTCATTAACGTCGGGTGAAATCGAAGCAGTCCGCGGGGTTGGGCCAAGTACGCCAGCGACAAACCGGGGCCGTTCCGGATTCAGAGCCGTTACCTCGTCCGCTACCTGTCGGGCGATACGAGCCCCAGCAAGGTTAATGTCGTCTACCGCCGATTCCAACCCGTAGTCACTCTGCGCAACTGCCGTGCCGTTAAAGGTGTTGGTTTCGATGATGTCGGCACCGGCGTCGAGGAACGCGCGATGTATCTCAGACACCACATCGGGACGGGTTAAATTTAAAAGGTCGTTGTTGCCTTTGAGCTCGCTCGGATGCTCGGAAAAAGCGGAACCGCGATAATCCTGTTCCTGCAGACCATAGGTCTGAATCATGGTGCCCATCGCGCCGTCTAACACAACAATCCGGCTTTGTAGCGCGGCAATTAAAGCCTTCACGCGAGGCGAAGAATAGGTAATTTCAGCTGACATGACCGTCTTCCGTGTGAGATGGCCTTAATATATCAAAATATTTTGATGGATGCTTCAAGTTCTCTCTGTGTTACCCTAGTAAGATAGTCGGGTATTCAATGAGGAAGAGCACTCACATGATCACAATTACCGAGTCGGCACAGGATTATCTCGCAGAGCTGTTGTCCAAGCAGGAAGACGCGTTGGGGGTGCGGGTGTTCATTAACCAGCCCGGTACGCCGCGCGCCGAGACCTGTATTGCCTACTGTCGCGAGGGCGATTTGGAGGAGGGCGACGTCGCAGAGGAGTATGGCAAGTTCAAGGCTTGGTTTCAGGGGCGCAGTATCCCGTTTCTCGAAGATGCACTGGTGGACTACGCTCAGGATCGAATGGGCGGACAGCTCACGATCAAAGCTCCTAATGCAAAAATGCCGCGCGTGTCGGATGACAGCCCAATCGAGGATCGCATTAACTACGTCCTCTATAACGAGGTGAATCCGTCGCTTGCTGCCCACGGTGGTGACGTATCACTGGTCGAGGTTACCGAGGAGCAACTCGCCATTCTTAAGTTTGGTGGTGGTTGCCAAGGCTGTAGTGCCGTTAGCATGACCCTCAAAGATGGCGTCGAGAAAACATTGATTGAGCAGATTCCCGAGTTGTCTGGCGTGCGTGATGTCACCGACCATTCGGACCGTAGCCAAGCCTACTACTGAGGTTCTCATGATGCGTGCCCGTTCTGTCTCTTGCGCGGGGGCACTGATCGTCCTGTGTTTTTCGTTCGCGCTTTCTGGTGTAACTGCTGCTGAGTCGGAGAACGATGGGCCGGCGTCGTCGGGCGCGGAGATCAGCCAGTGTCATATACCGGGTGTTGAATCTTGGGTGGAGTGCGGCACGCTCGCCGTACCTCTGGATCACAACATGCGGGACGGCGAGACCATCGAGGTGGGTTTTGCGCGCTTGCCAGCTTTGACAGCGGCGCCAGCCTCGACACCTTTGTTCGTGCTGGCCGGTGGGCCTGGGCAAGCTGCATTGAGTTTGGTGGGCGGGGTCAATCAGTTTTTCACCGAGTTTCGCCGTCAGCACGATATCGTATTCATTGATCAGCGGGGCGTGGGGCGGTCCGCGGCCCTCGATTGCGAGTTACCAGAAGAGAATCTTTACGCGCCCGCTCATGAGTTCTTTGACGCTGAGTTACTGGCCGATTGTCTTGCTCAGCTGCCGGGGGACCTTAGTCACTTCTCAACCTTCAATGCGGTTCGCGACTTCGATGCAGTCCGTTCTGCCCTCGGCTACGACCGAGTGCATTTGTATGGGGGCAGCTACGGGTCACGCGCTGCCATCGCGTATGTAGCGCTGCTACCTGAGAATGTAGATCGTGTGGTGCTCGATGGTGCAGCACCGCCCGCATTACCTATAGGTCTGTTCGGAGCAAGCGCCGCCGCGGCATTTGAGGGGATGATCGAGCGCTGTGAGGCGGTGCGTGACTGTCGAGATCGCTTTCCTGATATTGCTGGAGATCTCGACCGCGCTTTGAGCGTGTTTGATTCGGGTCCCGTATCGCTTAGTAAAGCTAACCCGACTACCGGAGAGCCCACGGAAATCCTACTGCGCCGGGCAACCGCCTTTAACCTGTTACGCGTACTGCTGTACGCGCCTTCAACCACCGTCATGCTGCCACTGATTATCGAGCGCATGGCTGTTGAAGATTACCGGCCGTTATTTGGCTTGATAGCGCTGCTCGGCAATATGGAGGTCGTTAACACGTTGTTAAACCTTAATATCGTGTGCAACGAGGACTTTCCCTTTTGGTCGAAGGATGCCTTGGCTAGCGATGCGCAAAACAGTTTTGACCGAGATGCGAGTCATTTGCTGTTTGGCAAAGTGTGTCCGGAGTGGCCTGCTTGGGATATGGAGGATCGCTCCCGCTACGAATTTTCAAGTGACCATCCGACGTTGATTCTGTCGGGCCGCGGCGACCCCGTGACGCCGCCCTCCAATGGTGACCAGACTCAGTTGCTGTTTACTCATTCGCGTCACATCGTCGCTGAACAGGCCGGGCATATCGTTGCATTTACGGAATGTGGCGCTGATATCGTCACGCAGTTTCTTGACGGCGCCGCACCTGAAATCGTTGACGCAACCTGTCTAGGCGAGGCCACTTACCCGGCATTTGTGCTTGATGGGATGGGGCTGCTGGCAGTCCCTGAGGAACCCGGAGCTGACTCTGATGAGACGCAACCCACCTCGAAGAAGGGAGCTGATCAATGATTGTTGTTGAGGGCTTGGCCAAGGCTTTTGGCAACGTTGAGGCTGTCAAGGAAGCAACCTTTAGCGCTGAAGATGGCCAGATAACGGGCCTGCTTGGGCCTAACGGGGCGGGAAAAACCACGTGTCTTCGAACGATTTATGGGTTGTTAAAAGCAGACCGCGGTAGCGCCCAAATTGACGGGATTGATGTTGCCGTCGACCCGCTCGCCGCCCGTCGCCAGCTTGGCATTTTTCCCGATCGGGTTGGCGGCTTCGCGCGCCTGACTACCCGAGAAACCATCGACTATTTTGCCTCACTGCAGGGACTCGATAGCGATCAACGACGGGCGGCTATCGCGCAGATTTCCCAAGAAATGGAACTTGATGAGATCATCGATCGACGCACCAAGGGCTTTTCACAAGGCCAGCGGATGAAAGTGGCATTGGCGGCGGCGCTGGTGCATCAGCCGAGAAATCTGCTCCTCGATGAACCTTCAAGGGGACTCGATGTGATGGCAGCCCGCAATTTACGTGAATACCTGCGTAAGCAGCGGGATGCTGGACGGTGCGTGGTTCTCAGTAGTCATGCCATGTCAGAGGTTGAGGCGGTCTGCGACAAGGTGGTGGTTATCGCGGGAGGGCAAGTCGTTGCGCAGGGCTCGCCATCAGCGCTCTGCGACCAGACCGGTGAAGATCAGTTCGAGGATGCGTTTGTTGCGATAGTGGGTTCGGCGGAGGGCTTGGCCGTATGAAGGGCTGGTGGGGTTTACTGCGCAAGGAGTTTCTTGAACTGAGTCGCGATCCTCGGGCGCTGATGGCGAGCATGGGCCTGGCAATTGTTGCGCCGCTCGTTATTTACGGTGGAATGTCTTATGCGGTCAATCAGGCGACGGATACACCGCCGGCGTACGTCGACATGGTCGACGGTGATGCTGCCCCTAACTTGCTGCGCGCTTTAGCGGCGGATCACATCTTTCCATTAGACGCCGCGCCGGTCGATGATCGTGAGCGCTGGCAAAGACTCGATATTCGCCTTGTGATTCCCGCCGATTTTCGTGAATTGATCAGTGCGGGAAAAACCGTTGAGATCATGCTTACCGGTAACCTCAGGGAGGATCCGACTTCCAGTGTGGTACGACGGATTAATCGGTCAATTGCAGCGTTTTCCGGTGAAGTCGGTCAGCGCAGACTTATTCTGCGCGGCATAGACGCACGGATTGTAAACCCCTTGCAGGTCCAGATTCACGATACCGCGCCGCCCGAGAACAACCTGGGCAAGGCCTCACAAATGTTGGTGATTTACGTGATTATGGCGGCGTTCTTCAGTGCGCTTGCTACAGCGATTGATACTTCCGCAGGGGAGCGCGAGCGCAATATGCTCGAGCTGTTGCTGTCTCAGCCTGTCCGCTCGATCGAAATCGTGACTGCGAAGCTAGCGGGCGTGGTAGCGGTTTCCATGGGTGGCGTTACTTTAACGCTGTTGCTGAGTGCGGTTGCAATGAACATGGTCGATTTGACCAAAGCGGGGCTCAGCTTTTCGCTATCAGTCACCGGCTCCATTGCGGTACTGCTCGCGATTTTACCGGTTTCAATTTTTGCAGGCGCATTGATTCTACTGGTGGCTTTTTTCGCCAAGAGTTTTAAAGAAGCGCAGTCGCAGGTGACTATGGTCATTATGGTGCCGGCAATGGCACCAATGCTGCTCATGTTTACGTCATCCGCACCCGAGTTGGTGAACCGCCTACCGATTGCGGGGCAGTTTATTTTTCTTGAGCAGATCATCAAGGGGGAGTCACCGGCCCTGCTGGACATAGCCCTCGCCAGCGCAGGGACGCTTGGGTTGGCGGCGGTATTTATTGCGGTGGCCAGCTACCACCTCCGGTCCGAGCGGTCGGTAAACGCGCTCTAAACTGAGCGGGTCAAAACCCCTGGCGATTACCTTTAGTCGTGTCGACGCGGTAGTACGTCGCGCAGTGTCTCAGCCATGGATAGCAGTAGCTCTTCTGTCGTCTGCCAGTCGATACAGCCATCGGTA
>CBFHHJ010000023.1:0-18670 GCA_965655505.1 Luminiphilus sp.
TGGAGTTTGTCGCCAGTGATTCGATTCACCGGGAAATCGCCCGACACCGGACGTTGCTACCCGAACCCGCAACGCCCCATGCAGGCCCGGCGCAGTACTGGCGAATCGATGCCAGCGCAACACGCATTGGGCTAATCTCTCCCCACAGCAATAATTTTTGTAGCAGCTGTAACCGACTTCGGGTGACGGCGGAAGGTCGACTGCTACTGTGCCTTGGCAATGAGCATTCCATCAGCCTTCGGGACCGCCTTCGCGAGGGGGACAGCGATGACGATTTGGCGGCACACATTCGCGGGGCACTTTCCCGAAAACCCGAGCGACACGTCTTCGATCAGCCCGATGAACCTCAGATCGTGCGCTTCATGAACGCCTCTGGCGGTTGACGCAGCTCTTACACGACCTAACGACCAGAAATACAGGAAGCCCCTTGGAAGATACCCATTACCCAGAACTGTCATCAGTCGACGCTATCCACGCGGCATTCGAGCGTCACGGCTACATTTGTACGCCCCGTATAGCCACGGTGGTGTATTTGGCCGCGGCCCTCAACAAGCCTGTCTTGGTCGAAGGCCCTCCGGGGGTCGGGAAAACCGAGCTGGCAAAGACCTGTGCCGCGGTCGTGAATAAACCACTCGTACGCCTGCAGTGCTACGAGGGACTTGATGAGGCCAAGGCGCTTTACGAATGGAAATACGGCAAGCAGCTGCTCTACACGCAGATTCTGAAAGAACAGCTAGGTGAGATCCTTGACGGCGCAACGGGCCTCAAGGAATCAATCAAACGACTCCATAGCACCGGCGACGTGTTCTATGCCAAGGAGTTTCTTGAGCCACGGCCCTTACTGAAGGCCATGGAAGCCGAGCACGGTGCTGTCCTACTGATTGATGAGATCGATAAAGCTGACTTTGAATTTGAATCGCTGTTGCTGGAAGTGTTATCCGACTATCAGGTTTCCATTCCTGAGATCGGCACAATTGCCGCGCGCTCAAAACCCGTGGTGTTTCTGACCAGTAACGACACCCGAGATTTGTCTGATGCCCTCAAGCGGCGCTGCCTGCACCTGCACATACCCTTCCCTTCGATTGACCTCGAACAGCGCATCGTCGCCCGGCGAGTGCCCGAACTGCAGACCGCACTCAGCGAGCAATTGGTTCGATTTGTTCACGCGGTGCGCGAACTCGACCTCAAAAAGGCTCCCGCCATCTCTGAAACCATCGATTGGGCTCGCAGCCTGCTGCTACTTCACGCTGATCAGCTCGACGCACAGTTGGTGCATGACTCGCTGAACGTGCTCCTCAAGTACGAAGAGGATGTGGAGCTCACCGAAGATCAGCTCAGTAAACTCTTTAAGCAGCTGGAAAACCCGTGAACGCCGCCGCCAGCAGCGATCAACTACTGGCCTTTATCAAGTTTCTGCGCGGTAGAGACATTCCCATCTCGCCGGCGGATACGCTAGACGCGGTGCACGTTGCAAGTTTGATTGGCTACGAGGATCGCGCCAGCTTGCGCGACGGCCTAGGCGCGGTGCTGGCGAAATCTCAGCGCGAGGCGCGCCTGTATCAGGCCGCCTTTGACGCTTTTTTTGCACCGCCCAAGCCCAGCGACAACAGTGCGCCCGACGCCGCTGATCAGGCAGATCCCTCGGCTACCGATGACATCAGACCTGGGGAATCCGGACAGGGATCTGCCCCAAGCGGCGGCGGGGGCGGAGGTAGTCCACTAGAGCAACTCGCCGAGGAGGATCCGGCAATCGCGGCGCTGTTGGAACAACCGCTGGTTAAGGCACTCAATTCGGGGGACGAGGCGGCGCTCGCGGTCGCCATTGAAGCTGCCGCAACCGAGGCGCGGGTCGACAAAATTCGCATGTTCACCCAGCGGGGTCAGTACATCCGCAAAATGCTCGATGCGATGGGCGAGCAGTCCCTGCGGGACGCAGCCATCGATCAGGAATCCCAAAATCCCGGGGCGTTTGACGAGCTGCAGGGACTTAGAGAGCAACTGAGAAGCCGGGCAAGAGACCGGGTTGAGCGCGCATTTATGGTTCATGCGGCAGGCGATACCGAGGAGTTTCTCGACAAAGCTCTGAGCGAAGTCAAACTCGGCAACATCAACCCACACCAGATGGCGCGCATGCGCAAGCTGATCGATCGTATGGCGCGTAAACTGGCCAGCCGCCACGGTCGTCGACGTCGAAAGACCCGGCGCGGGCAACTGAATATACCCGCCACCCTGCGCGGCGCAGTGGCTACCGACGGCATTCCCTTCGAACCTCGCTTTCGTAAAGTGGAGCGGCGACGCCCACAGGTGATGGCGATCTGTGATGTCAGCGGTTCCGTCGCCTCCTATGCCAAATTTTTATTGATGTTCCTCTATGCGGTTCAAGACGTGTTGCCGCGCACGCGCACCTTTGCCTTTTCGAGCGAACTGGGCGAAGTGACCGACTGGTTTAAAACCCTGCCCGTCGAGACCGCCGTCAATCACGTCAACCATCGCTACGGCGGCGCGACCGACTATGCACGGGCGTTCAACGACTTCTGTGATCTCGCCCTCAACGACATTAATGGCTCAACGACCGTCGTGATTCTGGGTGATGCTCGCAACAACGATTCAGACCCTCGACTGGACCTGCTGGCGCAGATAAAAGCTCGGTGCAAGCGCTTGATCTGGCTAAATCCTGAATCGAGGGGTGCCTGGGGGAGCGGAGATTCGGCAATGTTGAAGGTTATTAGGCACTGTCACATTGCCACAGAGTGTAATAACCTCAAGCAGTTAGAACGGATAGTGGACAAACTGCTGGCAGATTCGCGCGGAACTTAATTGCGATTTGTCGGACTGGGGGTCTACAGTGAGACTATGAATCAAGTCAGGCCCACAGCGCGGTATTGCGCATGAGCCTCCGCCGTCATGATCAATGACAGCGACCGGCTACCCCTAACGCGATCTCTCGAAGCAGAGGTTCGCGGTGCCTTTGCTGTGCCCGCACGTGGCGAAGGGCTTAATCGTCAGGCGCTTCTGTCAGCCCTCGAAGGACTGCGGCCCGGCGACCGGAGCCTCGCCGAGTCGTTGCATGATGCGGGCTTTATGCCGCCCAGTGCCGACGATCAGCCGGTGCTCGACTGGGTCGATGCCATTTTCGCCCACTGGCAGGTGCACTACCCCGTTGCCCCCGAATTGCAGCAAGTCCTCGATCGGGCGCGGCAACTCGCCGCGGCGTTTGCGGTCAAAGACAGCCGGTTTTTCGTGCCCGGCGGGCATGCAGTCCATCGTCTGCTGGATGTCATCCACAACGGATTAATCGGGTGGCACACAGGGCTAGGAAGTGCCGCAGGGAATGCCCTTGAGGGGGCCAAGGAAGCCCTCGAGCGCGCACGCAGAGATTTTCCGAGCGAACCTCAAGTTGATGAGACCCTCGAGCTACTGTCGCAAAAAATTCAGGCCCATGATGCTCAGCTGAAACGCCTTGATGGCGTATTGCTTGAGCGCGAAATCTCCACCATGGGCGAGGACCTCACCCGGATGACGGTGGCGTTTGCGCTGAACAGCATTCTGAGTGAGCACGAAGTTCCCGGGTCAGTCGCACGATTTGTGAAGTCTGACTGGTATGAGAGCGGCGTCATTATTGCCGCTCAGCATGGGGAAGCCAGCCAGGAATGGCGCAACTTCATCAATACCACGCAGATTTTAGTGCAGGCAGTACAACCCATTGACACCGGTGACAGCGACGGCCAAGCACGCCTGCAAGCCACGATGCACCAGCTACCGAGCACGCTGTCGCGACAGCTCCTTAGCCTTCAGCCCGATCACGATGCAATCGCGGGTGCGATCGGTCTAATTGAGTATGCGTTGCTACGGAATATGCGCGGCGAAGATCTGGGACTGCTGCTGGCGGAGCCGCTGACGGTGCCGGGTATGCCCGAAGGGGGTCCGCCGAGCGAGGATGATCTCCTCGATCACGGCGTCCATCCTGGCGGCTGGTATAGCTTGGACACCGCCGACGGAGAGCTGCGGATCCGTTTGGCAGGCGGCCTGGCAGGCAACATTTACCTGCTGTTCATGGATTTTCTGGGCGCGCGCGCAATTCGAAAGACCTACGCTGAGTTCCGTTCCCTGTTGGTTTCAGGAGAAGCCAAAGCACTCAATATTCCCGATAGCTTTTGCCGGTCGATGGTCGAAGCGACTGAATTACGCGAGCGGGAGAAAGCCGCGGAGAAAGCCGAGCAAGCGGCCCACGAAAGGGCGCGCGCTGAAGCCGAGGAGAGCGCACAAGCCGAATTGGCAGCAACCCTCAGTGGTCATAACCCACCGGGACATCACACTTCAGGGCACCAGGCTTCAGGGCACCAGGCTTCAGGACACAACGAACACCGTCAGCAGCAGGACCACGGGGCACCGGTTCAAAGTGGATCGGGCGAACAAGGTCATCAGCAGGCTGACCAGAATCACGCAGAACATAACGGCGATTACCAACGGCAAGAGGGTCAACCGCAAGGACAGGCATCAGGTGATTCGTCGCACACTTCCCAAGCGTCGCACTCGTCGCACTCGTCGCTGGCAACCACCCATCAGGATGATAGCGACAGCTTGCCGTCCACCGATTCGCCCTATGAAAGTAATACCGTGGTCAAGCTGCAAATACCCATGGGCACCTGGATGGGCTTCCACGATCGGGAGCCACCGCTAATGGCTCGGGTAGCTGTACGCGATCTTGAGAAGGACAGTTATATTTTCACCAACCGCGAGGGCATCAAGCTCCGAGAGCTAACGGTTGCCCAATTGATCGCGCTCATTGACCGCGACATGGTGGATATACTCGAGCGTAAAACCAACTTCCGCGACACGATCAACCAGATGCGCCAAGACCAGGATCGCATCGCCACCACATAAGCGGCGCTTAACTCTCTACTACGCCAAGGGCCTGCTGCTGCCCGGCGATTCGGCCGACTTCCCAGTTAACCCGCCGGCCAACTCGCCGGCCAATTTTAGAATACCTGGGGCGGCTCTTCCTCAACACCTTCAAGTGAGAACCCGCCGCTGTCACCGACACCCTCTTGTGACGCAAGTTTGAGCCGTAACCGCAGGTTGTTGGCAGAATCAGCATTGCGCAATGCCTCGTCCTCGGTGATTTTGCCCATTTTATAGAGATGGAAAAGCGCGCCATCAAAGGTCTGCATGCCGGCGTCCTCCGACTTCGACATCACCTCTTTGATTGCCGCGATATCACCCCGATAAATCAGCTCTTTTACCGTCGGCGTACCCAGCAGTACTTCGACTGCACAGGCCCGCCCCCCTTCGATATTTGGAATCAGTCGTTGGGAAACGAAGGCCTGAAGGTTAAGCGAAAGATCGAGCAGCAGCTGAGCACGCCGCTCCTCGGGGAAGAAGTTAATAATGCGATCGAGGGCCTGGTTGGCGTTATTAGCATGCAGCGTCGAAATGCACAGGTGGCCAGTTTCGGCAAAGGACATCGCGTGTTCCATGGTTTCTTGGTCGCGAATTTCGCCAATCAAAATCACGTCGGGCGCTTGTCGCAGGGTATTTTTGAGCGCATTGTGCCAACTGCGGGTATCAACCCCCACTTCGCGCTGATTAACGATCGAGCGCTTGTGTCGATGCACAAACTCAACGGGGTCCTCAATGGTCACAATGTGACCCGCACTGTTGCTGTTGCGGTAGTCAATCATCGCCGCCAGCGACGTGGATTTACCCGAGCCGGTGGCACCGACAAACAGAATCAGGCCGCGCTTGCGCATAATCAGATCGGTCAGAACCGGCGGCAAACCAAGATCCTGCCAGCGCGGAATATCTGTGACGATATAACGAGCGACGATGCTCACCTCGTTGCGCTGGTTAAACACATTGACCCGAAAGCGACCCACATCGGGGATCGAAATTGCCAGGTTCAACTCAAGGTCACGCTTGAAGTCATCGCGCTGGGTGTCATCCATAATTTCAGCGGCAATTTCAGCGATTTTGCCGGGCGTCAGCACAGTACTGGAGATGGGCTTTAACTGGCCGTCAAACTTCGCACAGGGCGGCGCGCCCGTGCTCAGATACAAGTCGGATCCGCCTTGCTCTGCCAAGGTTTTCAGCCATTCCTTGATTTGCATATCGTGCTACTCCCCATTCTTCAGTCTGTACCCCAAGACAGCCTCGGCATACACTTACGCCTACCATTAAACCGCGGGTGACGCACTGTGCCCAGCCCCGGTCCAACGTAATTGACAATCGCCCAACCAATCTTGACTAACCGGGTCACAGACCCTCATCAAGGAGTACCCGTGATTCCATCTGCCAACACGCACCGCGAGGTACTCGCGGGAGCCGGCAACGACCACCTACGGCATATCGGTCGAGGTATCGAGAAAGAGGGTCTGCGCGTCAATCCCGACTCGGGCATGCTGGCCCAAACGCCACACCCCGCCGCGCTGGGGTCGGCACTGACGCACTCGTCAATTACCACCGATTACTCGGAGTCGCTGCTGGAATTCATCACCCCGGTCTGCACCGATGTTGATGAAAGCCTCGATCAGCTCAAGGCCATTCACCGGTTTACCGCAAGCCAGCTTGAGGCCGAGTTGGTGTGGGGCGCGAGTATGCCTTGCATTGTCACCGGCGAGCAGGGCATTCCTATCGCGACCTACGGCGGCTCTAACGTGGGCACCATGAAGCGGGTCTACCGCAACGGACTCGGGGTGCGCTATGGCAGGATGATGCAGGCCATCGCCGGTATCCATTACAACTTCTCGATGCCTGAAAGTTTTTGGGAAGCGAGCTGGCAGGCTGCTGGCAGCCCCGGGGACCTGCAAAGCTACAAAACCGAGGGCTATCTTGGACTCATCCGCAACTTTAACAGTCGGGTCTGGCTACTCATTTACCTGCTGGGCGCCTCCCCTGCAGTTTGTGCATCGTTCTTAAAAGGCAACCGCAATCATCACCTACAACCCTTCGATACCGGCAGCAATACCCTCCACCTGCCCTATGCGACGTCCTTGAGGATGGGTGATTTGGGCTACAACAGTAATGCTCAGGCCAGTCTGGA
Organism: Luminiphilus sp.; assembly: GCA_965655505.1. Taxonomy (GTDB): domain Bacteria; phylum Pseudomonadota; class Gammaproteobacteria; order Pseudomonadales; family Halieaceae; genus Luminiphilus. The sequence continues at coordinate 7,040 of CBFHHJ010000023.1, forward strand.
CGTCTGCTACAACAGTCTCGATAACTATGTCAGCGCCCTCCATCAAGCGATCGTGACACCCCACCCGGACTATCGTGATTTCAAGCTCACTGAAGGCGGTGAGCAGGCCCAGCTGAATGATTCTCTGCTGCAAATTGAGAACGAGTTCTATAGCCCTATTCGACCCAAGCGAGTGACCCGCTCGGGTGAGGCCCCCCTGTTGGCTCTGCAGCGTGCGGGTATCGAGTACATCGAAGTGCGGTGCGTCGATATCAATCCCTTTCTGCCCCTCGGCATCGATGCGGCCACCATACGGCTCATTGATATGTTTCTGCTCGACTGCCTGCTGGCCAACAGTCCCCTGTGTGACGCATCAACGCGCGCGCGGGAGAAGGAAAACACCCGCAGGATCGTCGATTTGGGAAGATCCGAAGATCTGTCATTGCTGACCCCCGAAGGTGAGGTAGCGTTTCAGACGCAAGCCCACGCGCTATTGGCAGAGATGGCTCAGTGCGGCGAGATGTTGGACGCTGCCCACGGTGGCACGGACTATGCCGACAGCTTATCGATGGCCCGTGATCGTATCGACAACCCCGAGCTCACCCCGTCGGGGCGCATCCTCAAGGAAATGGGCGCCACTAATCAGCCATTTTGGGCACTGGCGCTCAAGTATTCCCGACGGTGGCACAAGGAGTTCATCAATGAACCTCTAAGTCCCGATGAGGTCGAACACTTTGTCGCCGCATGCGAAGCATCTCATGCCCAGCAACAGGCGATTGAGGCCGCTGATGAGGTGGACTTCGAAACCTATCTAGCGCAGTTTTATGCGCAGTACCAAGGAGTAACCCTTTGACCTCGATGCTTCCCGCAAACCGCGTACTCTTTGCTGCGATCGCGCTGATTACCGCCGCAAGTATGGCGTTCGCGCTGTATCTTCAATACGTCGTTGAACTGTCAGTGTGTCCACTGTGCTTAACCCAGCGGGTCTTCGTCATCGGTACAGGTGTTGTCGGATTGATCGCCGCACTGCACAACCCTGGCGCTGTTGGCTGCCGGGTGTATGCCCTTTTCGGCATGGTATTGGCGGGCATCGGCGCTGGCTTTGCCGGGCGGCATGTTTGGCTCCAACACCTGCCCCCCGAGGACGTACCTGCCTGCGGCCCAAGCCTCGAATACATGCTGCAAACACTGCCGTTCTCTGAAACGCTGACAATCCTGCTGATGGGCGATGGCAATTGCGCCGAGACCGTTTGGACGCTACTGGGGTTCAGCATCCCGGAAATGACGCTCGGTCTTTTTGCTGGGTTACTGGTGGGCTTGGCGGTCATCGTGTTTAGACCGACAACACCGTGAGCCGTTGATACCCTGATGAGCTCAGATAGACCGCGCCTTGTATTCACGCGCTGAGTTATTCACTCACCGTGGCCATACCACGAAACAATCGTTATTGAGCGGTTATCAAGCCGACACAAAAAAGCCCCATCAGGTTACTGAGGGGGCTTCTTATGCTAAGGCTTGTTATTGCAAGGCTTGGGTCTAGGAGCGGTTCAACAAGCTGATCTCAGCGTACTGTTAGCCTAAAACCAGCTCCATCGACACCCTTTTAATTAGCCCTTTTCAATGGCCTTGTTTGATGACCTTATTCGCCACCTTCGTCATTGCCGGCGATCGATACCAGCTCGACATCAAAGATCAGCGTCGCATTCGGACCAATCATTTGTCCTGCACCCGCTGCACCATAAGCGAGGTCGCTAGGAATGTAGAGCTTGTACTTAGCGCCTTCCTTCATCAGTTGCAGCGCCTCAGTCCAACCCGCAATCACCTGAGTGACGCCGAACGATACTGTCTGGCCCCGTGAGTAAGAGCTGTCGAATTCAGTGCCGTCAATCAGCGTACCGCGGTAATGCACTTCAACGGTGTCTTCGGTGGTGGGGCTGTTTCCGTCACCCGCTTCGATGACTTCGTACTGAAGGCCCGATTCGGTCACCATCACGCCGTCGCGCTTGGCGTTCTCGGCGAGAAACGCAGTGCCGGCTTCGCCATTCGCAGTCGCGGAGGCTTCGCGCTCAGCGTTGCGCTCGGCTTCCAGCTTCTCTTGGAAAGCGACCATCTCGGCATTGATCTCTTCGTCGGTGAGCTTAGCTTCGGTGCCGTCAAAGGCGTCCTGCATGCCCAGCGCGTAAGCGTCTACGTCGAGCGACATGCCGTCTGACTTCATGCGCTCACCCATGCGTAGGGCAATGCCGTAGCTCAGGCGTTTTTCTGGTGTGTCGAGTGTCACTGGTTCAGGCTCCGGGGCCTGCTGCTGACAAGCCGAAAGTACGCCAACAAACAGTGGCGCGATAAGAAACGTCGCTACGCGACGAGAATTCATTGAGGACATTGACTGTTCCCGATTAGTTGGTAAGTGGAAGCGTTTTGCGGGGCTGATGGTACGTGCCCTTGAGGCATTGTACCAGCCGCCTTTTGATTAGGTTATTGCGTAATCGTGCCTGAGACCTCATCCGGGCCGAGAAGTTCGGCGATCCGGCTAGTGACCACCACATCGACTGGCGGTGCAGCTTGAGATGTTGCCAACGCTAAATTATGACTTAGGGCTGCCGCCCTCTTCTCAGCCTGCTGGTTACCGCCATCATCCGAGTCGACGCCAGTCAGGCCTAGGTCCTGGATCGACTGCAGGTAAATCGCGGCAAGTTCTCGCTCAGCCCCTAGCTCAATTCGAGCCAGTCGCGGATGCAATAACGGATGCTCCCCCGCGCCTTTCCATGCTCTTCGCTGAGCCCGCAAAGGCACCACAACCTCATCCACCCAGGGCCTTGCTGCGGCCTGCAATGCCTGCCACTGGGATTTCTCGGCTGAAACCCCCTGCTCTGCAAGCCATACCGCCAGCAGGACTTCCAGTACCACAAGATTGTGATCGTCCTGTAGCGCCAACAGCTGGCCATCAACACCGGGCTCTCCCCAACGGGCTAACGCCCAAGACCAGAAATCCGTCGTCGCCATTATGACTGACCTCGCGTTTCTGAAACGTCGGTGTTTGAGGGCTAGGGCTCGCTAAGCACGCCCACGTCGCGGACCAGCCGCTCTTTGGCCCGCCGAGAGAGTTGCTTCACCTGCGCTTCAACGCGCTGGGCTGCCCCTCGGTTTTCTGCCACCTGAGTCCAAACCACCGATACGGGCCGCCTCACGCGTGTGTAACGTGCCCCGCCGACTAATTCACCATTGTGTTGTCGCAATCTTCGCCCCATATTAGTCGTAACACCGGCGTACAAACTGTCGTCAGCGCAACGCAGCAAATAAACCAGCCAATCTCCCGAGGAGACACCCGCTGATTTTTTGGCACCGACAGCAGTGTTATAGTCCGTCACTTGAGCGACCCAAGAACATATATCTGATTCCTACTAATGCCGCGGAGGGCATCCATGAGCGACAATATAGTGCACGTTACCGAAGCCACCTTTGATGAGGAAGTGCTTTCCGCTGAACAACCCGTTCTGGTCGATTTTTGGGCAGAGTGGTGTGGCCCCTGCAAAATGATCGCGCCAGTACTGGCAGAAATCGCCACCGAGTACGATGGCCGCTTGAAAGTCTGCAAAGTCGATGTGGACTCGAACCCTGGCGTACCAGAAAAATTTGGCATTCGCGGCATTCCGACACTCATCGTCTTCAAAGATGGCAATGCGGTCGAAACCAAAGTGGGCGCGCTGTCAAAGACCCAACTCGGGCAATTTGTCGACAGCTGCCTCTGATTCCACCTCGAGCGGGTGCGGCACACTCGCCACAACCGGGGAGCTCTCCCCGGTATTCGCCCATCAGTTTGTGTAAAAGGCTGGACGCGCCTCCAAAGCGGTGCTAGCTTAAGTCTTGCGGGAGGATTGTAATCACAGTCCTGTCGGCTTTCCCTTCGATTAACCCATCACCTCCTGCCTGCCCTTTTGCTAGCGGAGGCGTCAATGGGGACAGCTGGCGCTGATATATCAGCTCTGCATGTCTCGTCCCAATCTGGGACAACAACCCGATCAAATTCCCCCCCATCACTCCGGAACAAACCTGTGGACGAAAACAACAGCTCAGCGAGCACTGAAGTCGAAACCCCTTCAACCGAGGCCGTCGCACCCAGCGAATCCCCAAAACCAGCACCGGCGAAGACCGAAGCACCTGTTGAGGTTGCTGCACCGACGGCACAGGCCGCAGAACCGGCAGCGGCGCCAGCGCCCGATGGCGGCGAGGGTAGCGACAGCCCTGAAGCGGGCCGAACTCTGAAGTTAAACCGGGAAGCCGGCGATAGCGAAGCACCCGAAGCGCAGGCTGAAAAGTCCGAGAAAGCCGATCGTCCGCCAAGACAGAAGAATGGTGGTAGCGACAACGGCGAGAACAACGGTGACGGCGAGAACAACGAAGGCGGCAATAACGGCCGTCGTGGTCGCGGCCGCCGCCAGAAGCAGCGCCGGGATCCCAACGTGCCCAGCGCCAACCCAATGAGCCTCACTGACCTCAAAACCAAGTCGACCCAAGAACTCATCGACATGGCGCGGGAGATGGGGCTTGAAAACATGGCTCGCTCGCGCAAACAGGACATTATTTTTGCGCTGCTCAAGCGTCACGCCAAAAGCGGGGAAGATATCTGGGGCGATGGCGTTCTAGAAATCCTGCAAGACGGTTTCGGATTCTTGCGCTCTGCAGACAGCTCCTACCTGGCCGGACCCGATGACATTTATGTCAGCCCCAGCCAGATTCGGCGGTTCAACTTGCGCACCGGCGACAGCATCACCGGCATGATTCGCCCACCCAAAGACTCTGAGCGCTACTTCGCTCTGCTAAAAGTCAAAGACGTCAATTTCGAGTCGCCAGAAAGCGCCAAAGCCAAAATTCTATTTGAAAACTTGACCCCACTATTTCCCAACGAGCGTCTCACGCTCGAGAAGGGCAATGGCAGTACTGAAGATCTGACGGGGCGCATCATCGATTTGTGCGCACCGATCGGTAAAGGCCAGCGCGGCCTGTTGGTTGCACCGCCGAAGGCCGGTAAAACCATCATGATGCAGAACATGGCGCAGGCCATCATCAGCAACAACCCCGAGTGTTACATCATCGTGTTGCTGATTGATGAGCGTCCGGAGGAAGTCACGGAAATGCAGCGCTCGGTGGGTATCCGCGGCGCCGAGGTGGTGGCCTCAACCTTTGACGAGCCCCCCTCACGGCATGTGCAAGTTGCCGATATGGTCATCGAGAAAGCCAAGCGACTGGTCGAGCACAAACGCGATGTCATCATTTTGCTGGACTCAATTACGCGCTTGGCAAGGGCCTACAACACGGTTGTCCCTAGCTCAGGCAAAGTACTGACCGGTGGTGTTGATGCCCACGCCCTCGAGCGCCCCAAACGCTTCTTCGGTGCTGCACGTAACATTGAGGAAGGCGGCAGCCTGTCCATTATCGCGACCGCTCTCATCGATACCGGCTCGAAAATGGATGAAGTGATCTACGAGGAGTTCAAAGGCACCGGTAACATGGAATTGCACCTCGATCGCAAGATTGCCGAAAAACGGGTGTACCCGGCCATCAATATCCGACGCTCGGGAACCCGACGCGAAGAGCTTTTGACCGACGAGGACGAATTGCAGCGTATGTGGATCCTGCGCAAGCTGCTGCATGGTATGGAAGATCTGGCGGCCATCGAGTTCTTGCTCGATAAGCTCAAAGACACCAAGTCCAATGACGAATTCTTCAAATCGATGAAGCGCAAGTGAGTCGCGCACTTGGCCTATTGGCCACTTGTTGGCTACGCTACAGGGATGAATTCACCTGTTGCTTTTCCTAACCACCCGCACTCCTCCGGTTATCGATATCGGTGCGATCGGGTGGCACAACCATCGATGAGAACCTCATGACTGCCCGAGACCTGCGCGGTTTTATTGCCGACCTTGAAGCCCGTGGCGAGTTAGTGCGGATTCGCACCGAGGTCGACCCTAATCTTGAAATGACCGAAATAGCCGACCGGACCCTGCGGGGGGGCGGCCCTGCCCTCCTGTTTGAAAATCCTAAAGGTTTTGATGTGCCGGTCTTGGCCAACCTGTTTGGCACTGAGCAACGGGTCGCCATGGGCATGGGAGCCGACTCGGTTAGTGCATTAAGAGAGATCGGCGAATTACTCGCCTACCTGCGTCAACCCGACCCGCCGAAGGGCATGCGTGACCTGATTGATAAAGCGCCGCTGCTCAAGAAAGTGCTCAACATGGGGCCCAAAACCATTAAGCGCCCCCCCTGTCAGGAACAGGTTGTGCAGGGTGATGAGATTGATTTGACCCGACTGCCGATTCAAACCTGCTGGCCTGGGGATGTCGGTCCCCTCGTTACATGGCCTCTGGTCATCACCCGGGGCCCTGAAAAACCGCGCATGAACCTGGGCATTTACCGCATGCAGTTGCTGGGCCCCAATAAGCTCATCATGCGTTGGCTGTCCCACCGGGGTGGCGCACTGGATTTCCGGGACTGGAAGATCAAGCACCCAGGCGAACCTTATCCGGTCGCGATTGCGCTGGGGGCTGACCCGGCAACCACGCTGGGCGCCGTGACGCCAGTGCCCGACGCACTGTCTGAATATGCCTTTGCAGGACTATTGCGCGGCAGCAAAACCGAGTTAGCCGAGTGCATCACCGAGCGGTGCCGCAACAACGATCTACTGGTTCCTGCGCATTCTGAGATTATCTTAGAGGGTTACATCGACCCCGATGAAGAAGCCGATGAGGGACCCTACGGAGATCACACGGGTTACTACAACGAAGTGGAGCGCTTTCCAGTGTTCACCGTTGAAACCATGACCACCCGTAACAACCCCATCTACCACAGCACTTACACGGGCCGCCCGCCGGATGAACCGGCAATTTTAGGGGTCGCACTCAACGAAGTCTTTGTGCCGCTACTGCGTAAGCAGTTTCCCGAGATTGTCGATTTCTATCTGCCCCCCGAGGGCTGTTCCTACCGCATGGCGGTGGTCTCGATTCGCAAAGAGTATCCCGGGCACGCCAAACGCATCATGCTGGGCATCTGGTCTTTCTTGCGTCAGTTCATGTACACCAAGTTCATCATCGTCACCGACGACGACGTAAATGTTCGCAGTTGGGAAGATGTGATTTGGGCAATGACAACGCGAATGGACCCGCGACGGGACTCGGTATTCGTCGACAATACGCCTATTGATTACCTGGATTTCGCATCACCTGTGGCCGGGCTCGGCTCCAAGGTCGGCATGGATGCCACCAACAAGTGGACTGGCGAAACCGATCGAGAATGGGGAACGGCCATCAGCATGGATGCCGGGGTTAAAGAGCGGATTGATGCACTGTGGGACGATCTGGGCATTTCCCTACCCGGTCGAAAGCCCTGATCAGGCTAGTTACTCTTCATAGTCTAGCCACTCTTTGCAATCTAGCCACTCTTTACAATTAGTCAGCTACGTCACTTTCCGGCAGCGGTACCTGAGGCAAACCCGGGGAGGCCAGTAACGCCGCTTCGCGCATCAGTTCATTAGCGGCGGCAGCGTCTCCTTGGGCCTCTCGAAGCCGAGCGAGCTCCATACAAACCTCCACGCTTGCCTCTGCCGCACGTGCGTCCTGCAGCCACTGCTGTGCCCGATTCCAGTCCTTGCCATATAGCGCAACGCGCGCCGCGGCCAGCAAAAGTCCAGGCTCATTACCGTGGGTATCAAGCCAGCGCACAACGCTCTTCATCAGTTTCTTAGTGTTGTTAGGCTCAAAGGTACCCAACAGCGATACCAAGGTTGGATCCCAGTGTTTATCGAGCATTTCCACCAACAGCCGCTCAGCCTTAGCGTACGTCTTATCGGCCAATAAGCATCGAAGATAACGTTCCCGAAGAGCACTGCTATTGCGTTGAGCCGCTGGAATGCTCGCCCAAAGTTTATCGAGCTGACCTTCGCCATCGGGGATACAGCACGTTGCCTGCAGCAGCGCCTCCCAGATTTGTTGCTCCAAACCATCAAATCCTGGTGCATCCAGCACGCCGGTTTTCCGCAGTTGAGGCAGCAGTTCCCGCAGGGATTGCCACTCCCCGAGCACGCGATAGCAGCGCGCCAACAGTTCAAGCAAATAGGGATGCTTATCGGCATTGGAGCGGGCACGAACAAGAATCGCAAGGGCCGACTCGTAGTCTCCAGCCGACATCTGCATCTCAGCCTGAGTAAGCTCTAACGCGACGCCCGCGTCCGCTTCGATGGATTCGGCAATGCCCAATTGGTGGCGCATATCGTCGGCATCCCCAAGACGAAAGCTGGCGCGGGCCGCAACAAGGTGATTAATCAGTGGCGCCTCACTGTAGCGGGCGGCCCGCAGCAACTGCTTGCGCGAGCGTGTCCAATGGCCTTCGATAAAGCTGATCAAACCCCGATTGGTCAGCGCCGCCGCGTTGCGGGCTTTGCGACCTCCTAGCCAGCCGGACACCCGCCGCCGAGTTCGCAGCAGCCCGGTGAGCAAGCGCACCAACAGCACCAACAAACCCCAAGCGAGCAACCAAAGGAGTAAGGCCAACCAAAAGCTGGTCTCAATCGTAATGGTGCCCAGGCTAATAAAGACATAGCCGGGATCCTGCTCAATCAGTGTAATCAGCGCTGCGCCCAGCAACAGCCCAGCAACGGCCAGAATCAACAACCGCCGCATATCAGGCGCCCGCCTCTGAAGCGGCGTCCTCTGCAGCGGCGTCGCCAAGGTCTACCTCGGGTTTAGTGAGGGAGTCGGAAGTAATAATCGGCAGGCTGGGTTGTCCCTCAAGATCGAGCAGCCTGATGGCATCTGCCAGGGCACTTTGAGAGCCCAACAGATCGGGCAAAACCGGGGCAATATTCAATGTCGACAGCGCTGATATCTCGTCCAGCATCGACGCAACCCGATCGGGGTCCGTGCCGCTAAATTCTTTGGTGAATACGGTTGCCCGCTCAAGCGCCGTCTCATACAACCCTTGGTTCGCTGATAGTGCAGCGATCTGGGCCTGCTCCAACAACATGCGCAGATTCTGACGTGCCAAGGCCTCCCAATCGGGAGTCATCATCCGTGACATCTCAGCATCACGTCTGTGCACCACCAGGTAGTCGGATAGCTTGTGTAAACCTGCCTGCCAGCCGGCCTCTGCGCGCTCAATCCACGTCGCACCCTCGGGCAACGGGGCGAGCGAAGCACCCGGTGCAGCAACGACCTGCAGCGCCGCAGCCTGACCAATCAGCGCTGCAAACCGGGCATAAACACCCACCGAGTCAACGCGGGGCGCGGCACGCAGGGCAGCCCGATCAGCGGCCACCGCCCGTCGAGCAGCGGCCAAACGAGGATCTTCCGCTTCGGCAAGCAGTGAATCAGCATTCCCGAGCAGGCCTTCTGCAGCCGCGACGTCACGGGAAGCAAGCAAACGCTGAGAAGCCAAACGCACCAAAAATGCCGATTCATTAGCGAGCCACGCTCGACGATCGGTTGCCGTCAATCGTGATACCCGCAGGTCGATACGATCGAGTCGATCCTGAATACGCGCCTGCTGCGCGCCGTTATCTGCTAACTCCCGCGCCTGACGACGGGATTGTTCGCGCAGCGCTGCAGCGGTGTTGGCCTCAATCGTCTTTAAACGTGTTGCTAGGGTATTTTCGACGCCGGTCTGGGCTGCGGCGCTGGTTTTTTCCAACGCATCGAGTCGCGCGTCAACCGCACTCAGCACATTGTCCCGCGCCTGAATATCTGGCCAGACCAGCATATAGCCCGCTGCCCCCGCACCGCCTATTAACAGCAATAGCAGCAGTACCAGGATTCGCGCAAACCAGTCAGATCGGGGCGCCTTAGCTTTCGAAGTCACCGAACTAGTTTCCAAGTTGCCTCCAATCACAGCCGGCACATCGCTAGCCACAGAAGATTCGTCTTGCTTGACGTTGGTGGGAGACGTCTCCGCGTCATCTGGCTGCGGCTGAACTTTGTCATTCATCGTGTCTTCACCATCACTTGCCCTACTTTGCGCCAACGCCTCATTGATTGCAGTCAGCGCTTCAATAAACGCGTCATCGCCCGCGCCCCGAGCCGCGTGCACCCACTGCCATCCTTTGTCCTTGGCCAACCTGGCGACGCGCTCTGAGGGCACCACCACCGGCACGTTAAATAGAGTAGGTTGCCCGCATGTCTCAAGCAACTCGCTGAGATGCTCGAGGGTTTCGCCGCTGTTGGCCTGAATCACCGCTGCGTCGGGGTCTGCCAATGCGCCGATCAACGTCTCGCCATCGAGAGCCGCCGGCTGTCGGCGATAGCAGACGAACTCGGTGACTTGTGCCCCACGTTGACCGAGGGTCTCAGCGAGCAGACCTCGACCACCCTCGCCTTTGACAATGACAACCTGCTTATCGGCAACGTCCTGCAACACGGGCATCGAGAGCAGCCCCTCGGAATCCGCCTGCTCGGGTACCGACACCGGCAGTTGTGCGGCGTTCAGTTCAGCCGCGGTGGCTGCACCAACAGCCAAGCTTTCAATGTGATGTGTAACGAGCGCTTCCGCCAGCAACGGCAATCCCGCTCGGGCAGCATTCGCGCTGATAAAGATGCACAAATCTCCGGGCGCGAACTGCGGTAATAACAAGGTCTCTGGGTCAGCCAGCACAATTTCGAGCACGGGCATGACATCAACCCCATACCCCGCCTCGGTCAGATGCTTTACCAGCCCGTCGTTATTTCCCGCGGGCCGAGTCAGCAAGACCTTGTTAATCACCCCCGGACGGCCTCAAGAATCTGTTCAGCCCCGGCGGCGAGTAACTGCTCGGCAACTGCAGCGCCCAGTGCCTCGGGCTCCCGTCCCGTTGCGTCCGCCATCAGCAATTGACTCCCATCAGGCGCGCCCACCCGGGCCCGTAGCCACAGCTCCTGGTTCTGCATCACTGCATAACTCGCAATCGGCACGTCGCAACCACCGTTCAGTGCCCGGACACAGGCTCGCTCTGCCCGCACGCAGGCAGCAGTGAGGTCATGCTGTAATGGCGCGAGCCGTTGGGCGGTCTCGTTATCGTCAGCGCGGTATTCGATACCGACAGCACCCTGCCCTCCAGCGGGCAACGAAACATCCGCATCAATCCGCGCGCCAATTCGATCGGCAAATCCCAGACGCAGTAAGCCCGCCGTGGCAAGCACAATGGCGTCAAAATCTCCTGCGTCGAGTTTGGCTAGCCGCGAATTGACATTCCCCCGCAAAAAACCGATGTCGAGGTCGGGTCGAATACGCTTGATCTGGCAGGCACGCCTAAGACTTGATGTGCCAAGCCGCGCGCCCTGGGCGAGCTCATCGAGGCTGCCCACGCCGACTAAGGCATCTCGCGGGTCTTCCCGCTCGCAAATGACGCCAAGGGTCAGTCCATCAGGCAGCGCCATGGGCACGTCTTTCATGGAGTGCACCGCGATATCAGCCCGTCCATCCAACAGTGCTGTCTCTAACTCCTTGACGAATAATCCTTTGCCGCCCACCTTGTACAATGGGCGATCCAACAACTGATCTCCCCGCGAGGTCATACCCAACAGCTCCACCTCGAGATCAGGGTGCAATTTGCGCAGGCTGTCAGCGACAAAATTAGCCTGCCAAAGGGCGAGCGGGCTCTCCCGGGTTGCGATAACAAGTTTCGACACAGTG
>CBFHHJ010000024.1:0-13683 GCA_965655505.1 Luminiphilus sp.
GTGAACTCGACCTGCTCGGGGGCCAGGCCCACGTCCTCGATCAACTGCTGGCGCAGTTCCCTGAGGAACTGGTCGCGGCGCAATTCCTTGCTGGTTTCCATGGCGCGCACGGTCACCCGCGCCTGCTCCAGCGCCGGTGAAAAGTAGGGATCTACCATCAAGCCGCTGATATCGTCGGGCAGGCTTTTCTGCACCAGGGCCAGTTCGACGCTGCCAATGTCCTCGCCCAGCAGGTCCTTGACCACCGCGAAGGTGGTGGACAGCGACAGCACCTTGCCGGTCTCCGGGCGCTCATCAACCAGTTGGTGTACGGCGTCGATGACCCGCATCCCTTCCAGGCTGAACCAGTAGCTCGGCTGAAAATTCTCATCGTCGCCAGCGAACTCGTCGAAGTCGCTGTCGAACTCGTCGTCCCAGTCGTCGATCGAATCGGTCGCGGGGGCAGCAGCAAAGTCATCGAAGTCCTCGGCGAAGGGGTCATCCTCGGCAACCGGCGCCGACGCAACGTCCGTGGCGACCGGTTCCAGACCAGGCAGGGGCTCATCCTGGTCGGGCGCGTACAGCACGATATCCAGGGGAATGGTGCCGCCGAGTTTGGAATCCAGCAGTTCCATGCCCTGGTAGATCTCGGTGGTGTCCTTGAAGTAGTCGAGTAGTAATGATCCGCACCAATGGTCAGTATATGCTCATTGTCCACAAACCAGCGCAACTCGTCCCCTTCCCACTCGATGGCGTAGATATGGAAAGAATCTGAAGGATCGCTGATTTCAACATCAGTACCGGTTTGCTGGTTTAGAGGCCAGGGGAAACCATAGTGCAGCGTCTGGAATACCCGCTCAGCATCGGTGTCGGCGTTAACGACCTCCATAATGTCAACTTCACCGATTGCAGCCCATGTGCCGTAGGGAGAATCTGTGGGTAGCATCCAACCCGCAGACCACAATCCTTGCCCCGGTGCGGCCTGTGCCCGTATTTCAACGCGCCCATACTGAAAATCAAATTTATTGGCAGTGCGCAGACGCGCAGACGTGTAGGGGAACCCCTCCACAACTTCTTCAGCTTTCGCTGTGATGGTTAGCATGCCGTCTGCGACGGTTGCATTCTCAGCCAGATACCACTGTTGCTCGTTGTTGCCCCAGCGCTCAAGGCCATAGTCTGAGCCATCGCCGATCTGGGCTTCCCAGTTGGCAGTGTCGAGGCTGTCGCCATCGAACTCATCACTCCAGACCAGTGTCCACTCTTCATCCGCTTCGGGATAGAACGGCGGCACTTCCGGCGAGTCTGCGCCACCACCACAGGCGACGAGCGCCGACGTAGCGGCTGCTAAACATAGCAATCGGAAACGATTACGGATCGAATCAGTCATCGGGGACCCCATTAGTAAAGTATTATGATTTTTTCAATGGTCAGTTATCCCACAACCCCAGCCAAGGGTTAACCGAAACGCGACAATAGGGACTCAAGGCGGGATAAGCGGGATAGTGGCAAAAAGCCCGAGAGCCCCTACTTCAGGCCAACAAATGCTGAATGGCCTTTCGAAAATTGCGGCTCACCTTAAGCGTAGTGCCATTGCGCAGGTGCAATAACGCCTCGCCCTTTGGCAGCGCGTCGACGGAATCGACGACCCCAAGATTCACGATGGTGGAACGATGAATGCGAACAAAGGCCTCGGTCAGTTTTTGCTCGAGCTCCTTCATGGTTGAGCGAAGAATATAAGTCTCACCTGCCGCATGAACGCACATATAATCACCCGCCGCATCGATCCATTCTATCGCGTCGAATTCGACCAGTCGGGTTTGTTGCCCATCTTTGATAGGCAGACGACCAAGCTGAGCGGACGTTACGTAGCGGTTACCCTCCAGCCCCGCCCGAGGTGAAGCATCGCTGCGCTGAGCCGCGGAGGCTCGGGTATCGGCATCCTGATGGTGTGTATCGGTGTCTACCCCACCTGCTTTCCGTTTCCTCTGCGTCCTCTCCGTCATCGTCTCAATAGCTCTGAGCGTATTGGCCTTGAGTTCACCCAATTCGCCCTCAAACTCCTCTCTCTCGGCCTGCAGCCGACGCAGTAATGCGCGCTCCCTCCCTCGATCAATGGCGGCCTCAACGCGGCCTCGGTCAAAAGGTTTCAGAATATAATCCACCGCATTGAGCTCGAACGCCTTCAGGGCAAATTTATCGTGGGCAGTCGCGAACACAATGAGTGGCAAGATGTCGGCCTGAAGCGCCTTAACGACCCCAAAGCCATCAATACCTGGCATATTAATGTCGAGAAACACAAGGTCGGCACCACTTCCGGGGATACCAGACACGGCCTCTCGGCCATTGCGGAAGCGCCCCACGAGCTCAACGTCGGGTAACGACAGCAACAGATTGGATAGATAATCCAGCGCGAGTTGCTCGTCATCAACTATGGCCACCCGGAGGGTTGTTTTCACGTTAAAGGACCTCTGTAGCCGGTATTTCAATCAGGAATTTTAACCCACCCAATGGCGAGCCCGTGACTGAAATCCTAAAATCACCACCAAAGACGTTGGCTAGCCGCTCGGTGGTGTTAGTGAGGCCGATACCGGTTGAATCTGTGTCTGCAGACCGAGGATCGGCGGCAGCAGAACCATCAATGCCGCTGTCTTCCACAGACAGCTTTACCTGATTGTCGTGGGTGGATGCGGAGATCCGGATGATGCCCCCGCGCTCGGACGGGCCGATCGCATATTTGATGGCATTCTCGACTAACGGTTGCAGTAGCAAACTCGGCACCGCCAGATTTTTCGCTTCGTCAGCGATGTCATACTCAATGGCGAGCCTGTCGGAGAACCGAACCTGTTCAATATCAAGATACAAACTGAGTCCGTGTAACTCTTCCTTGAGCGTGAACATAGCAGCCTGATCAGTCGCAAGTGTGAACCGTAGAAAATCGCTTAGTCGACCGAGCATCCCCTGCGCCGCATCGGTTCTTTGCTGACTGATCAACGCCATCACTGAATTCAGCGTGTTGAACAAAAAATGTGGATTCAGCTGGTAACGCAGTAGAGCTAGCTGCGCATTCTTTGCCTCGGCTTTGGCCTCGGCCAAACTCAGTGCCTCCTTGCGCTGCTGGGATTCAAGCGTGAGCAAAGCAACCCGCTCGCGACCTAACAGCTGATAGTACTTAATCCCGTGATAGAGCGCCGCCCATGTGAGGAAAACGAAGATGGATGGGAACAGCCAGCCACCAAAGTCAGCCCAAAGCTCCGATTCACCGGTCATCAGCATGAACAAAAGCAACCGTAGCGCAGCCCACAGGGAAGAAAGCACCACCGAGGACAAAACGATTACGAGCAGGCGACTCATCAGGCGCCACCCCCAGATTCGCTGGAACAGATATCGCATGGGTAAAGACAGCATCATCCCAACAACAGATTGAGATAAATTGTGGGCAAGGTAAGCGAACTCAAATTGATCGTAAGGCAAGCTCAAGCTGAGATACGTGATCAGCGATATCCCCAGCCAGCCTGATGCGTGCAGAATCCAAAACAGGTTACTGTCATTACTTATCACCCGCAGATAGCGGGGCTCAGGCGCAGTTCGCTCGCTCATGAGGCCGTCGTGCGCTTATTAAGGCCGGTCAGCAACCGGTCGAGCTGATCAGCAAAGGCTTTACGATCACGATGGTTCAAGGGTGGAGGCCCTCCTGTGTGTTCACCCGATGATCGCAATGTCTCCATAAAATCGCGCATCATCAGGCGCTCCTTGATGTTCGCCTGAGTGTATCGCTCTCCTCGGGGACTCAGCACGTGCCCGCCCTTTTCGAGCACTTCAGCAGCCAACGGAATATCTGCGGTTATCACCACGTCTTCAACTGCCGCACGACGCACTATTTCATCATCTGCAACGTCAAAGCCACTCGACACCTGAATCGATTGAACCCAGGGGCTTTCTGGTGTCGACACCGGCCTATTTGCCACAAAGGTCACCAGTAGCTCACGTTTTTTCACCACACGGAACAAGATATCCCGCACAACAGCGGGACACGCATCCGCGTCTACCCAAACTCGCGTCATAGTTTCCCCTCCTCGTAGGCGCTCGCTCGACCCGCCCATCACCATAAAGCCGAACCCGCTGCACCATAGCTAATAACTCATAGCCACCAACATGCCTCAAACTATTTGCTATTTTAAAGCGCAATCAATAGCGCCGTCGTGATGTCTACGTTGCCGGACGCCTAAATGTTGCGTAGCATTTGGGTGAGCAAGTCTGAGGACGTTAGCAGTCCACGACTTCATGGGTGGGTATCAACTGCTCCTTTCTCACCATATTTACGACATTATCGATAGCGTGGCCGAGATCTTTAGTTTGCCACTGCCCGTCCATCGGCCCATCGCCGTGCATCATCCTGCCGACCGACCATAGCCATGATCTGAGCCACTCTTCGGTTGATCTGAGGGTGCTGTGCTAGCAAACCACTGTGAATGGCTTGAGAAGCATATTTTTCAGTTATTGCCAGGTACTCATCGACGGCGTCGGTTTCCCCACGTTCATGGTGATACTTAATGAGATTGCCGTAGGCACGCAGCGACAGCACAACCTGCTCTGGATGGTCATCGGGTACTGACAAGAGGATATCTCGCCCTTCATCGTACTGCCCAAGCTTTAGATTCGCAGTACCAAGCCAGGCAAGCGTTGATGCAATTCGCTCAGGATCACCCCGCGTGTAATGAAGCGAGCGCGTTAGGTAGGGAATCACTTCAGCCCAATTCCCTTGGACGCTCAGTAACTCTGCCATATTGATGTAACTTTCTCGATTGTGGGGGTAAAGCGCCATCAGCCGCTCGAGATGATGCCGTTGCAATCTACGATTGCCCAAATGCTCTGCCAGCGCCGCCAGCTCAAAATGCAACCGCCAGTCGCCAACGCCGGCGGTGACCACCTCCTCGCGTCGTGAGAGCACCGCCTGTGGCGAGCCCACGTCTTCCGTGACTGCGCGAAGTTTGGCATCCAAAAATGCGTTCAACTCACCGTAGTTGCTCTGCCCGGGAAATGGCGGGCGCTTTATCATGCCCTGCAGGTTTTTGATGTTGTCGATGGTCTCGTGATTGGGAAAACCAATGCGAGCGGCCACCTCGGCTTCAGTGAGCAATTGAGGCGCACTTTTTGCGTTGCCGTTCTCTAACCGCTGTCCTGATTGCAGGGCATAAATAGCTACGGCCATCTGCCGAGCTAAAAGTGCTGTTGCTGGAAAGTCGTAATGCACATGCTCTAGGAACAGATCCCAGCCAGGCATCAACGGCGCACTCACCGATTTAAACGTCGCTTCACTATCGACAAAACCAACGCCTGTGTCAGGGTGACTACCGACCACCTCGCGAATGATGTCGTTAATAGCAGAGTCGGCTCTGAAGCGGAGGGCATCAAACCGCAAAGCGCTATCAAAGTGTTGCGCGGCCAGATCAAATGCAGCGATCTGCTCGTAGGCCTGAGCGAGCCGGAAATGCACATCTGCGTAGCCGCCATCAATTTCAAGTGAAGCTTGCAGGGCGTCAATCGCTGTCTGCCAATTCTCATCGGCAAAGGCGGCTTTGGCTGCCTCGTAGTGTCGCTCCCAACGGGCTGTATCTGCTGACGACAAACCCCCTTCATGCATTGAAAGAAAAGGTGCCGAGTGGCGGAGATTCACCGGCACGTTAGACACCACAACCTGCATACCCTTTTCTCTCAGCGTCGTCACGGTATCGGCAAGGTTGTCTCGATAATGGTCATAGACGTTTTGCATGCGCGGGTCGCTCGCAGTCACCGCATTTTCTGAAAACATCTCCATGCCCTGCCACTCAAGCTCTTGCAAAGCATCGTTGTTAACCCCCACCGCTAACGTTGACTCGAGTAGCTGCCAAATCCGTGTGCGCTTAAGGGACTGCAATGCACGAATCATGCTGAGGTCAGATAGAACACTCTGATTGAGCGTGCCGGGCCCATACGGCCCCACAACTTCATTGTTTCCCATAAGGATGACAGCAACGTCAGCCGACTGATCGGGCAACGACCTGGCAACGGCGTAAACTACGTGGGAGTTCACCGAGGTCATCGCCGTGTTCACGACCTCGACCTTTCTGTTCGGAAACAGCGCCCGAAGTTGGGCAGCAAGTGCTCGATCGATACCGTGGTTTCGATACGGAAAGCCCTGGGCTGCAGAGCCGCCAAGTACAAGCACCCGCAATGAATCATTCTGTGGCACTACCGAAAAAGTATTGGGCAGTGGACCTATATTGAGCGCTTTAGGGTAGAACTGATCGGCAAAGTTTGGGTTTTCTTGATAATAGCGTCGGCCGTCGATTTCTTTTTCGTGAAAATACGCGTAATCAGTGCCCACGTTAGCAAGCGTCAATACCCCCTCGAGCAGTACAAAAAAACCGCAGGGAATAATGACCGCTGAGATCAGCGTGAAAACGGAGTTTTTAATAACAGCCACCGACTACGGTTCCTTTGACTTGCATTTCATTACCACCAGTACCAACCTCTCCCCATTCTAGATCCAAAGAGCGATATCGATACGGACACGGGCTGAGCGACTCACCCATACTAGCGCGCCTCCGAGTCCCTGTATCTCCTCCCAGAACCAAAGAGTGACAGCAATAGTGAACAGCCAATGACAGGGTCTTGCAACATCTTAGGCATATCAGCGTTTTACCACGACAGCGCGGCTTGCTTGATCCGCGATGGCGATATTATTGCTGCGGCGCAGGAAGAGCGTTTTACGCGCAAAAAGCACGACGCCGCCTTCCCCAACCATGCGATCGCGTATTGCCTTGCTGAAGGTGGCATAGAACTTAGTGACGTTAACTATGTCACCTTCTACGACAAACCGCTGATTAAGTTTGAGCGGCTCCTAGAGACCTATCTGAGCTATGCGCCCCGCGGCTTTCGGTCATTCGTTGTAGGCATTCCCGCATGGCTTAAAGGCAAGCTGTTTCTCAAAGTGACCCTCAAGCGTGAGTTAAGCCAACTGTCAGGAATTGAACAAGCCCAACTGCCACCGCTTCTATTTAACGAGCACCATGCATCACACGCCGCGTCGGCATTCTATCCAAGCCCCTACGAAAAAGCCGCCGTGCTGTGCCTCGACGGGGTCGGAGAATGGGCCAGCAGCTCTGTCTGGCTTGGCGAGGGCAATCGGCTGACACCCCAATGGGAGATTCAATTTCCTCATTCGCTGGGACTGCTGTACTCCGCGTTTACCTACTTCACCGGCTTCAAGGTGAACTCTGGTGAATACAAACTAATGGGCCTCGCCCCCTATGGGCAGCCGATACATGTCGATCGGATTGTTAACAACCTCATCGATATCAAAGAAGACGGCACCTTTCGCTTAAACATGTCTTATTTCGCATTTGCGACCGGGCTGACGATGACCAACCGGCGCTTTGAAGCGCTGTTTGATGGCCCAGCGAGGCAGCCCGAGTCTCCGATTACGCAGCGAGAAATGGATCTTGCCGCCTCGATTCAGCAAGTCACTGAAGACATAGTGCTGAAACTAGCGCAAAGCATCCACAGTGACCTGCAGGTCGACAGCCTGTGTCTGGCAGGCGGCGTGGCACTCAACTGCGTTGCGAATGGCCGGCTGTTACGCGAGGGTCCGTTCGCCAATATCTGGATCCAGCCAGCAGCGGGTGATGCCGGCGGCGCGCTTGGCGCGGCACTGGGTACCTGGTACGAGTATTTGGATCACCCGCGCCGGCACAGTGATATCCCTGCCGAGGCGGCTGTGTGTGATGCCATGAGCGGGACCTATCTTGGCCCCGCTTACAGCGGTAGTGAAGAAAAACGGATACTTGACGCAATCGGCGCTCACTATGAGCATCAAGAAGACGACGTACTTCTACCTAACGTGGCCGAACTGCTTGAGCAAGGCAATGTGATCGGCTGGTTCAACGGCCGGATGGAATTCGGCCCACGCGC
Source organism: Luminiphilus sp. (assembly GCA_965655505.1). Taxonomy (GTDB): domain Bacteria; phylum Pseudomonadota; class Gammaproteobacteria; order Pseudomonadales; family Halieaceae; genus Luminiphilus. Next base: position 7,930 of record CBFHHJ010000024.1, read on the forward strand.
TTTAGGGGCACGTTCGATTTTGGGCGACCCGCGCCATGACAGTATGCAGTCGGTCATGAACTTTAAAATCAAACATCGAGAATCATTCCGGCCCTTTGCGCCTGCGATTAAGTTCGACAAAGTTAGCGAGTGGTTTAACCACACCACAAGTAGCCCCTATATGCTGATGGTGGCACCGGTCGCAGCGGCCAAACGGCTTACATCTGATGACGAACAGCCGCAGACCGGCCTTGAGCAGCTCAAGACTAAGCGGTCACAGATACCCGCGGTTACCCACGTCGATTGTTCAGCGCGACTTCAAACTGTGCATCCAGAAACCAACCCACGCTTCTACCAGCTACTCGACCACTTTGATGCGCGAACCGGCTGTCCGGTGCTCATCAATACGTCTTTTAATGTACGCGGTGAGCCCATTGTTTGCTCGCCCGAAGATGCCTATCGGTGCTTCATGCGCACCGAAATGGATTATCTGGTGATCGATAATCTATTGCTGAGTAAAGCGGGCCAACCTGAGTGGCACGAGGAGCTGGACTGGCGCACGACGTTTGAACTCGACTAGCCCCTTCTCTTACTCGGATTGCTCACCTATGTTCCGTCGTACGCTTTATAATGCCGGCCGACTCCGCATCCGAAATGCGTGCGAACCGCGTAGGGTTAACCAAATATGATGCAAGAACCGATTCCCGAGCTCGACCGGCAAGGTCTCCGTCGCTTTGGCCTGACTACTGGAGGAATTGTTGCCCTGCTGTTTGGGCTGGTTCTACCGTGGATATTTTCGCGGGATTTACCTCAGTGGCCATGGATCATCAGCGCGATTTTTGTCATCACCGCTGCGGTTTCGCCTGGAGCTTTAAAACCGGTTTACTCAGTGTGGATGCGGATTGGCCTTGTGCTGGGCGCTATCAACACCCGAATCATTTTATTTGTGCTCTACGCCGTGGTTTTTGTTCCCGTCGGCTTGGTGATGCGACTGATGGGTCGCGACCCAATGTCACGGCAATACACTCAAGCAGACAGTTATCGTGTGAACGTGACACCGAGAGACCCCGGCCACTATGAAAATCCCTACTAGAGCCGCCACAGCGCCAAAGAAGAAGACAGCATGCTTGATTTAATTAAGGATCTTTGGGGATTTATGCGCGAGCGTAAGAAGCTTTGGATGGCGCCTATTATCGTCATCATGTTACTGCTCGGTACACTTATCGTGATGACGCAGGGCTCTTCTGTCGCGCCTTTCATCTATACGTTATTTTAACGCCCACTTGCGACTAACGGCGCAGCAATTCGCTACATCAGGTATCCCATTGATTGGAGTGCGACGCGTCTAAAACCGTTTGTCTTAAAAGCGCGCCATCAACTGGCTTTTCCAACACCGCAAAAACATCATCTTCGAACTCGTCGCCAATGGCAGTTGAGCCCACTAGCGACAGGATCACCACGGGTATAGCAAACGTTGTCGGGTCAGCGCGCAGCATTCTCAGAAACTCCAGCCCCGTCATACCCGGCATCATTAAATCGAGGACCACCACGTCAGGATGGGACTTACGTGCCAGAACCAGCCCCAATTCTGGCTGCATTGCTTCCACAACTTCAAACTGCTCGGACAAATAGGCTTTTATCAAAGCCAATTGTGTCGATGAGTCATCCACTAGCAATACGGTTGGTTTAACTTCAGACATTTATAGGGGTTCCTTTGAACTTTCGATCCAGCTTAGATGTTTTTTTATATTATAAGTCATTAGGGAAGTAACGCCCAATTTGCTCGCCACACCAGCGGCGCTGGTTGTCACAGAAACCGCAGATTAGGAAACACCGGCGAGCGCGGCGGCAAAGACCACTCTGATTAAAGTAACCGTTACGCTGACGTCTCGTACTCTGCAACAAGAGTCTAGCCTACCGATACCAAGAACGGAACCGAGCAAGGGCCTGACGCGGATCACACAGGTGAAACAACGTGTCCGTACTCAACCGAGTAGGACGGGAGAAAAAGTAGCGGCTCTGCAACCAAGTTTGCTGCCTGCAGAGTGTTAGCTGACTTCGACACGAAATACACAGATGGTGCCCGAGGCCGGACTTGAACCGGCACGATCGCAATGATCGGGGGATTTTAAGTCCCCTGTGTCTACCAATTTCACCACTCGGGCTGAACGATGAGGGCGCGGAGAATAACATGACTTCGGCGCATTTTGAGTCCCTATCGATGGGTTCGACGGCACTTTTTTCTGAAGCAACGCTAGTGGGGCTGCCGAGTCATTGGTCTGCCCAGCCAAGCCTGCAGTTGTCGACTGAGTGTTGGTCAGTGGTAAAGTGAAGGCAGTTTTCTTTTCGATTTAAGGAATCACTGTGGTAGCAGCACGTGGCCAGTTTGGCTCTCGCATCGGCTTTATTCTTGCCGCAGCCGGTTCCGCCGTGGGGCTGGGAAACATCTGGGGCTTTCCCACCCAAGCTGCAAGCAACGGCGGTGCCGCCTTCGTGCTTGTTTATCTCGTTTTGGCGTTCCTGCTGGCCTACCCAGTGTTAATGGCTGAGCTACTCCTTGGTCGGCACGCGCACGGCAATATGGTCGCCGCTATGACGCGCATATCAGAAAGCGCGCTGGCTAAAGCAGTAGGAGCCGCCACCGGATTCGCAGGTATTGTCGTCGCTAGCCTGATCCTAAGCTTTTACGGCATTGTTGCAGGCTGGATGCTGGGCTTTACCCTCGCCTACCCCGCTTCAGCGCTCGAACTCACTGCAACCCATGACTGGTTAGTCGGTTTTTCACTTGACCGGAATCTCGTTCTGATGGGCCTGTTCATGACTTTGACGGTCGGTATTATCATGGGGGGCGTGCACAACGGTATCGAGCGTTGGTCGACGCGCTTGATGCCATCGCTCATCGTCACGCTCATCGTGTTGGCGCTTTACGTCCTGACATTGGATGGCGCCATGACGGGCTTGAAGGTCTACCTGCTTCCCGATTTCAGCAAAGTATTCTCGGGGGACTTAATTCTTGCAGCCCTCGGTTCCGCTTTTTTCTCGCTGTCACTAGGCGTCGGCACGATGCTCATATACGGCTCCTACCTTTCCGACCAAGAGCACCTACCGTCAATCGGCGCTCAGGTAGCGCTGATCGATGTTGGCATCGCTGTGCTAGCGGGCTTCCTGATTTTACCGGCCATGTATGTCGCTGCTGAGCGCGGCGTAGAAATTTTTGATGCATCGGGCGCGCTGCTTTCTGAGGACACGCTGATCTTCACGGTGCTTCCCGATCTGTTTGCATCACTAGGCGGTGGCATCGGTGTGTTTGTGGCAACCGCTTTCTTTGGTCTGATGTCGATAGCGGCGCTCACCTCGTCCATTTCAATGCTCGAAGTCCCGGTCGCTTTTGTGGTGGAGCGGTTTCAGTGGCCGCGGCACAAAGCTGCACCCGCGGCTGGGCTGCTGATCGCAGGCTTGAGCGCAGTCATCATCATGAATTTCGATCAACTGTTTGGCTGGGTCATCACCGTAAGCACCCGCTATGGACAACCGCTATTAGGTTTGATGCTCTGCATCTACGCGGGCTGGATTTGGAACCGAAACAGCCTTCTCAATGAACTTCGCAAAAACAACCCCGATGCCAGCAACGGAATTTTTTGGCGCATCTGGCCACTTTACGTGCGCATTGTCTGCCCAATTATCATTGGCGTTATTTTTGTGCGCTCATTCATCTGAGTTGCGTTTGCCGAGTAGCCGGTCTAATTGGCCGCTCGCAAACAGCACGCCGTAACCGGCACTGACCAACATAAAAACCAGCGCCACCCAGTCACCCGTCTGGGTGTAAATCCACGTGCTGAAGGCGAACATACCAGCACTCAGCGCCACCGCTATCAACTTCAACATGGGACTGCTGCTCCTACCTGAACATTTTGGGGAGGTTTTCACGTCGACTCATGGCACGCTACACTTGAGCCGAACAACACGAGTAAAAGTATGTTCCGTTTCCTAGCAATATTCGCCGCCATCCTGTTGGTGTTATTCACACTCGAACTCCTCAACCCGGTGCAGCAGGCGCTCATTCAGCCGTTCACTGGCGGTCTTGCAGCGGTGTCAGCAGCGCTTATTTTGCCATTTGATGAAACCGTCATCAGCAGTGGCAGAGTCTTGCGCGACAGCATCTCGGGTTTTGCGGTATCCATAGAGGCCGGCTGTAATGGTGTCGAGGCGACCATCGTGCTGATCGCCGGCATCCTGGCATTCCCTGCCCGCTGGTCGGAAAAATTTATCGCGATTGGCTTTGGGTTTTTAGCCGTTCAAGGGCTCAATATTCTTCGCATTGTCTCGCTGTTTTATCTCGGCCAATGGAACTACACCATATTCGAGTGGACGCACCTCTATTTTTGGCCCGTCTTGATCATGCTTGATGTCCTGGTGGTGTTTGCGGTCTACCTAAGATGGCTTGGACGACAAAGTGATGACCAAGGCTCTGGTCCCAGCAGCACTAACGCGCCAAGCGCCGCTTAACCTATGGGCTTTAGACAACAGGTCTTAATGACCCTGGTACTGATTCCGCTGATGTTTGGCATCTGGTATGCGGCGGGCGCCCTGCTCGCGGGCCCCGCAACTTGGCTCGCCGGGCTGATATTGACCCATGGCATCCCAAACATCGTCTTCGAAACGCTCAATCAAGATACGCTGTTTGTGGTGGTCACTCAGTTTGGTGAACTCAATGGCATGATTGTGAGTGCCGATGAGGCGGGATACGAAATGGCCTTCCAGCTCAACACTCGACTGGTGTCCTATTCCATTCCTTTCTATGCGGCCTTGCTGTGGGCATCGCGAGTAGAAAACCCCTTTGAACGTTTCGCCCAAGGTCTTTTCGTTTTGTGGCTGTTAATGGCGGTTGGCTTGGTCGCCATGACCGCCAAAGATTTGATGCTGGTGATTGGCGCGCCGTTTCTCGAAAGTCCTGGCATACCGCCGGCCGCCGTGGTGGGCGTCGCCTACCAGTTCAGTGTGTTGCTGATGCCGACGATCGCGCCCGTGCTGCTCTGGCTGTTCCAGCTACGCGGATCCGCGCTCTGGCTCCAGCTCGAAGAGCGGTTGGCCCGCTCCTCTTAGGCGGGAACCCGAGGGGCAACCTGAGCCGGTGGCTGACGCCAAGGGGCTCCATCACAGGACGCATAGTTGGGGCACGCTAAGGTGCACCCGCGACAGGGCATTCGCTCAACCTTTTCGTCGCCGTGGTCTTTTGCAGCTTCCGTCGGGCGCGACTCAGTCATGGGCCTTGACTCCCGAGCTATCAAGAAGCGTCTGAAACTCAACGCCGCGCTCATCAATAATCGACTTGAGCGCTTTCTCCATAAGATTACGCGCCTGATTGGTATAGGCATAAATACAGGCATGCACTGCGGCATCCTGCCAATTCTCAATAGAACATTGAGTGCTGTATTCCTCAAATTGATTGAGTGACTGCAAGATATTAACGATGTGCCGAGGGCATTCGCAGTCGAGCAAACTCTTGAGCTTACCTGCTGCGATCAATTCCTCGCTGGAATATCGCCGCGGCTTGGGATTCACGAGCTCACCCAAATCAAACTGCCCCTCTTCCGTATCCCGGCTTACCGTAACTTTGCTCATTTCGTAGGCCAGCCTTGCTGGCTCTGGGGGGAACTCCAATGTCGACGTGTTGCGGCGCGCCAACTCATCCAGCCAGCGGTCATTGGCCATCCTGTATGTCACCAACACATTATCGATGCCCAGGCGTTTAGATAAGGCTTCAACGCCCTCAAT
>CBFHHJ010000024.1:13693-18026 GCA_965655505.1 Luminiphilus sp.
CATGGCGGGACAATCCACAACCAGCATCTGCACATGCTCTTCGAGTTTCAGGGTATCGATCACATCCATGAGGGACTCACGAACCAAGAGCGCGCTGACACTGGAAATACACCCCTGGTGCTCGTCAAGCCACGCACACATTTCTTGCCCGACGAAAACAACCCGTGGCTTAGGCGGTGGTACCTGTCGCTCAACGTGCTTCCCGCGCCCTTTAAGTAACAGCTGTAAGGTCTTGTTCTCAGCGTTAGCAATCTCGCCAATGCGCGCGCCATCCTTTACCAGTGCCGCAATCATTTGCAGGTGCTCAAGGTCAGACTGGGTGTACTGCCGTCGCCCCGAAGCCGATTTAAAACTGGCTCCCAGTCCATAGCGCCGCTCCCAAACACGCAGCGTGTCGGGCTTCAGCCCGGTTAGCCGCGCCACTGTTCCAATGCCGTATAAGGGTCTTGGCTCGCAAGCTGCAGAGATCTTGGCCTCTGCGTTGATCGGTGCGTTCATTGTCGTGTCCCGTCTTTCCAAGGTTTGTCCAACATACGGTGGACAAACACGAGTGGATTTACAAATATTCGACTATTTGTTCATGTTTTGTCTGCAATCAACCTGAACAACAGAGAAAAATAGGCAATCCTTTCTACTGTCGAACCCCGTATACCTAGTCAACCATTTGCAGGGGACAGATGATGGAAACGCTCGATCAGCACGACGAAAAAGATCTGGAACTGATGTTTGCAGAGGCTCGCCGCTTCCCGCTGCTCACCGCGGAGCAAGAGCGCGAAATCGACGGTCGTAAATGGGTGGCCGTACGGGCACTGCATGAGCTCTTTGCGACTCAGGAAGACCTGGTCGCTTACACCCACAGCTTCATCAGCCAATGCCAAAGCAACCCGCCTGAAATTGGCCGTTTTGCCAATCGCGATCAGCACTTTGTGCTGCGTCGAGAATTGGCGAATTACTTTGTCGATGGCACTCAAAAAGACGACGCGAAAGCAGTCGCCGATAAGCTGCTTAAGCTGAAAACACCTAAATCTCGACGCCTCAAAATCGACGCGTTGAATCTGCCCGCCAGTTTGACCGTTGGTATGGCAGTGGCAATGCTGCGTCGCGCGGGCGGACAGTTCGCCGACAGCGTTGCAGATGCAGTTGCCACCTGGGAGCGTCAGTGGCAACCGCCCGTCGCCGCGATGGCACTTGATCGCGAGACACTCAAATTGCTTCGCAAGTCATTGCGAGAGTATACCGAGGCCCGAGATGCACTCGTCATGCACAACCTGCGCTTGGTGTATTCAATTGCCGCGCGCTATAAGGGTCGGGGCGTCTCTTACCTCGATCTCGTGCAGGAGGGCACCCTAGGACTTATTCGCGCTGCAGAAAAGTTTGAGTTCGAAAAAGGCTTCCGATTTAGCACATATTGCTTTAATTGGATTACTCAATCAGTGAGACGCTACGTGGGCGATGTGGGTACCCTCATCCGCTTCCCAACCCACGTACAAGAACAAATGGGCAGGTTGTACCGAGAGAAAGCGATTGAACAAGCGCGCACCGGCATGGAGCCCGACGAGGAAACACTGGCCAACAACTTGGGAATGGACCTCAGCAAAACGCGTCAGCTGCTCCAAATGCGTAATATCGGGGTATCCCTCGATGCGCCCCGCTTTGACGACGGCGAAGGCACCATGATCGACACCCTTGAAGGTGACCCCTTTGGCGGCACCGAGGATACCGCCGAGCGGACATCGTTGAACCGGTTTCTGGGCGAGGCTGTCGACAAACTCGAGGCGACCGAGCGCCGTGTGGTCGTGGCGCGTTGGGGTTTGCATGACGGCCCACCCCTCTCACGAGCTGAGATCGCCGACTCCATGGGCGTCAGTCGAGAATGGGTGCGTCAACTTGAGCGATCTGCACTTCGCAAGCTCAAAGGGCAAGTGGCGGTGCAAGAAGCTTATGAGGACTACGGTTCGGTTGGCAATTACTGAACGAGGGCTAGTGACCGACCCGAACGACAGCGCAGCAACAATTATCAGCTGCTGACTCAACGGCTAACTTAGCGTTAGCCGCTCACAATCGCGGAGAGCGCTTTATCGAGGGTCGCGTATTCAAACGCAAATCCGTCGGTTTCAAGTCGCTCGGGCAACACTCTTTGTCCATTGAGGAGCAGTTCATCAGCCATTTCCCCCACCAATGTCCGGATCACCAGGCTCGGCACAGGCATGCTGAACAGGGTCGGTTTAATCCGACTGAGAACACGACAGAATTCTCGATGTGTGACAGCCTCAGGCGCGACCACGTTAAAGGGTCCATTGGCGTCCTCCTTTTCAAGCAAAAACAGGATTGCTCGGACAACATCAGCCCGATGCACCCAACTCAACCACTGTTGCCCGTCACCCAGCCAACTGCCGACGCCAAACTTGAACGACTGAGCCATTTGCTCAAAGGCGCCCCCATCACGATCAAACACCACACCGAGTCGCATCAACGCCACCCGAGTATGATTGCTCACGGCAGATTGTGCGGCACCCTCCCACTGCTGGCAGAGCTTCGCCGAGAACCCGCTACCCTCGGGGGAAGTCTCCGTAAACGTCACCGTGTCGCTGGCACCGTAAAAGCCGATAGCACTACCATTGATCAATACAGCGGGCGGAGCCGGTTGCGCCTGCATCCAGTCAACAAGATTGGCGGTAAGATCAACGCGACTGGCCGTGATTTCAGCCTTGTAACGGTCTGTCCACCGCCGGTCGGCCAGGGAGGCCCCAGCAAGGTTGATAACCGCATCCACGGGCTGCCCTACGTGTTCAAGCTCAGTCACAAAGTGCACCGCATCGGAATCGGGTCGCGGGCTGCGAGTCAGGATGGAAACTCGGTTGCCACCGGCCAGAAGCGCGGGGATCAGCGCCGAGCCAATAAAACCGGTACCACCTGTAACAAGAATGTGCATGCGCGCGCGTCCTTTTCTGACTGTTCATTGCTATCCGAAACACAGAGCCATGGGCCGCACGACTCTGCGCACGCACCGACCAATCTGCTGCATCGCAGCCAACATCGGTCTAATGACACGTATTGTAGCGGAATGACTCTGTACACTGATCTATCTACAAAAGACTCCACAAAACGCTCCACAAAACGCTTGCGACCTAATGATTATGATTGATGCCGCGAACCAACTCACTGAACTACTCGATGATCTGCCCAACTGGCTGGTACTCACAGGCGCAGGTATTAGTGCAGATTCCGGCATCCCGACCTATCGTGATGCGGCAGGTAACTGGTTGCGCAATCAACCCATTCAGCATCAAGAGTTTGTTCAAAGTAGCGAGAAGCGGCAGCGGTACTGGGGACGCTCGATGGTTGGCTGGCCCGGAGTGCGGGATGCGCGCCCCAACCCCAACCACCTCGCACTTACCCGCCTAGAAGCCAGTGGCCGAATCGGTTTGATCGTCACACAAAATGTCGATCGACTGCACCAGCGCGCAGGCTCAAGCCGCGTCGTCGACCTACACGGACGGCTGGATCGCGTGCTGTGCCGTGATTGCGGTGCCGGCTATGAGCGCGAATACATTCAAACTCAATTATTGGCGAAAAACCCAGGGCACTTTGAGTTCTCAGGCAACGCCCGCCCAGATGGCGATGCTGACTTAAATGATGAGCAGGTGGCAGGCGTTTCGGTACATGACTGTGAGGCCTGTGGCGGCATGCTGATGCCAGACGTGGTATTTTTTGGCGGCTCGATCCCCCGCGAACGCGTGGAGCGCTGCGAGGCGGCGCTGAAAAATGCTGACGGCCTACTGGTCATAGGCAGTTCATTACAGGTCTACTCAGGCTATCGGTTTTGCAAGCAAGCCCATGCGGCAGGAAAGCCCGTCGTTATCGTCAACGCCGGAGCCACACGGGCAGATCAACTCGCTACACTCAAAATTGAACGCAATCCAATGACCGCGCTACGTGCAGCGATCGACAGCGTTACTGATGCCTCACTAGGGAATACCCAATGCCAAACCCCGTCATCTACTGGTTCCGATCCGATCTCCGTCTGAGCGATCTACCCGGACTTGCCGCCGCCTGCACCGCGGGCGACGTCATACCCGTTTATATTCTTGACGACAGCGTCGGCGGAGATTGGGCCCTAGGAGGTGCCAGTCAATGGTGGCTGCACTACAGTTTGCAGGCCCTTGCCAATGACCTGGAGGCTCAGGGCGGAAAATTAATTCTTCGAAGAGGCGACACCGCGACCGAATTAGCCGCGCTGATCAAAGAGACCGGCGCCGAGCAGATTTTTGCCAGCCGCCAGTACCAGCCTTGGGCTGCGGAAATTGAACACGCAGTCCGCGACATCGCAGCG
>CBFHHJ010000025.1:0-5783 GCA_965655505.1 Luminiphilus sp.
CCGGGGCCATCGGTTACGCCATCGGGCAACGGATGGGTGCTGGATGTGGGCAGTCTGAAATCGATGACAACGGGCGACCCCGGGCTGCCCGCCCTGCCTTCGGGTTATGAGTTCCCCGTGGTGTTTCAAGAGTTCAGATTAATCACTGGAGCGGCCGGCTCTAGTGCTCGGGTGACGCTCGACTACGGCAGCACGCTGCCGAGTAACGCACGTATTCTAAAATACGGCAGACCACCGGGCGGTTCATCCGACACCTGGTTTGAAATTGCTGGCAGTATTTCGGGCAGCACGGTGAGGTTCTCGCTGACCGATGGCGGCTTGGGTGACTTAGATGGCACTGCAAATAGTGTCATTGTCGACCCGGTCGGTATTGGTGTGCCCACCGGAGGTGGCTCTGCCGAGCCAATACCCGCCTTGCCAATTGGGTTGCTTTCACTAACGGGGGTTTTGCTGGCGCTGTTCGGTTCAGTTCGAGCACGCGGTTTTGGATTCCGAAAACGGTAGGTATTCCTCTTAAGCCCGCACTTTCACTCGGGAAGTAGCGGACGCCTACCAACACTTGTCAGGCGCGACCGCTGCTATTGGCCCCGCGTCAACGGAGGTGTTATGAGCGACATGAGTGTAAAGGTCAATCAGCAACCCGATAGCGCAGATCGTCGACGTTTCCTGAAAACTGCTTCCACGTTGGCAGGCACCGCTGCCCTGGCCTCAACTGGACCATTTGTGTTCGCTAAAGAAAAAGTGACCCTGCGCGTCATGGGAACCCATGTGACCTTGCAAGAGCCTATTCGCGAACAGGCCATGAAAGACCTAGGTATCGAGATTCTCTTCGAGGCCGGCGGTGAAGCTGAGCTTCCGTTAAAAGCAACCACCCAGCCCGAGTCGTTTGATTTGTATGAGCAGTGGACCGACAGCATTCCCCAGCTCTGGCAAGCCGATGCCATCCAGCCAATTGACGTCGATCGCCTGAAGTACTGGAGCGAGATCAACCAAATTTCGAAAACTGGACGACTGACCCCAACCGCGAAGTTAGGGCTTGGTGATGCGCCCCACAAGCTGCTGAATGTGCAGCAGGACGGGTCACTCAGCGAGCAATTTACCGGGCAAATAAGCTTCCTGCCTTACGTCCACAACGTCGATTCCTTTGGCTATAACGCCAACGTCATTCCAAAAGGTGTTCCGTATGAGACGGAAAGCTGGTCTTGGCTTTTGGATGAGCAGTGGCAAGGTAAGGTAGGTATCGTCAACTCGCCCACTATTGGCATCTTTGATTTAGCGCTTGCTGTCGAAGCCAAAGGGTTGATGACGTTTGACGATATGAGCGACATGTCGGTCGATGAACTTGATCGGCTCTTTGATCTGCTCGGTGAGTACAAGCGCGCCGGTCAATTTGCCGGGTTTTGGAACTCTGTTCCGCAGTCCGTCGACTTTATGACCAGCGGTCGGGTCTCAATCCAGAGTATGTTTTCGCCCGGAGTGTCGTCAGCAAACGGTGCGGGCGTTCCTGTGATCTATGCGGCCCCTAAAGAGGGTTATCGCGCGTGGCATGGCGTAATGTGTCTGTCAAAAATGTGCGAGGGTCATGTCCAGGACGCCGCCTATGACTATATGAATTGGTGGCTGAGTGGTTGGGCGGGTGCCTTCATCGCACGTCAAGGCTATTACATCAGCAACCCCGATCGCTCTCGACAACTGATGGACGCCAGTGAGTGGGGCTATTGGTATGAAGGCAAGGAGGCATCGCGAGCGCTAACGGGAACCGACGGAAAAGTCTCTGTCTCTGTAGGAGATGTGAGAACCGGGGGCTCCTACGAAAAACGAATGAGCAATGTCGCCATCTGGAATACGGTAATGCCCAACTACGATTACTCGCTTCAAAGATGGTACCAGTTTCTCCTTAACTGATGAAAAGCCTGCAGCTTGTTAGGAATTAAACTCAAGAGCATTCAGCAACGCATACTCGCTGGCTTCCTCTCGTTAGTGGGAATTGGCCTGGCAATTTTGCTGCTCAACGCCTATGTCCTCAACTCGTCGATTTCTGCTTTTGATGCGCATCAGTCAGCAAGCGAAAGCGTTGATATTGTTTCGGACCTTGAACGAGAGATTGTCGAGCTAAACCGAAGAATTCTTGTTTTCCGGATAAATAGCGCGTCGAGCTCTTCCACTCCGATTACTGATCAACTCGAAACCCTATCTGCAAAAATACAGTTACTGTCTAGCGCGTCAACGGATGCTGCGGTGACAGACTCAAAGTTATTAAACGCTATTAATGCCTCGTTGAATGGCCTCAGCGATCGGGTTGTTCGGTTGGATATTGATCGCGATGCAATGCGACGTTCTCAGGATACGCTGGATGAGCTGCACCGAGAGCTTATTAACCTGATTGAAGATCTAGATGGTTTACTTGAGGGAGCGCCCCCAGCTATCTCGGTATTGATTAGTGACATGACGACGCTCGCGCATGAATTTCAGTGGCGACAAAAAAGTTACTTCGATACCAAGGCTAACAATGAAAAGTTGGCTTTTCTAAAGACCCTCAATCAACTCAAAGAGACGTTTGCAGCGCTCAGTCAGCAGATCTCCATCCCCAACGAACTGAGAACAGATGTCCAGCGCAGGCTCGACACACTGGAGAAGGCTTTTTACAAAGCGCTGCAAGCCGATCGTAACTTCGTATTTTTGGTCAATATTGTGATTGCGGGCGAGACCGCTGAACTTACGGCTCTTGCTAGACAGATTTTGGATACATCGCGCTCGATGCAGGCGGAGTTTGCCCGAAAAACCCGCGAGCGCGTGAACACCTACGAGCTGATTGCTATTTTCGGCTCGCTGATCCTCATCATCTTGGGGTTCGTGATTTCCTCTAGGCTGAGTCGCTCAGTGATAGCGCCGTTGCTGGAGATTACCGAAACGTTTGACGATATCAGTGCCGAGAAATCGGTTTCTATCATTCCGGGTATTGATCGTGGCGACGAGATAGGACGACTGGCTCGATCAGCGAACGTATTTAGGCACGAAGCTGAAAAGACCAAGCGGCTACTTAAAGAAACAGAGGAGCTGGCTGGGGAGCTAAGCGCACGCGAAGTCGAGCTCAGCGCAGTGGTTGAGGCGGCAGAGGCGGGAAACAAAGCGAAGAGCGAATTTTTGGCGAACATGAGTCACGAGATCCGTACGCCTATGAATGGCGTTATGGGCCTGCTTACCATGTTGGCTGATACTCCGCTCAACGCATTGCAAAGCACCTATCTCGAGAAAGCCAGTCAGAGTGCGAATGCTCTGCTTCGAATTATTAATGACATTCTTGACTCGTCAAAAATCGAGGCCGGTGAAATTGTTATCACCAACCGCGATTTTGAGCTCAACCAGTTGATCGCAGAGGTTGGCGAGGTTCTCGAGCCGTTGGCCAATGAGAAAGGTCTCGAGCTCTTGTGTCCGGCTGAGCCCATTGATCGACTTGTGATCACAGGCGACGATCTGCGCATCCGCCAGGTGCTCCTCAATCTGTTATCTAACGCCATAAAATTCTGCAAGCTGGGCTCCGTTGCGCTGGATGTTAGCTCAGAGACTATCGGGGAAAATAACATTCGGGTCCGATTCTCTGTCTCAGACAGCGGCGATGGCATTCCACAGCACCAGCTCGATCAAATTTTTGAGCGGTTCATGCAGCTTGATGGCAGCTCTACGCGCAGAGCGGGGGGTGCCGGACTCGGCTTAGCAATTAGCCATCAACTGGTGGCGTTAATGGGCGGTACCTTGGAGGTTGAGTCCACAGAGGGCGTTGGATCGACGTTCTTCTTTGATCTGCGTGTCCCGTTGGTTTCTGCAACACAGGTCAGCCCGCCGGCCAACGTGCAGCAGCGTTTTTATGTTCTCACGCCGTCCAAGGCCTTGCGCCTCTATTTAAATCACATTTTCGATGCCTGGGGTATCGCGTTAACACCGATCACCTCGTGGGAAGATATCGAGCCTATGTTGGCTGACAACCAGTTAGCGGCGACGCTGTTGTTGGATACCAAAGCATTAATTGATCAGCAGTTTGAGGAGGGGGATTTGGAGCGCTTGCAGGCCTCTGTCACCTGCGTTGCACTTCACTCGATCGCCGATAATGACTTTGTTGATTCAACAAACACACTGTTAACGCATCTGGTTTCGAAGCCCGTCTGCCAGTCTGACCTTGTTAGAGTAATCGACCTTGCGACGAGCGCAGTAAATGACAGCAAAACCACAGCAGGCATCAGCGCTCAGGATAAACCGCTCGCTGAGCTGTCGGTGTTGCTTGTTGAGGACGATGCTGTGAATAGAATGGTGGCTAAAACACTGATAGGCAAACTTGGTGCGAGGGTCACGGTTGCGACCAATGGGGTTGAGGCCCTCGAGACCTTACGGTTTGATGAGTTCGATGTTGTACTCATGGATTGCATGATGCCTGAGATGGACGGGTATCAGGCAACGCAGGCTTTAAGGGATGGACACTGCGGCGAGTTGAACCAGTCGACTCCAGTGATTGCTCTGACCGCTGATGCCATGCACGGTGCTAAGGAGGCGTGTCTCGAGGCGGGGATGAACGGCTACACAACTAAACCCATTCAGATAAACGATATTGTCTCCTTAGTGCTTCAACATACCCCTCAAGATTCTAGAGCCGGTTAAAACCGTTATCCTTACAGGATCGTTATCCTTATAGCCTACAGCTCGCTACTTCTTTAGCTTGCTACTCCTATAAACATCTTCACTAAGGCTATAGCCAGTCAAAGCAGGTTTGATTTATGCCGGAAGGTCCGGAAATACGCCGTGCAGCCGATAAAATTGAGACGGTGCTCAAAGACACAACGGTCGAGAGGGTAGAGTTTGGGTTGGCACCGCTTCAGAAATTTGGACCTCAGCTTTCCGGTAGTAAAGTATTGAACCTTGAAACCCGAGGGAAAGCCTTGCTGACGCATTTTGATTCGGGCTACACCATTTACTCGCACAATCAGCTTTACGGTGTCTGGCGCATTGTTAAGCGCGATAAGCTGCCAAAGACTAATCGACAGCTCAGGCTGGCGATTCACACCAATCAACATAGTGCGTTGCTTTACAGTGCCTCTGATATCAGCGTGTGGGATACCGCGCTCATCGAAGAGCATCCTTTTTTAAAGCGGATTGGCCCCGATATTCTTAACCCGGCATTGACCTGGAGGGATGTTGCTGAGCGGCTAAGTAGCAAGACGTTTTCGGGTAGGGCGCTCAACTCGGTGTATCTCGATCAGGGCTTCTTGGCGGGATTGGGGAATTATCTCCGTAGCGAAATTCTCTTCATTGCTGGTATTAACCCTGCCCGTAAGGCGAGAGATCTGAGCAAAGGCGAGATTGGTAAACTTGCCCGCACCACTCTGGAGATTAGTCAGCGAAGCTACGCGCTCGCAGGGGTGACGCTCCCGGAGCGCCAGTACAAGGCATTGCGCAAGCAGGGCGAAACCTTCGGCAAAGCGCGGTTTTTTGTTTTCGGTCGCGCCAGCAAACCCTGTCGAGTGTGCCGAACAAAGATTCAGCGCACCACCGCTAACTCTCGCAGAATCTATATCTGCTCGACGTGCCAGCCGATCTAAAACAGCTTTGATTGCGGTTAGGCGCTCGCTGTATCACTAACTACGTCGATGACTTCGTTGCTGGGGACTTCCGTCCACTGAATCAAACGCGCTTGTACAATGTGGAAATGACACAGCGCTGGAAGGATTCCAAACATGGAACACCTTGAACTTCTGATCGACCTTCACATTGGTGGTTTGCGGCAAGGTCCCGGA
>CBFHHJ010000025.1:5881-16826 GCA_965655505.1 Luminiphilus sp.
CCCGACTTTTTGGAGCGACACGGTAATTCAACAGCCGCGAGTGAGCTCGTCACCGCAGAAGAAAATGAAATCGCGCTTTATGAAAGCAATCAGGCATTCGTGAGTTATGGGTACTTCATTGCGCGTAAGGTCGTCTAAATCGTATCCCTCGTAACGCATCAATGAGACAGACGGCGTGCGGCCAGTGGTTCGTGAACTAGCGGTTCGTAGCCTGCCAATTAACGAAGCGCAGTCTTAACTCAGTTAAGATCTTCGTCCTGCCAGAACTTTGTACCCTGCAGGGTGATCTGCGCAGAGACGCCGCTTTCTGTTAGCTGGTAGAGGCTTGTACCGGGCATGACCGTCGCCGCGCTCTCGGCACCCTCATCGTCCTCGTCATACTTGGCTTTAGCATCTGCCTGGCCGGAAAAGTCCCAGCCTTCGGTGACAAACTGATCGAGCGCTGTATCGGTATGGAAAACAAAAATCGCCGCATAATTTTTGATGCCCAGACCCAGGCCGCCACCGGCTGAGAACATCCTCATGTAGGTTTCCTCGCCCGATCGATTGTCGCGCAGAATGCCACCACCGCGCTGGGTAGAGATGAGGCCAAGGTTCATACCGAAGTTAGAAAACACCGCGTAGCCCTTGGACTCTTCAAGCATTGTGTCGGCGTCTGGACGCAGTTCTTCGAGCCGCACCAACGCGTTGCTGCGCGCTTCCTGCAGTTCGGCGCGCTCTTCTTCTGGGGTTGGGCCCTCCATCATCTCTGAGCCTTTTTCTCCCAGGTCGCTCGCAGTTTCACTGACCGTGTCGGAGGTCTTATTCCAAGCGTCTTTGATGCTGTCCCATTGGGCCCAGGCGAGTGGAGCAGCGCTTGCCGCAGATAAAGCGATGACGAGAGGCAGTGCGGGATGTTTCATGAGTGTGTAGTCCTGACGCTGCGTGGTTGTCTCAGCCGCGTGTGCAATCGGATAAGGCTGGATTGTACTCCAGCAGGCCAAAAAGTCTTCCTGTGCAATGGTCATCAATACTTTGCCGCGGACACCAAATAAATTCAGGTAAACGTCAGTGAGACGATGTTGCACAGAGCGGGTTAACCGGTTGAGATCAGGCAGGAATGGGTTGAGTCAAATGGTATTTGGTGCTGATTTCCCGCACTATCAAACCCAACGCTTTCAAGTCGCGCAGTAAGCTGTCTCGGCAAACATGGAGTAGATAATGGACGATGCAATTCCACGCTTTTTTGATGCCTGGCGAATGGCATCGACCGATGAGAGACGCAATCAAATCGCCGGCGCCGTCAGCGAAGACGTGATGTATGACGACCCGCGTACGCCACAAACCGTAGTAGGTGTCGATGCACTTAATGAGTATGTGGGGATGTTTGCAGCGAACGCGCCCGGATGGTCTGCGCAGGTTGTTGCCACTGACACGATAGCAGGGGTCACTCGCGCCACTGTTGAATTTGGCGGGAAAGGGCCGGATGGCAACGAAGTCACCCAACTGGGACAGTACTTCGTTGAAATGGCGGGCAACCACATATCGCGAATGGTGGGCTTTGTGGGAACGGGTATGCCGGATTGATTTTAGGGACGGTGTAATCGCAGGGCACCTAAACTCACTCCTAATCGAATGAGTACGCGCCTGCCGGCCATCTAATGAATGCGATTTTATTAAGAACGCGAATTACCTCGCAAATGCCCGTGGCCAATACACGCAAAGCCCGATGCCGAGTGCTTGGTACCTGCAAAATGCGTCTGCAAATCTAGAACTCGCCATACCGATTTCTGACAACTCACAGCGCCACAAATGGATGCTAAAGTGCGCCGTCGACTCAAAGTGTCGACCCTAAAAATCTAATAATCACAGTAGAGGCATGGATTATGAGTAGTACACCTCAAAAACTCGTCGCGGAGTTTATTGGCACGTTTTGGTTGGTGCTGGGCGGTTGTGGTAGTGCAGTGCTGGCGGCCAACTTCCCCGGTGCCGGCGCAGAAAACAGTCTGGGCATAGGGTTCGTTGGCGTGTCGTTGGCATTTGGTCTAACAGTGTTGACCATGGCCTATGGGATTGGCCACATATCGGGCTGTCATCTCAATCCTGCGGTATCTTTCGGCCTCTGGGCGGGGGGTCGTTTTCCAGCGTCGGAGTTGCCGGGCTACGTCATTGCGCAGATGTTGGGCGCAATCCTCGGGGCGGCAGTGCTCTCATACATTGCCTATGGTGCAATTGGCGGTGATGGTGGGCTGGCGTCCAATGGCTACGCTGAGTTATCGCCAAGCGGTCGCGGACTGGCTTCCGGTTTTACAACCGAGGTTGTCATGACCTTCATGTTTCTGGTGATTATTCTTGGGGCGACGTCCTCGCGTGCTCCTGCGGGCTTTGCGCCCATTGCAATCGGATTGGGTTTGACCCTGATTCACCTCATCAGCATTCCCGTTACCAATACGTCGGTTAACCCCGCGCGCTCGACGGGTCCTGCCTTGCTCGAAGGTGGTGCGGCGATTGGTCAGCTGTGGCTATTCTGGGTGGCGCCGATCATCGGTGCAATTGTCGCCGGCTTCGTATACCGCTGGCTCGACGACAGCAAATAGTAGTGCCCCGATTGGGGTGACCTGATTACCCTACAAGCGCGCCGCGGAGGCGACGCGTTTGTTGGGGTTAGTGTAGGGGCTAACAGTAAGTTGGCAGTAACCGGTTACTATATAGCCACTATATTCTCGACAGCGGTTAACTTCTTTATGTGGCAATTCACAGGCAAAAGCCGTCCTGACTTTGCGGTGGAGCCAGGGCCAGGTCAGGAGTCGGTATGGGACTACCCTCGGCCCCCTAACCTTGACGCCACCGAGGAAGCGGTCGAAGTAACTTGGCGTGGTATCCCGCTCGCGAGTAGCCGTAACCCCTTGCGAGTGCTCGAGACCGCGCATCCACCCACGTACTACATCCCGAGCGCTGATATCGGTTGGCGGCTTTTTGTGCCGGTAGATCACAAGAGTTTTTGTGAGTGGAAAGGGGTGGCGACCTACTTCACGCTTGCTGATGCACCCGAGCTAGGGGTGGTCGCGTGGCGTTACGAAGATCCTTCAGAGCGCTTTAGAGCCCTCGATAATCACGTATCATTTTATCCCGCGAAGGTTGACTGCGCCGTAAACGGCGAGTCTGTTATCGCCCAGCCAGGTAACTTCTATGGGGGTTGGATTACCTCCCGCGTCGTTGGCCCATTTAAGGGCGAGCCCGGAACGGGTCATTGGTAGTGGGTCATGGGTCATGGGGTAGGGGGTCATAGGGTAGTTGGTCCTTGTGACTGCGATGATATGCGAGCCTCACTGACCTCCGCGTCGTTGCTAACCTGATTGCCGGCGCTATGCTAGGCTGATCTTTAATAAACCGGAAAGTAAAAATGACCCCACTACTTTCACGTCTTGCAGGCATCCTTTTAGCCACATTGGCTTTTGCGTCAGCGGCCGAGAGCCCAACACCCCAGAAGTCCATTCTGATCACCGGTGCGACCTCAGGCATTGGCCGGAACTTGGCGGAGTCTCTCGCGAAAGAAGGTCATCATGTTTACGCCGGTGCGCGTACTGACGCCGAAATTGCCGAGCTCGATGCGATCGATAACATCACAGCGGTGCGCCTCGACGTCACTAAACAAGATCAAATTGATGATGCGGTGCAATTGATTGAGGGACGGGGCACGGGCCTGTATGCCTTGGTTAACAACGCCGGCATCTATGATGGTGGGCCTGTTCTTACGACGGACGTCGACGTGCAGAACTTGGTGTACAAAGTGAACGTCGAGGGTGTGTTCCGAACCACTAAGGCGTTTGGGCCGTTGGTCGTGGCGTCAAAGGGGCGTATAGCAACCACCGGATCAATCGCCGGAACGATTGCGGGCCCGGGTTTCGCGGCGTACAGCGGCAGCAAGCATTTCATTGAAGCGTTTACCGACTCACTTGCTGCAGAGTTGGGGCCTATGGGGGTATCAGTAAGCGTTATCGAACCCGGAAACTACCAGACTCAGATACGACGAAGCTCAGTTAAGCGCTCCATGGCGCGTGTAGAAGGGGCGGGCGGTATCGTTACCTCTGATATGAAAAAGCAGTACCAGGCAATTGAAGAAGTCGAGCTTTCTTACAAGAAACCCGATGAAGTCACACAGGCCTTTAAACACGCGCTGTTTGCGGATACGCCCTTAAAGCGCTACGTCGTCGTACCTAATGCTGAAGAGCAGCAACGCACGATCGAAACAAAAATTCGTGAACTGGTGGAGCTTAATGGCTGGGGTCCCCATCGTTATGACAACGAGACGCTTGTGGAAATGCTAGAGAGCGCGCTGCGATAACCGACTGATTCGCCGGGCCGTCTGCGTCACCATCCCCCCTCGGTCAATAGAATGAGTTGGGAGATAGCTCTGGGTTGATCTCACCGGCGACTTCATCGGGATCAACCCCCGCTTCCAAAAGCGCTGAGCGTACTGTTTCTATTTGCTCCAAGATGACTGTGTGGCGGTCGCCATACTGGTATTTCGTCACCTCGATTGCCTGCGGCATAAAGGTGTAGGCAATTTTGAGAGCGGTTAACTGGTCTTCGGTCATCTGTGGGCCATCCTTTTTGTCAGCTTTTGGAGTTGCCTGCACTCTGAGGCAGCTCAAGGGCATTTCTAGAATATCTCACCGCGAGGCAACAGGTGCGCTGCACAGTTCGATGATAAACGGTTCTACACCCTCGCAATGATGACGGCTATTGGTTCTGCGTGGTAGCGACTCTTTATTTTGAGCGACTCGCCCCCGTAGCGGCTTTGAATATTGGCGATTTAGGGTGCTTGCTACAAAGAGTGCCAAAGTCGAAAACGTAGGTGCTGGATTTCCATTGCTTAGAAGCGGACACTAGCCGACTAAACCTCGCTGGAATGAGCGAGGCTGCCGAGCCTTATATAGGGTGTTCACGGGGTGCTCATGGAGCGTTCATGTGATGTTCGGCAGCGGCAATGAATTGAGGCAATAGGCATGAAATCGATCACGTTTTTCCTTGCAGTGCTATCTGTGTCCGTGATGCTCGCTGCACCGGTAGTTGCGCAGACTGACAGCGGCGATGCCTCCGGCGAAAGCGAAGACGCCAGAGAAAATCCGGGAAACGCGTTTAGCAAAATTTTGTCCTTGGTCGAGAATCACCGCAATGGACCGGGAAAGAGTGGCAGTGCCCCCGGTCAGAACAAAGAGGAGTCTCCCGGGCGCAGCGGTGATGCCCCTGGTCAGAACAAGGAGGACTCTCCCGGAGGTAGCGGCGATGCTCCTGGCCGTAACGGGGACGACTCTGATGACGAACCTGATGACGACTCAGATGAAGACTTTGATGATGACTCAGATGATGGGGCGGATGATTCTGATGACAGCTCAGATGACGAATCTGACGACAACACCGACGACGATCTTGATGTCGATGAAGGTGATGTCGATGAGGACGACCCTGAGACTAACGAGGATTCCGGCAACGCAGATGCCGATGGCCCCGCCGAGAAGCGCATTGTTTGCCATATCAGTGGCATGCAGTTCGATGGCACGACCTACACCGGCAAGGTCATCGTCGTGTCAGATAATGCCGCGGCGGCGCACTGTAATCATGGCCCGGTTGGAGATTTTCAGCCAATTGAGATTATTCTCAATGCCATTGAAGAGTGCGGCGGTGATGTAACCGAATATGACGATTGCGTTCGTAAAGAGGCCCGCGGCACCTATTGTGAAATCACGGTTGCAGACGACGCGCCGGAGTCTGACGAGATCGAGAATGCGGTGGTGGCTCTTGACCCACTCTGTGTTGTCGACGAGGTTGAGTCTGAGGACGACTAATTTCGACTTATCCCGCTAGCATTTGGTTTCTATTTATCTGCTTTGAAGCCCAAATAAATGCTGTAACAGCCGTATAGCAGAACGACGACTCCAAGGATGATCGCTGGAGCGCCCTCTATGCTCACACCGGTGCGGAGTGGATTGCCTTCGGTGTTGATCTTACCGGTGGTGATACGCAAAGACCCCAATGCGATGCAAGCACAACCAAAGATCAAATAACCGGGTCTGCGAAGTTTGATGTTAGGCATCTCACGTCCTCACGTACCTCTATACAATATCTATACGAAATCTCGGTAGATTAATTGATGGGAACCCCAAATGCCGACGCTTATTCACGCCATTCATCACCTCACTGTCACAACCGAGCGGTTTGACGACGACGTCATTGGCTTTGGACAAATATTGGGGCGAGAGCCTGCATCCTCAGATTGCGAACAAACGCCACGCAGCGCAGTATTTGAGGTCGGTAATGTGCGTGTCCATCTTGTTGAACATGACCACTCGGGTCTGGCTGAACTCTGCTTCGCCGTTGCCGATATCAGTCGCATGGCGAGACGTCTGAAACGCCTTGGGTTACCGGGTGCATTGGACGGCGCTTCGGTACTCAAACTGCCCTCAGATGATTCGCGAGGGTTGAGTTTGAGTTTTGCTGAGAGCGACCCCGGTGTAGTCCCGCCCGCCTCCGCTGACGATGCCGGCGTGATCGGGTTGGATCACGTGGTTATCGAGTCGAGCCATGCAGAGAGCACGGGCTTTCTGTTGGGTGCTCAATTGGGCCTCGACATGCGTTTAGATCTGAGCAATCAAGACTGGGGTGCTCGGCTGATGTTTTTCCGCTGTGGCGACTTGATTGTGGAGGTCTATCATCCGCTAAACCGCGCGGCCGCCAATACACAGGTCGATAACTTCTTCGGGCTGAGTTGGCGAGTACGCGACGCAGAAGCCACGCGACAGCGCTTGGCTGATCTGGGACGCGACGTCTCAGAGGTGCGCGCTGGCCGGAAGCCGGGCACGCAGGTCTTTACGCTTCGCGATACCAACGCAGGCGTGCCCACCTTGTTTGTTCAGCCCGCTGGCTAGTTGGTTGATGAGTTACCTGAGCTATTAGCTGAATCGCTGTCTTCGGGCAACGCCAAAAAGTTATTTATAAGCTGCGAGGCACGTTGGTTGGCCGCTAAATTGCGGGTGAGTATTTTTTGGTTGGCTACGAACTCGCTGTGAAGCCCGTGTAGGATCTCTTGCCCTTCGACGCTGATTTTTCGCTCTTCCCACCAGGTATTAATGGCAATGGCGAGAAGAATACCGATTACGACAACGAGAACTTCGGCAACTAACCAGCGTGCGGATTCACGGTTTATGCGTAACATCCAATTCCTTTTGGGGTTTCGCGCAATCAAGACAGTACCTGCATCGCGGGCGTGTGTCAGTTGTATCGATCCTGCCGATTAAAAGTGTTTTATGAACGATGACGTATCTACGGGTTTCTTTCGGGGTTTCTTTCGGGGGTTCTTCGGGGTTTTCGCCATCGCTTGCTCGACCAGCATCACAAACTGATTTCCCCTACCGAAGTGAGTGGAGAGGTCATCGTTCTCCCCCTCGGCAAGTGCAAATGACTCGGTGACGTCATTGAAGCGCTGTTGGGTCACCTCGACCGTTTCAAGAATCAGTGCCGGTGTCCCGTCCGAATTGAGGGCGATGTCCTGACGGCCTACCGCTGGCATGGCTTCGTCTTGCGATTCAAAGTCCCTGAGCGTGCCACAGGTCGCGGTTTTCGTCCCCAGCCTGATGAGGCAGAGTAGTTGGTCACACAACTCTTTGCTGTCTCCAAAGGTAAATGTGACCGATGACGCTAGCTTGGCCTCAAGCTCGTTAGTCTTCATTTTGTTCAGCAGCCTATGCGGTTGATGTTGACCCAGCGATGAGTTTTAAAGAACGGCGGGTCAGGCTACCGATGAAGAGTTTGACTCGGTCACAGACAGTGGCCGTTCTTGCTGCAGGTAATTCTCCAGTGCTTCATGACCAATGGCATCACTCAAATCAATCAGCTGCAGCAGGGCGGCGTCTACATCGGCGGTAGTCCAAACCGGTACGCGTTTGAGGCTCTCTAGGTAGATTGTTAGCCTGGTTGAAAGCTTCACAGGTATTGTGAAGTACGTCATTGCTAAAAAGGTTGCTGAACTCGGGAAGCATGTGTCACTGACTTTTATGAATATGGCGCAAGCTGCGTGTGTAAGAAAACACCAAGTGAGTAGCAGACGTCTCGCAGACGATGGTAAACCGCGGTAGTCTCATCACGAAATATCAGACGATTGGGTGTGCACTATCATCAACTTAGTTAATTCAAAAAGCGGAGTCCTAAAATCCATTATTGCTGGCGTTGTGCTGGCTTGCATGGCTGGCTGTTCGGCGCTGGGTGGATACAGCGACTTCGACGAACCGGATATTGAACTGGTCGGTATCGAATCTGCGGGCACTCAGGGCATGGAGGCTCGATTTAAGATCCGACTAAAGGTCACTAACCCTAACTCGATTCCTCTGGATGTCGAGGGTATGGCGTACGATGTTTACTTGCGTGACACCAAAGTGCTCTCTGGGGTGAGCGACCGTGGAATTCAGGTTGCCGCCTACAGTGAAGCAGAGACCGAAGTTACCGTGTCAGCAGGTATGTTTTCTTCGTTATCGCTGATCCGGGATCTGATGACGAACCCAATCACCGACAGCATTCCTTACCGTCTCGACACTAAGCTCTCGGTGGCGGGTTTACCACTTGCAGTGCGCCTTTCCAAAGAAGGGTCGATTGATCTTGACGCGCGCTAATCATCAATGAGCCGTAGGCGTTAATAGTACGACTGCCGATGCGAGCGACGGTTCCTGCAGCGCGACACGTGGATTTTCAGCGGTTAACACTACTGCGTTGCGCTCACAGCGCGGTCTGACCGTTCAAGATGGTACACAGAGTTGCTGATATGCAAGGTCTGACTGCGCGTGGGACAGAGCTGATAAAGAAAATGGAGTGGATGTAGCTATGAGATGGAGATTGACGGCCAGCCTAGTTCTGTTGTTCTCGTCGCTCGCGGTGCTCGCGCGAGCGGACGAAGCCGCAACATTAATCGTGCAAAAGGCCATGAGCGAATGCGCGAGCTTTAATAACGGAACTTTTAACAGCACTGAAAAAACCATCACCCTGCACGATCTGACCGGCGATGGCCGGCCAGAGGAAATCGTCGATGCGGCCCAGTTTTCGTGTTCTAGTGCCGCATCACTGTGGGGCGGAAGCGGCGGCACCCTGTTATGGGTGGTAGTGGATGGTGAAGCCTATGAATTTCTCGCCCACGGCTGGCAAGTCGTGAGGATGCATGGGCAGGCATTACTTTTACTGGCTGTGCATTCCTCACAATGCAGCTCTGACATTGGGCCTTGTTACCGAGCTCTCGTTTGGCACGAGAACGGCTTTCGAACTACCCGGTGACGCAGAAGCGCTACTACCGACGTCAGGCAGTTTGAGTTGCCAGCTTTTCAAGAATGCGATGTGACGTCTCGTATCCGCTATTCTGATTCTGGCCAGTCACGAGGTTGCCGTCGATTGACGTGTGGGTGGCGAACGGATCGCGCCAAGCATGCTGGCATTCGTAAATCGCGCCCAGATTGCGCAGTTCTTCTTCGGGGTGTTTTGGAGTGATCGCAATGCCGAAGGTGTTGATCTGGTTATTGGTCACGCCAGTTACCCGACGACCTTTGACCAGGGGCTCACCGTCGGTGCCTTTTGCACCGCACAGACCGAGTGCGCCGTGGCAGACCGAGCCAAGTATTTTGCCTGCAGCATTTGCTCTGGTGATGAAATCGGCAAGTTCTTCGCTCTGCATTAGGTCATAAGCAGCGCCCCAGCCGCCGGCCATGAAAATCACGTCATAATCGTTAGGGTCAAGCCCTGCGATTGCCTTTGAATTTTCCATCTTAGCGATTGCGGCACTGTCGCTTTCGAAGCGGCGATCATCTTCACAGGCGATAGGCCACGACCAGGACATCGGTTGAAGTGGAATCTCACCACCTTTGACTGAGGCCATGTCCACCTCCATCCCCGCGTTGATGAAGGCGTAATACGGTACGGTGAACTCAGACCCGAAGGCGCCGGTTTTCTTGTCGGTGGGGGCCAGTTGGTCTTGATTTGTACAGATGACCAGAGCTCGGCGTCCGGTGAGGTCAAATTCCGGGATCGTGTAATGTCGGTGCAGTCCCAGAGCCCGCAATGTGGGGGGAAGTAAGAAATAAACAGCAACCGCGAAAGCCGAGATTGCGATCACAATGGAGAGGAGGGAATTCATAACGTGCTCCGGCGTCAGAGTATGAAGGTTGTTTGGGTTTCGATGTCGGTACGGCTAGACCCGGCGCCGCAACAGCGCGAGCCCGAATTTTCCGATGAGGAAAATGCTGCCGCCAACGACGATCAATACTGCGAGCAGGTGGGGCCAGTACTTTTTGAGTACTTTTACCTGTAGGTTCTTGCTGAGCGCTGTGATTGCGTACTCATCAGGGCCCACTTCATAAACGCCAACGCGAGTGGCGTAAGACCCGTATTCAGCGAGCATCTCCTCAAAAAGCTCTGAGTTTTGTGCTGAAAGGTCAGTGGTTTCGCCAGGGTCGATCGAGAGGTCGTAGAGTCGCCAAGTACTGTCTCCCTGCGGGGGCGTATTGCGCGTGATCTTCCACTTCCCGCGATAAATCGCAGCGTTGCCGCTCACTTCGAAAGCAAAGCTTTCATCGTCTTTGTACGTCGTATCCGATTTCCCGGACAGCATCGGCAGGGCGCTGCGGCCGTAAAACTGATCTGGGTCATACTCAACGCCGGTCGCTTCTAATATTGTGGGTACAAGATCGGCAACATGCACGGGCGCATGGGCGACCCCCGAGGTCGCAATGCCCGGTCCCGCCGCAATTAAGGGCACGCGCAGGCCACCCTCGCTGCCGTAAAACTTGTAAAGATCAAAAGGAGCGGCTAACACTGAGGCCCATTCCGGGCCGACCGATGTAAGACTCCTTCGCAGACCGAGGTTTTCGTAAGATGTGTCGAATCCCTCGACCATTTTGATGGCGTCTAATGCCAGGTTGGCGGGCCCATC
>CBFHHJ010000026.1:0-16622 GCA_965655505.1 Luminiphilus sp.
CTCCTGTCGACATTTGGCGAGGTAATCCTGCATGAGCAGATAAAAGTCGTCGGCGTCCCGAAGCACCGAAGCCCCTAAATAGTAAAGGTCGAGAAAGCTCTGCAAATCCTCAAAATCGTAGGCAGCTTCCACCTCCGACACGGTTTCATAGGGCAGGGGAACCTTGTGTTTCGCGGCGAGGGACAGCAGCCGATGGGCCTGTAAACTGCCATCGATGTGCAGGTGTAACTCTGCTTTGGGCATGCCAGCAAGCCATTGGGTTACGGAATCCCAGGCTGGCGCGTTAGGGGTTTCAGCTGCGCTCGTCATTCTGAGACTTCCCCTGTGAGGGTGTCTTGAAACGCTTTAAACGCGCTTGCGGCGTCGGTCTGTCGACACACGAGCGTATTGGCTTCTCCCCCTCGCTCGATGAGTACGCCCGCTGTCGCCGCGTCAAAATGGCGACGGGGTGAGCCATCAGCGGCAACATCCGGAATCGATCGATCGGACGTTGGCCACCAGGGGTCGCTGGTTTCATCAAACTGTGCGCCTAGGGCTACCTTATCGCCCACGCAGTAGCGGTCGCGATCAACTACAACGAGCGCGGCGAGCACATCCCAGAAGTAATATTCTCCCGACTTGATGAACCAGTCATTGGCATCCAGTACTTTGTCCCAGAAAACGGCAGCGGGATTGTTCGCGCGGGACTTGAATTCGCGGGCAAACGCTTCGGTGACTTTGACGTGATTGGTGACATCGAGCCCTACCAATTCAATAGGCAGCTGAGAACGCAGCACGATGTCTGCGGCGAGTGGATCTACGTAGATATTCCATTCCGCGCGGGTATTGGGGTTATCGTCGGTGAAGCCCGGCACGATGATATTGCCCGGAGCATCGATGACGCCGCCCATCACCACGAGGCGTCCGAGCGCCGATGCGTCACCAGGATGCCGTTGCAGCCACTGGGCGACGTTGGTAAACGGGCCCGTTGCCAATAGCACCACGGGCTCATCGCTGGCGCCGACGACGTCGTGGATGATGTCTACCGCGTGGCGGGTATCACCGTCGCGCACACTTGGCATTACCGGTACGCCCGAGAGCTTGTCCATGTCTTCTTGCCAGGGAACCGGGAAGACAAAATAACCGTCAAGGGGTGTCGCATCGCCGCAGGTAACGGGAATTGTGTTGTGAGGGTCGACTAAGTCGAGCAAGGCCAGAGCGTTGCGAACGCCGGGCTCGCAGTGAGCCTCACCGCTGCCGGCGACGGTTACCGCTTTCAGCTCAACCTCTGGGTGTCGCGCAAGGAACAACAGCGCAGCCCAGTCATCAATGGCCATGTCGGTATCGAAAATTACTGGTATCCGCGGTGCCGGGGTTGGCATGGTCTCGCGATAGGCGCTCCAGTTGCTGACTAATTCATCGACAACTCGCTGACCGACTTTTTGTGCGGTGTCCAAAGCCCCGTAACCGTTATCCGGGTATTCAGCGGTGGTGCTCCACGCGGCCGCTTTGCCGGTGGGTGGCATGGTGTAGTTGCTCGCGGTTCGCAATACCAGCACCCGATCACTATCCACGCGATCAAGCCTAGCGAGTCGATGGAGTGCCGTCAGGGTGCCCGAGTCCTCCATGTTAGAAGTCATGAATTCTGCATCGAGCCCCCCGTATGCATGGAGCCAATCGTTAGCCCATTCGTTGAGGTATTTCCCATGCCAATAGGTGCTGGCAGATAAGGTGTCGCCCCGGGTAATGAAAGGGGGTCTTGTCGCCAGCGGATGCTCGGTGAACTGACTGCGAAACGCCTGCATTGCCCGTGTATCGGTCAGGGGTACGGTGCGGGTCAGCTGCCACGCCCAGTCGACAAGATCGCGGTTCAACTCGAAATGAATGGTGTCGAGAGTCCAGCCGTCGCTAACGTCTTGAGGCCCCTGCGCAGGCGCTTTGGCGCCCAGTGGAATAAATCCATAGGGCCACTCTTTTGGGATCTCACGGGCATCGATTTCATAAACCAGATCCCCGTCGACCACGTGGCTCGCCCAGGCGCCCGATCCTAACGACAGGTTCTCAGGGTCGCCGCCAGCGATACCGGCGATCAGCCAGTAGGCGTGACTGAGGTCAAAGCGCTCGTCGAGACCGAGCGCCATAATAGACGCTGTGGCATTGGGTATGCCGCCACCGACACAAATGAATAACACGCCGTCGTCGGTCAGATACAGCGGATATTCACCTAGGGGGAAGGGCAGCTCCCTGGCGTCGGGATTGCGCTCTAACCAGAGCTGCAGTTCTCCCGGGCGATCCCCTGTGGGCTCGCCGTTTTCAAACATGCTGGCGACAACCACTTTGATTTCAGAAATTGCCGATTCGGCCTGCTCACTGGCGTGGCTATCGGCAAAAACGGTGCCTCCCCAGGTCAGCGCGTAGGTAGTAAGAAGTAGATGACGCAACAAAGCCTTCATGGTGTATCCCCAGCGCAGTCGGAACCACTGCCAAAGCGTGGTCGTGTCTGCAGTGTTTGATTGTGAATGCTCGGGGGCGCGCAGTTAAGCCCGTCCCTCTGAGCAAGGTTTATCCGTATAAATCAGTCTTTGATGTCGGCGGGTACGGGGGTTCGATCTTTAAATGTCTCCCAGTTTGCGACAATGGTATCGACAACTTTGGTACCAACCAGATAAGCCGACTCAAGGGATGCATCGAGACCTGCGTAGCCTTCGTTTTCTGCCAGCAAATTAGTGGCAGCGTCGACGCCGGGCGGTGGCATCGTGTAGTTGGAGGCGGTGCGAAGTACCATCATGCGATCGCGATCTGCACGTCCCGCCTTGGTCAGCCATTCCAGCGCCTGCATGGTGCCGGTGTCTTCCATCGCAGAGGTCACAAAGTTGCCCTCGCCGCCGCTCCAATAAGACACCCAGTCATTCGCCCAGTTGTTCAGAATCTCACCGTGCCAGAAGGTCATTGCGGCTAGGTGATCGCCCTTTAAGACAAACGGAGGGCGCTGCGCGTTGGGGTGATTGACATAAAGATCGCGGGTTTCATCGAGGGATTCGAAGTCTGGCAGCTCCATATCTTTGGTTAGCTGGTAAGCCCATTCGGTCAGATCAGGATTGGTGCGAAACATTTCGCCGGAGGGCTCGGGCAGGTTGGGATCAAAGGGCTCCTCTGTGTATCGAGCAATGTAGCCATACTTCCAATCATCGGGCATTTCTCGAGGGTCAATTTCGTGGGCGAGATCGCCGTCCACTAACCACTCCGCCCAAGCCGCACTGCCAATTGAGGCGTCGGCAGGATCGACACCGGCGATACCCGCTACTAGCCAGTAGGCCTTGCTGAGATCAAAGCGGGGATCCATGCCAAGCATCATGACCGAGCCGGTGGAGCGCGCGGTTCCGATGCCGGTAACCATTACCAACACGCCGCTCTCCGAATCGAAGTGAAGGTCGTGAAATGCCGGGAAGTCATACACCGTGTCGAGGTTGCGACGCTCGTTCCAAAGCTGGAACTCGGCGGCCTGATCGCCAGTGTCTTCGCCAATTTCAAACATGGTGACCACGACGACTTTTACGGGTATTGGCCCAGCGGACTCAGGTGTTGCTGAGTCGCTGTGAGCGCCTATTGGTAACAGCAGTGCCGCGGCGACGAGAGATGCTTTTAGTCGGTGCAATAGCATGGTGACCTCATTTCAGTGTTGGAATAAAAGTGGGAAAGTCAAAATAGTGGAGCGCATGGCCAAGGTTGGCAAATTCACCTGGCACACGCTACCACTCGCAAAGTTGATACTGACGGCAAATGAAACCGTAACTGACGGCGTCACTTGAAATGACGTTGCTGGGATCGCTCGCAATGCGCGCTTCGAACTGCCCCTGCCGCTCATTCAATTCAGTCATTAGGGCTGTGCGCTCGTCTTCACTGAGAAAGCTGTGCGCAATAGAGTTTTGTGACAGCTCTTTGAGTTCGCTCCAAGACAGGTTGAACTCAGTGACCGCAACAAAGAACTCGTCGGTCATGTTGCTATCCCACATGCCGCGGTCATCGGTGGATAACGCAACCGGTATGCCCATGCGCAGGTACTCGGGAAAGGGATGTTGGCTGTAGTCACTGACGTACTCCAAAAGCAAATTTGAGACGAGGTTGATTTCAACCAGGTAGGGGCCGTGACGCATGAGTCGCATGGTGTCAGGGTCGCTAATTAGATTGACACCGTGGCCAATCCGCTCGGCCCCAAGCAGCAGGGTATCCTTGACGTGACTATTGGGCTCGTCGACCTCCCCCGCATGAATGGTCAAATGTACGTTGTGATAGGTACGGCGCAGGTCGCGAAGTGTTGGCAGAAAGCGTAGCGGGTAACCCTTGTCGTTATCCTCACGTCCGACCATGTTGACAGCTACGAACAGGTCGCGATTTCGCGCCGTAAAGGCATACAACGCGCGCAGCGCCTCTTCTGCATTGGGCAAAAAGCGTAAAATCGCGGTTTGCAAACGGACCGTGACGCCCGTCGCGCGAGCATCGTCCGCGGCCAGACGTTCCCGATAGATATTTGCCGTGGCGTCCATTTCAATTGGCTCACCCTCAGGTCCAATCATTCCAAACACTGTGATCATCGGTTCGAGATACAGCAGCCCCTCGGCGCCGAATTTCTGCATATTTAAGATCAATGCATCCGCTATGAGGTACGGGTTGCTATAGAGATCATTCATGCGCTGCCAGTGTGTCTGAAAAAACTCGTCGCGGCCTTCCCATGGCTTATCGAGACGAAGGCTCTCCAGCCAGGCGGATTTTTGCTGCTCATCAAGCGCATCGAGGGGCAGGTACTCGCTTTTCTCGCAGTCGCTCAAGGCCTCATAGCGGAATGCTTGAATGTTGTGAAACAGCAGTAAATAGGGGGCTGGTCCGAAATTGTTGCCGCCGTAGGGACGACAATTGTTGAGTTTGATGCGGGTGTAGTACTGGTAACCCCGTTCGCTCTGAGCAAGCGCCAGGTCATAAAACCATTCCGATCGGATTGCCCCTGAAATGTGATTGTGCAAGTCGCCGCCTTTTGGCATCGCATACAGGAATCGATAAAGCTCCTCTGGTGTTGCTTCAGCCTTAAAGCGTTCAAACCAACTGCCAGTATCGGTGTCCGCTGGCAGTACTGCCGCGTTGGATACCGATGCTGAACTCCAAAGCGCAACACTGAGGACAAGGCTGAAGCAGGCCGCTACCCGTTTGGCGAGCAGCGCGCTTCGGGGCGTCGTGTGACGTCGGTGGTTGGTCAGCGATTGGTTCACGCACAAATCCTCTGGTTGTTACTCGTCGACATGACGTATTCGCATCGCCGCCGGTTCAGGCGTCTTTTCGGCGGACGGCCACCGCCGCACAGTGTTGCGTAGGGTCAGCTGCTGGACCGAACTCGACGTCGACGGGCTCGAAGGTCACGCTAATGACGCAAACACGATGCCAAGACCACGCGGGCATGCAGCGTTGAAGTTACCTGATTTCCACAGAGTTGCCAGTGTTTCGAATGCTGGGCATGCTTCAGCCACCCCGTAGCGGCTTCATCGGTTAATCAATTCGCGGGTCGCGATTTAAAAAGGACATCACTTATGCTGCTTTCACGGTTGTTCTCATCAACGCCAACCCGCACCCAGACGTCGCTTTCGCTGGGTGGGAAGCAATTGAGATGCGCGGTCGAGGCGGCGCGCCAGCTGTTGTGTCTGCGCTTGTGTGTAGCCTGGTGTTTGCTGCTATCAATAAGTGTGTCGAATTCTGCATCGGCGGGGGCAGACGCGGATTCGCAACCGACTGCGCCGACGGCAGAGGACCTGATTGAGTCGCTGGGCTTGTCGGGCCACGTCGAGGGTGGGTTTTACCGACGAACGTACGAGGCAACCAACCATCCCAGAATGGGTGAGGGGGCCGATGAACGCTTCAGCATGACGTCAATTTTTTATCTACTGACTGCTGCGGGGCCGGTGGGGCATTTTCATCGTAACGAATCCGACATCGTCCATTACTTTCACCTTGGTGACCCGATTGACTACTTTCTGATTTACCCCGACGGCCGACTGGAGCAGGTGACCATGGGGCCGGATCCAC
Organism: Luminiphilus sp.; assembly: GCA_965655505.1. Taxonomy (GTDB): domain Bacteria; phylum Pseudomonadota; class Gammaproteobacteria; order Pseudomonadales; family Halieaceae; genus Luminiphilus. Next base: position 6,049 of record CBFHHJ010000026.1, read on the forward strand.
GGCTAGGACAGCGATTACAACTCACAGTGCCCGGCGGTATCTGGAAAGCGTCTCGGCTTCATGGAAACGGCGACATAGGTTACGGCTTGATCAGCGAAGCGGTCACTCCCGGCTTTGACTATCGGGACATGACGCTCGGTGATACCGCAGCGCTCAGCGCGCAGTTTCCAGATCACGCGGCGATCATTCAACAACTAAGTCGCGATGCGCTAATCAATGAAGGGTCGAATTAATTAATCTGACCGATTGCGTAAATACGACTGCAAGACTGAAGAGCAAAAACCTACTTGGATCACTCCTCATTTCGGTGCATATTTACGATTACCGCACTGTTACGGTGCGCCAGCCAATGGTGTAATGGAGGTCGCTAGGTGCAGGCGTGCCTCAGTCGCGCGTCGATTTGCGTTAGTGGAAAAGCAACACCCTGTTTTATAAGGCAATTAGGCATGGGTTTGAGTGAGCTGTGCAAATTCTTGGCCTTTTATTGGAGTTGGCACCGAAATTGCCTTTCACAACCGAGATGAGCACCTGATGGACGTTAACTAGCAGGACTAGCCGTTAGGGCAATGCAAGGTGAGCTAAAACGCATTGTCGGCATTATTAGAGAAAACTCGCGTCAGGAGTCGACGCAACAACCGATCCTATTTCCCCAAGGAGAGATCATGAAGCACCCAAAGCAAAGCCGAGCGCCACTAGCCGTCGCCATTGCAGGTTTATTGGCCGGCACAACCTACACAACAACCCTTTTTGCACAGGAAGCCCCTGAAGACGAAGCACTAGGCATCGAGGAAGTGGTTGTCACCGGCTCCCTGCGAAGTCTTCCTGGCGAAGATGTTCAAATTTTTGGTTTCGGCAAGTCACTGCTGGAAACCCCTCGATCTGCGTCAACCATCAGTTTTGAGCAGATGGATCGCTTCAACATTACCGACATCGATGAACTCGTTGCTTTTGCCCCGGGTACGTTTACTCAGTCGTTCTTCGGTGTTGCAGGCTCTCTGGATGTTCGTGGTACGCCGGGTGAAACCTACTTCCGTGGCGTACGTCGTATCGATAACCCCGGTAACTACCCGACTCCAATTGGTGCGTCGGATCGCATTGATATCGTCCGTGGTCCAGCCTCGCCCATTTATGGTCCTGCAAAAATTGGTGGCTACATTAACTTCAACCCCAAGTCGGCACGCGCAGGCACAGGTGCGTTTTTGGAAGAGCACACGGGTGCTGTTTCTTATGAGACAGGTAGTTGGGATCGCAACGTCGTCACTGCTGAAGTGGGTGGACCGATGTCCGACAACATGGGCTACTACTTGTACGCTGAGGTTGAAGATTCAGACAGCTTCTACGACAACACCGCGACCGAGCAGACCATTCTGCAGGCGTCCTTTGACGTTGAGCTGTCCGATAAGTTGTTGATGCAGTTTGGCGGTATGTACCACGACTACGAGGGTAACCAGGTCGCAGGCTGGAACCGCTTGACCCAGGACCTCATCGACAACGGCAATTATCAGGCCGGTACCGCTCGACCACTGGATACTGATGGCGACGGTGAGATTTCACACTTTGAGTACTTCGACGGCGGCGTCACGAATTTCTTTGGCTCGCCAACTCAAGTGACCAACGAATTCTTGCAGGCCAACCCCAACTACCATCTCGATAACCCTTCAATCGTGAAGTTGGACGAAAGCAACGTATTGGTAGCTGAGGACGATACCCTCGAGAACGAAGTCACAACGCTGTATTTGGATTTCATCTACACCGCGGACAGTGGTCTTGAGATCAAGAACCAGCTGTTCTACGAAGCGTATGAGAACTTGAACGAAAACGCCTACGGCTTCTCTCAGTTCCACGACACCTACGTCGTTGAAGATAAGCTGGTTTTTGCCTATCAGATTCAAGGTGATGGTCTGACGTCTTCGCTGCAGTTCTCCCCATCGATTCGCTACACCGATTTCAAACACGGTGATGACTACATCAACGAGTACTTCGATCGTCGTGACTTGACCGGCCCATCGACTGCGTTGGATCGCCGTGTACTATCAACGCGAATCGATAACCTCTACACCGAGTACTACGTGGGTGACTACACCATGTACGGTCTGGCGTTCTTGGGTGACTTCACTTGGGACAACGGCCTTGCGATCACCCTTGGCGCGCGCAGTGACACCATTGATATGACCTCGTCGTCTCCCAACGACAAACTGTTGTTTGGTGATTCACTGGGTTCGGCCTCAGACACAGAAGACCTGTTCTCTTGGAACGTGAGTGTTAACTACAACACGCCCATAGGGCTGGTGCCTTACGTGACCCTTTCTGAACAGGCCACAATCATTGCTGGGCAGGGTGCTGAACTGCAAGTTGGCAATATTTTAAATGGCGACATCACTGATACCTCAGAGCTGGTCGAAGTGGGTTTGAAAGGTAGCTTCCTCGATGACTCTTTGTACTTCGCGGTGTCAGTATACGAGCAGGAACGTACCGACTTTAGCGCTCAGGCGATTGTGACCAACTCGACTGACAAGACCGAGGGTATCGAAGCTGAGTTGCGTTGGGTTGTGAACGAGAAGCTAATCCTTACAGCTGGCTATACGAATGTTGAAGTGAACAACCTCAATACAGGGGAAAACGGTGGGCGCTTTAGCTTCTATGGTGCCGAGGATATCCCCGGTGTCGATACTTCACTGCTGTTTGGTGGCTTGACCGCCGGTTTCGTCCCAACGGACGGCACCAACGCGTCCTCCCAGAAAGCCGGTATCCCCGAGAACATTTATACGTTCACGGGTACCTATGCATTCGACATGGGTCTGGCGCTGACGGGTAGCGTGATCAGCGTTGATGAAACCGTCTCGGGTCACTCTCGCGCGGTGAATTTGCCGAGCTACACCTTGCTAAACTTGGGTGTCTCTTACGAGACTGACAACTGGACCTTCCAGCTCAACGGTAAGAACCTAACCGACGAGCGATACTTCCGGGCGAACTTCCCTAACCTGTTTGGTGGCCAGATCGTATTGCCGGAATTGCCAGCAAACTATCAGGCCAAGGTTGTCTACAAGTTCTAAGACCTTGGAACGCGCTTGAATCAAAGCCCTCTTCGGAGGGCTTTTTTTTGCCCCGAGAAACTGTCCTAGTCTCGAGTCGTGCTGCTATCCGTGCGGGGTGCTGGGAAATCGGTGGTTGTGTGATCGGCGTGATGTTCAAAAATGCCGCCGCTGCAGAGACCGGTGTCACTACCCGCAACATTGCGGAGCAAGAAGCGCCCGGCCATTTCCTCTACATCGATACAGCAGGAGCCGCCCGCTGCCAGATAAAACATATGCGTGCCGGTGAGATTCTTATTGCTGCTGTTTAAGCAGGCGGCCTCCTGGTAGAGGCCAAGTACGCTGTCGTCAGTACCCCATTGCAGCGTGTAGGAATTGTCGTTGGCAAGCGTGAGCACGACGGCGCCATCGGTGCGGCGATAAGCGCCTTCATCGAGGGCGTGAGCACCAACGGCGATTGTGAAGCTCAAGGTGCCTGCCACAAGACTGCGTTTCATCATTGAAAACCTCCACTACAAACCGTGCACCAAAGCTGCATAATGCCTGAAACCGAATACGTAAAACGACTAACGAGCCATGCGTCTGGATGTCACGTCTTAAAGTATCAGTTGTGGCTTGAGAGTCAGCTTGTTAATCGTTCGTTGTGTGGCTTGTGAGGATGGCTAAAGTGAGACCGGCGTTGTCAATTTGGGCGGGTGCGCGCGCCTTTGCTCAGTTGACGGAACAGGGTTGGCACCCCGATTTGTTCTCGACGATGTTGGGCGCATCGGGCGGTCCTAAGTGGTTGGTGTTATCTGGACTCGATCGGGTGCTTTATCGGGGCTTGCTGGAGAAGCGGACCGCGCCATTAGATTTAGTGGCATCCTCGATTGGTTCCTGGCGTCATGCGGCCCTATCGAGCGCCGACCCTATTGAGGCGATAGCACGATTTGAGTCTGCATACCTTGAGCAGACCTACGCGACGAAGCCCGCCGCTTCGGAGGTCAGTCAGGTGGCGACCGACATTCTCTTTGAGATGCTCGGCGCCGAGGGTGTCTCGCCCGTCATAGAGCATTCCCTGTTTCGCAACCATATTGTCACGGCGAGAGCCCGAGGGCTCGCGGGTTCAACGGGCAACGCCTCCATTACGCTCGGCATGGTGATAGCTGCCATCAACAATGCGATAGATCGCCGGCGACTGCCGACGCATTTCCAGCGCGTTGTATTCAGCGCCGCTCCCGCCGCACTGCCCAATTTGCTAACGGGTTTCGAGACCACTGGGGTTTCGTTGACGGCCAGCAATTTGGTTCCCGCGCTGAAGGCGAGTGGTGCTATCCCGCTGGTGCTTGAGGCGGAGCGCAATATCCAAGGGGCACCGCTCGGGTGTTACTGGGATGGTGGCATTATCGATTACCACTTTGAGTTGCCCGCCGAAAACCCGACCTCGCACGGCAAGGTGATTCTATTCCCGCATTTCACCGATACGCTGACACCCGGCTGGTTTGATAAATTTTTGCCGTGGCGGTCTGCTCGGGCGCCTCGCTGCCAGGATTTAATCCTGTTGTGTCCTAGTCGAGAGTTCGTCGCGTCGCTACCGTTTGGGAAAATACCTGATCGAGGAGACTTCAAACATCTGAGTGATAGTGAGCGTAAGCACTACTGGCAGACTTGCCTGAGTGCGAGTCGCGCCCTTGGGGATGAGTTCGCCGAGTTGATTCAAGGGGATGACCCGGTGAAGAACGTCCGACGCATCGACCTCTGACAACGAAGAGCAGCCGCTTAAGTCTGGTCGAACAGTTCCTCGCTCACCGCAAAAGCTGCAGACCGATGTAATTGCGGCACTGAGACCGGCACTGACCACTGGCAGTTGGCGCGCAGTAGATCGGTGATGATGGTGGCAACATCACTGTAGGCTCGGTTATTGCGGGCTTCGTTTAATCCCGTGATTCGGCTTATTGCTGGTTCATCCTGCCAACGCATCATGCCGTTGAGCAGAACAAATGCCGGCTGAGTGAGTACCGCGCCCTCGAGTCCAATGTCTCGGGGTTCCACCGTGCGAAAATCGAGCAGTCCGCATTCGGATAACCAAACAAGCGTTTCAAATGTCGCCCGTGATCGACGATCGGGCAGTCCGGTCATATCCCACTGGATAGGCCCGGTAATGTCCTCGACTAAAAGCAGGTGCCGGACAGGGAATGCCGAATACAGGCGAATCAGCACTTCGCTGGTGGCGTAATAAAAGTCGTCGATGTGTGCAGGGATCATGGCGTCGATAGTGTCAGCATGCTCGCGTTCAGTGAAACACAGGGTATACCAGATTGATGGCTTGATAGAGTTTAGTTGATGGCCGGTTCATCAGATTGACGCATGATTCGTTTCTACACGGTTGAGGGTGCAGGGCTATACTGGATAATCGTTAATTATGTCTACGGAGGCGCACGCAATGCTCAGAAAAGCACGACATACTAATCGATTGCGGTTTCAGAATGTCATTGCCTTGTCCTTGTGTGCGCTTGTGTCAGTGGCATCGGTGCTGGCGGGCGGTGCAGCGGCGGGACCACGGGAGACAGCTCAGACATCCGTTCAGCCGTTTGGTATCAAGCCCCAGCGGCCGGTCAATACCTATTCGATCGTTGCCCGTGATCCCAAGACCGGAGAACTGGGTGCTGCGGTTCAGTCCCACTGGTTCTCAGTGGGCTCAATGGTGATTTGGGCAGCGCCCGGTGTGGGTGCTGTCGCCACACAAAGCTTTGTTGATCCGGCCTATGGTCCCCGGGGGTTGGATCATATGCGCGCAGGGAAGACCGCGACGGATGCGCTGACAGACCTGATTGCCAAAGATCAGCATCAAAACGTCCGACAGGTCGCCATGGTCGATGCCCGGGGTAACGTCGGTAAACACACGGGCGAGCAGTCCATTGATGAGCACTGCGATCTAGCGGGGGACGGTTTCTCTGTGCAGGCGAATCTCATGTGGAAGCCAACGGTTTGTACGGCAATGGCTGCTGCGTTTGAGGCGGCTGAGGGCGACCTGGGTGAGCGTATGTTGCTCGCACTTGAGGCGGCGGAGCGAGAGGGCGGTGATGTACGGGGTAAGCAATCGGCAGCGATCCTGGTCGTCAACGACGACGCGTCACTTCCCGCATGGAGCGGTCGTGTGTTTGATCTTCGCGTTGAGGATCATCCTGAACCTTTGGTGGAGCTTCGGCGGCTAATGGTGATGGGGCGTGCGTATCAGCTGATGAATCTCGGCGATGAGCATATGGCAGAAGGGCGGGTAGAGGCCGCCGTCGAGGCCTACGCGGCAGCCGAAGCGATTCAACCTGACAGCCATGAGATGGTGTTTTGGCACGCTGTTACGCTGGCTTCAGCGAACCGGCTTGATGAGTCGCTACCGTTGTTTGAGCGGGCATTTTCCGCCTGGCCGAAGTGGCGCGACGTCGTTGTCCGCTTGCCGGCCTCTGAGCTACTTCCGGATGATCCCGCTACGCTGAACACCATTCTCTCGGTCGGCTTGGACCGCAACAACGACGATTGATGGGTGGGGCAGTCGCAGCGATGTGAGCCGCACCTGTTTTAGATGGCCGTTTGAGAAGCATGACTTAGGGCCGAATTCAGTAGCATCTTCAGAGCCGATTCAAAGCCGTATTCAGTAATCCAGCACCTCAGTTGCCGCCGAGGCCAGCCTCAGACCTCGTCCTCGTTGAGATCGACTTTGACCAGGTTCTTGCCGATGGTGCTCCCCTTCATCATTTCGCTGTAGGCCCAGCCCGCATTGCCCAGTCCCTCGGTGATATTTTCGAGGATCTTTATTTGCCCCTGCTCTGCCCATTCATGTAACTGTTCCATGGCGGCGGGTACCTGGTGCATGTAGGTGTAGAGTAGGAATCCGCGCATCGTGAGTTCCTTCTCTACGAGTTTCCACATATTGAAAATAGGTGTGGGATTGTCCTGATTGTTGTAATCACCAATCATGCCGCAGCCAATGACCCGACCAAAGTTGTTCATGCAGGTCAGCACGGCGTCGAGCGTGCGGCCGCCAACATTATCAAAGTACACATCGATACCCTCTGGGCACGCGTTGGCAAGTGCTGCCGCCAAATCGTCAGTGGTTTTATAGTTGACCGCAGCGTCAGCGCCTAACGTCTCGGTAATGAGTCGAGCTTTATCTTCTGAGCCTACGATGCCGACGACCTTGCAGCCCCGTAGTTTGGCGATCTGGCAGGCCATTGAACCCGTTGCGCCCGCTGCAGCGCTAATGACGACAGTGTCACCCGCCGTAATCTTGCCGATCTCATGGAGGCCGACATAGGCGGTTTGGCCAGAGCCGCCGAGCCCACCCGAATAGTAGGACAGCGGCATGCCTGCCTTGGGCGTGAGCTTCGATAGCAATACCGTGTTGGCATCGCTGAGAGAGTAGTCTTCCCAGAAGTGCAGGCCGAAGATGATCTCACCCGGTGAAAAGCCTTCAAGATTGGATTTTATAACGCGTGCGACAGAGGGTCCCCGAATAGCACCACCGAGGGGAATAGGTTCAAAGTAGTTGGCCTTGCCGTCCAACCAGCTACGGATCGCCGCCTCCAATGAAAAATACAGGTTTCGTACCAGCATCTGCCCCTCGCCGGGCTCGGGAATGGTGGTCTCTGTTAAATCAAAATCCGTGGGCTGGGGTATGCCATTGGGATGGGACTTCAAAACGACCTGTCGGTTGATCATGGGACAACTCCTGATTATGTAACGTTGGCTTGGCGACTTAGGCGTCGGCGTCCATTAACTGGCATTCGTCGACCCAGCCCTTAATATCCCGTGCGGTCATGCGGGTTAGGTCGGGGAAGACGGCGGTAAACATTTCATTGGCATGAACGGTTCCCATCATTTGCCGACAATGAGATCGAACGCCGGCTTCCTGGAGTAAGCGATAAAACTCAACGCCCTCATCCCGAAGCGGGTCACATTCATTCACACTAATGACTGTCGGCGGAAACGCACTAACGTCCTGCGGCGTAGCAAACCCTGGCCAGGCGAGTGGGTCGCGCTGATTAAATGCGTCTATGCCATAGGCCATCGTGGCGAAATTGTTGTGAACGCTGATTAACACGCCTTCATTCTCGATAGTTGATGGCAGTCGCTTATCGGGCCACTGCCCAAGAATAAACGGGCAGAGTGCGTAGAGCCCGAGTGGCTTGATATTGAAGTGCTTGATCAATTTCATGGTCGTGGCGATAGCGAGATTACCGCCACCGCTGTCGCCAGCGATTAAAATACTGTCAGCATCAATGTTGAGCTCGCTTGCGTTATCGCGAACCCATTGGAATGCAGAGACGCAGTCGTTGAGCCCCGCTGGATACGGCGCAACGTCGGGCGCTGTTGAGGGGCGAAGCGAGTTGCGAAAATCCACCATGACGACACATAAACCCTGCTGCGCCAACGCCCTGCTCCAAGCCCGGTAATGTCCAAGTTCGTAGGACGTGATCATCATGGCGCCCCCGTGGATGTAGATCACACACGGGAGTTTTTCAGTAGTACTAGGCCGGACAACTTTTAGCGTCAGTTCATTGTGGTCGGGATTAGAGGCGATATGTTGATAACTGATGTCCAAACCTTCGCTGGGGAATAGCGACTCGTCATCCATCACTTCCAATGATTCAGACATCGCTTGCTCTGCAGCGAGTGCCGAGGGTGCGTTGACGATGTTCAGCGCCTCCTCGCGGGATGCGACGTCATCCTCCTGCGCGAGCATCGGTTGGTCCAGGGCGGCCAAAATTGCACGGTTACGACGATCCAGCCGCCGATCGTTATTGGGATCGTAGGCCATTAGTCACTCGCAACGGGCGGGTTGGCTTCGACCCCGGGCACGTTGTCATCGGGCATCGACCAAGCTGATGCCGACTTTGTCCAGCAGTTCAAAGCGACGTTGAGGTGGTCCGAATTATCCATTCCGCCCGCTTTAATGAACGTGTGGCCTGGAATTTCTTTTACAAAGGTAAACATCTGACTGCCACAGGTTGGACAAAACCCCCGTTTAACGTGGGAGCCATCCGTTCCAATACTGGCATAGGTTTTAAACTCGCCATCTATCGAAACCGCCGAATCTGGGAACATACCCACGGTAGCCTTACCGGATCCGGTGACGCGTTGGCAATCCTTGCAATGGCAATGAAACGCAGAAACCATTGAGTCTTCTTCGTAGGTATAGCTAATGTCACCACATAAGCATTGACCGTGTGCCATCGTGTTTTCTCCGCTCTAAAAATAAGGGGCGGTATTAACCGCCCCTTGTTGTTATTGCTTAAACGAAAATCAGTGTTTAGAACTCGTAGCCAATCGTTGCGCCAAGCGTTCTTCGTGGAACGATATCCGCAAAGGCGAAGGATCCAGCATCAAATGGTCGAGCGATTCGTCCACCGTCTTCTAGAACGTCAGTGCCGTAAACGCGGAGTCTGATTTGGCCATTACCCAGGTCGCGGGTATAGGTGGCTGACAGATCAAGGGTTTCAAAGCTATCGATGAGTACGTCGGGTCCGTATAGCGGATTGTAAGTCGCCCAATCCGTTCGGCCCCAGGAGTCATCGGTATATTTAAAGTTGCCCGCCAGAGTTAAGTCGCCACCCATCATGTTGGTGATGTACTCAGCACCCAACGAAGCGGTCAGCTCCGGTGCGTATGTGACCTGCGCAATATCCGCAATGTCACCGAGTCCAGCGTAGTCAAACTTGTCGTACTCAGCATCAAGTGTGCCGACTGCAACGCGCAGCAGCAGATTTTCAGTGGCTAGGAACGATCCTTCCAGTTCCACACCGCTGGTTTCAACTTCACCTGCGTTGAAGACAAAGGTACACGTTGGACCACCGCAATTCTCGGGTTGCCCTTCAAACTCAAAGCTACCGTCGCCTGCTGTAACAACCTGTTCTTGCTTGTCAGAGTAGCTGGAGCTGAAGTACGTCAGGTTGAAAGTCAGCCTGTCATCCAAGAACTGCGTTCGGGCGCCAAGCTCGACTGTGTCAACGCTTTCAGACTCGTAGGGACCGACAGTATTGGGCGTTGTGCCTCGTGAGTTGAAGCCACCTGAGCGGAAGCCGGTAGAGTAGGACGCGTAGAGCATACCGAAGTCGAGGCGACGCTCGAGGATAACCCGGTAGGTAATCTCATCGTCAGTAAAACTGAAGTTTTCGCCATTGATAAACTCGCCGGCCGGCGTTTTTACATAGAAATCTTTCTCTTCTTCAGTGTAGCGAGCACCCGCGGTCAGTCCCCACAGCTCAGTGATGTCGTAAGTGATCTCACCGTAAATCGCTTTAGCATCCAACTCCTGATTAGACTCAATAACCTGCACCGGCCCCGTCTGGAAAGGCGCATCGGAGGTCATTTGATAGAGACCTGCGACGTAGTTAAAAGGTCCTTCAAAGTTAGACGTGATCTGCAGTTCGTTAGACGCTTGTTCAAACTCCTGCTGTCGTAAAACTGGGAAGAAGCAAGGCTGATCTGCTGGGTTTTCTGGTGTGCCGGTACCGAAGGGGAACAACGAGCCGGTGGGCGGAGATCCCCATGAACAGATGTCCATCT
>CBFHHJ010000027.1:0-16527 GCA_965655505.1 Luminiphilus sp.
GTGGGTGTTTTGGTTGCCCGCCGGAGTGCAAGCCATAAGGCGCCTGCTCCCGTGCCGGCTAGCCAGTTGTCTGCCACTCAGCGTGATCCGGTGTCTTCCGGTAGCACCACAGCGCTCGTTAAAGTTGCCGCGAAGCCCGCGCCAGTGGCCGCCGCTATGCCCAGTGATGAGGCCGCCGCACAAGATCAAGAGAGCGAGGACTCGGCGATCCCGAGCGGCGAGCGGGGCTACGGTCAAAAACTGCATAACGACTATGCGGAAGAGAGTGCGGTCTCCGATGCCATCGCGGAGGCGGCTATTTATGTAGCCTATGGCCGTCATCAACAGGCGCTCGATTTATTGGCGACCGCATCGGCTGCCGATCCGACGAATTCGGCCGCCTATCTTAAAATGATTGAGATTTATCTCGCCAATGATCGACACGAAGAGGCCGAAGACCTGCTGCCGGCCATCGAAGCAACCAACGATGCAAGTGCTATAAAGCAGGCGAAAGAAATGCTTGAGAACGCGGCGCCAGCATCGACTCAGGATGTCGATTTGGGTGAGCTCTCAGACGGTGCTCCGGGAGCTGATTCCGAGCCCGCATCAACGGCTGCCGAGACACCTGCATCTGAATTGGCCCCGATGGAGTTCGAGCTTGAAACGCCGATAGCGTCTGAGCCCACTGGCACGGAAGAACCCGCGGCGGCCTTGGATCTGGAGCTTGATTTTGAACCGGTTGAATCAGCACCGGCACCGAAGGAAGACGAATTGACCCTGTCTGTGGACGAAGACCTCGCTCAAGCACCAGCACCAGCACCAGCACCCGATTGGGGTGACCTGTCTGAGACTGTCGATAGCGGAGATCGTTTACCACCCGAGCTTGCCGCAGTTCTCGGTAGTGACGTACCACCCCCGGCGGAAATGGCCAGTGATGACGAGGACAACGAGCTTATTTACGCGTCAGAGGCCGATCCCATTGATACCAAGCTCGATTTGGCACGCGCATACCTCGATATGGGGGATGAGGAGGGCGCCCGACCGGTGCTTGAAGAAGTGGTCGCCAAAGGGGACTTACAGCAACAAGCGGAGGCCCGGGAGCTTCTGATCCGTATCGATTAAACCTGCGGTGACGCTCGTAAACACGCCGCTTGCACCCGGGACCCGGGTGGCTTTGCGTGTCGAATATCACGGGGGTGCTTTTCACGGCTGGCAGGCTCAACCTCACTTGCCCTGCGATACGGTGCAAGAAGCCCTAGAGACATCACTGACTGCGATTGGCAACGCGCCGATTCGCACTCACGCCGCAGGTAGAACCGACACGGGTGTCCACGGCTATGGTCAGATTGTTCACTTTGATGACCCCGTTGGCCGCAGTCCCAAGGCTTGGGTAATGGGCACAAACACTCGGCTGCCAGACTCGGTCAGAGTTCATTGGGCTCAGGCCGTTCCTGCAGACTTTCACGCCCGATTTAGCGCAACCGCGCGCAGCTATCGTTATATTTTGGCTAACACCACCGTTCGTCCCGCACATCTAACGGGGTTGGTTAGTTGGTGCCGGCGGCCGCTGGACACTGACCGGATGTCCGAGTCGGCGGCGGCGCTCTTGGGTGAGCACGATTTCTCAGCATTTCGCGCCGCTCAGTGCCAATCTAACAGCCCCATGAGGGAGATCACTCGATTGGTGGTGACGCGGCATCGTGATTTTGTGATCGTCGATATCCGCGCGAATGCGTTCCTGCATCACATGGTCCGAAACATCGTGGGCAGCCTCCAATTGATCGGTGCGGGACTCAAACCTATAACTTGGCTGGCGGAACTGTTGGAAGGCAAGGACCGGACAGTCGCAGGGGATACTGCATCCGGCGCGGGGTTGTATCTGGTGTCAGTGGATTATCCCGAGCACTTTGGAATACCTGAGACCCCTGAGGGCCCAGCGTTATTCACCGGATTCGTTTAAAGGTCGATTCCTCTGGTACACTTCGCCTCCGGTTTTTAACCCTGGAGCACGCGCCTTGCAGGTAAAAATATGTGGCCTAACCCGTCCTGAAGATGCTCAGCTGATCAGCCAGCTTGGTGTCGATGCGGTTGGGCTGGTGTTTTGGTCGGGCAGTCGACGCGCTGTTGATGTGGGGTTAGCGCAGGAGATCTGTGCGGAACTGGCGCCATTTGTCATGACCACAGCATTGCTTGTTAACCCGTCGGACGTGGAGGTCGAGCGTCTGTTGTCACAGGTGCCCATTAACCTGTTGCAATGGCATGGGGATGAAACTCCCGAGCAGTGCGAGCGGTGGCAGCTTCCGTATATTCGTGCCCTGAAGGCCCAGCCCGGGAGCGATTTGGTGGCTGAGGCTAATCGGTATCCAAAGGCTCGCGGGTTTCTGCTGGACTCGGTTCACGAGGGACAGTTTGGTGGCACCGGTAAGGCTTTTGACTGGGATTTAATCCCTGAGAGCTTTAATCGATCGATAGTTTTGGCGGGCGGGCTTAATCCCGCTAATGTAGCGGGTGCGATTCGTGCCGTTCGCCCCGCGGCGGTTGATGTGAGTAGCGGCGTTGAGAGCGCGCCGGGCTTCAAGGATCACGACAAAATCAGACGTTTTATGAGGGCCGTTGCGTCGGTCGACGAGGACACTAGATCATGACTGCAGAATTTAATCCCGGTTTGTTCGCTTCGGTGCCCGACCAGCACGGCCGGTTCGGCCAGTACGGTGGGAAATTTGTTGCCGAGACACTGATGTCTGCGCTGGCGGAACTTGAGGCGCTGTATCGCGACCTGTCAGGCGATCCAGGGTTTCAAAAGGAGTTTGATGAAGACTTAGCGCATTATGTCGGGCGGCCGTCACCCCTGTATGAAGCGAAGCGTATGTCCGATCATATTGGCGGTGCTCGCATTTTCCTCAAGCGAGAAGATCTCAATCACACCGGCGCGCACAAGGTGAATAACACCATCGGTCAAGCGCTCTTGGCCAAGCACATGGGTAAAAAGCGGGTAATTGCTGAAACTGGTGCCGGTCAGCACGGGGTTGCGAGTGCAACCGTCGCTGCGCGCTTGGGGTTGGAATGTCATGTGTTCATGGGTGCCGAGGACGTGCAGCGTCAGTCATTGAACGTTTATCGGATGAAGTTGCTCGGCGCGGAAGTGATACCCGTTACATCGGGTTCTAAAACCTTGAAAGACGCGATGAATGAAGCGCTCCGGGACTGGGTAACCTATGTGGACAACACCTTCTACATCATCGGCACGGTTGCTGGCCCGCATCCCTATCCAATGCTAGTCAGAGATTTCCAAAGTGTCATTGGCCGTGAAGCTCGGCACCAGTCATTAGCCATGACAGGCAAGCTACCCGACGCATTGGTGGCCTGTGTTGGCGGCGGTTCAAACGCTATCGGGCTGTTTCACCCGTTCCTAGCCGATGAAGACGTCGCAATGTATGGCGTTGAGGCGGGTGGGCATGGGGTAGCGACCGGCGAGCACGCCGCACCGCTTTCCGCAGGTACGCCGGGGGTTTTGCACGGCAACCGCACCTATTTGATGCAGGATGACAATGGGCAGATCTTGCACACCCACTCGGTGTCAGCAGGTCTTGACTATCCCGGGGTCGGACCCGAGCACTCGTGGCTGAAAGATATTGGGCGCGTCAACTATGTGGCCGCAAACGACGATGAGGCGCTTGCAGCGTTCCATCGCTGGACCCGCATGGAAGGCATCATGCCCGCATTGGAGACTGCTCACGCGCTCGCTTACGCAGAGCGTTTGGCAGCAGAGATGCGGCCGGATCAACACATCATTGTTAACCTCTCGGGGCGAGGGGACAAAGACATACTCACCGTGGCATCGATAGACGGTCTAGAACTGTAGGAAGAAAATTGTGAGCCGACTGAAGGATACGTTTCAATCACTCGAGGCTAGTAGCCGCAAAGCGGTAGTGCCTTACATCGTGGCGGGGGACCCCACGGTCGCGGCAACAGTGCCGTTAATGCATAGTCTGGTTGCCGCGGGTGCGGACATTGTCGAGATCGGTGTGCCGTTTTCTGATCCGATGTCTGAGGGGCCCGTTATCCAGAAAGGCCATGAGCGGGCGCTGGCAAATGGTGTCAGCCTCCGCCAGGTGCTGGACATGGTTGCTGAATTCCGGGAGCAGGATTCGCGTACGCCGGTCGTCGTGATGGGTTATGCAAACCCCGTAGAGCGCATGGGATATCGGGCTTTTGCAGACGCCTGTGCTAATTCGGGGGTCGATGGCATCATCACCGTTGATTTACCGCCGGAAGAGGTCGATACGCTCAATCAGGAGCTCAAGCGCGTTGATCTCGACAATATCTTTCTCATCTCGCCAACAACGCCGTCTGAACGCATTGCCACGATCACTGCCAGTGCGAGCGGCTTCATCTATTACGTGGCCGTGAAAGGTGTAACGGGTGCAGGAAATCTCGATGCAGTTGATGTCTCAGAGCATCTTGCGCGCATCAGAGCGACCTCTGACTTACCGGTGTGCGTTGGCTTTGGCATCAAAGATGCGGCCTCGGCTGCCTCAGTCGCAAGCTTTGCTGAGGGCGTGGTTGTGGGTAGTGCCCTCATCAACACCGTTGCCGGTGCGATGTCCGAGGGTGCAAGCCAGGCAGATGCATTGGACCAAGCGGTGACGCTACTGTCAGGCATTCGGGCGGGCGTCGATGGCGTTGCTTCCGCTGCTTGAGTCAGGGAAGGTATACTGTCTGCGCACTGACACACGGAGCCGGGCATGAGCTGGATTGACAAGATTCTCCCCTCAGGGGTACGCAAGGACGACACGGCCAAACGCGCCAATGTGCCCGAGGGACTCTGGAAAAAGTGCGTCAAATGCGAGGCGGTGCTCTACCGCCCCGATTTGGAGCGTAACCAGCAGGTTTGTCCCAAGTGCGACCACCACATGCGCATCGGTGCGCGGCAACGACTCGATGTTTTTCTCGATCCCGACGGTCGCGAAGAGCTGTTTGCGGATTTAGAGCCGATTGATCGGCTCAAATTTAAGGACAAGCGTAAGTATCGAGACCGGCTCACTGCTGCTCAAAAAAGCACCGGCGAGAAGGATGCGCTTATTGCGATGCGTGGCACTCTCAAAGGCCTGGACTTGGTTACGGTCGCCTTTGAGTTTGATTTCCACGGCGGCTCCATGGGCTACGCAGTTGGGGAGAAGTTCACGCGGGCGGCAACGCTTGCCCTCGAGCATCGAATCCCGCTGGTCTGTTTCTCCGCTTCAGGGGGTGCGCGGATGCAGGAAGCGCTGATCTCGCTGATGCAGATGGCTAAAACTTCTGCGGTGATCGAGCGCATGAAAGTAGCCGGTGTG
The DNA here is from genome assembly GCA_965655505.1 of Luminiphilus sp. Classification (GTDB taxonomy): domain Bacteria; phylum Pseudomonadota; class Gammaproteobacteria; order Pseudomonadales; family Halieaceae; genus Luminiphilus. Next base: position 5,313 of record CBFHHJ010000027.1, read on the forward strand.
CCCTATATTTCCGTCATGACCGATCCCATCTATGGCGGGGTTTCAGCTTCCCTGGCACTGCTCGGCGATATCAATGTGGCTGAGCCCGATGCGAGGGCAGGATTCGCAGGCCCCAATATCATTGAGCAAACCATTCGGCAGAAACTTCCCAAGGGCTTTCAGCGCAGTGAGTTTTTGCTGGAGCACGGCGCCATTGACATGATCGTGCATCGATCTGAAATGCGCGACACCTTGGCGCGAATGCTTGCAAAGTTCACTGATCAGCGCGTGGACGTTGAAGCCCCTGAGGTTGACGATGTCACGGATGATTCAGAGCTCGAACTTGAGGCGGCAGCTGACGAGGACAATGACTCAACACAGTCTTGAGCGCTGGCTCAAACACCTCGAAACCCTACATCCAAAGAGCATTGACCTTGGTCTCGAGCGAATCCAACGGGTTGCCGAGGCCTTATCGTTAGCGCCCAAGCGCACCCGCACGCTGACGATTGCCGGCACCAATGGCAAGGGCAGCTGTATTGCTGCGGTTGAGGCACTGCTGCGCGCAAGTGGAGATACGGTTGGGGTGTACACCTCGCCGCACCTCATTCGTTTTAACGAGCGCTTCCGCATTAACGGTGAAGAGCCTGATGACAATGCCATTTTGCGCGCGTTCCATGCCATTGATGCGGCGAGGGGCGACACGACGCTGAGTTATTTTGAGTTCGCCACCCTCGCTGCACTCTGGCTGTTTCAGGAAGCCCGTGTCGATTGGCAGTTGTTGGAGGTCGGGCTCGGGGGGCGTCTTGATGCCGTCAATATGCTTGACGCCGATGCCTGCGTCATTACCAGTATCGGCATCGATCACGTGGAGTGGCTTGGTGAGACCCGGGATTTGATTGCGCCTGAAAAAGCGGGTGTCGCGCGAGCGGGATGTCCCGCTGTCGTGGCAGAACGAGATCTGCCTTCGACACTGTTGCCCGCCCTCGAAAATCTTGGCGCCGACGTTCTGTTGATTGATCGCGACTGGCAGTTGAGCGAAGGGCAGTTGACCCTCCCAAGTGGCGCTAGCTTTGATCTGCCGGAGGTTCGAGGTCTACAGTCCGCAAATATGGCTGCCGCAGCGGTGCTGGTCGACGCAGTAGGCTGCACCATCACATCCTCGATTATGGAGCGGGCTTTTTCAGGCCTGGCGGTTCCTGGTCGACAGCAGCGCTGTGACCTACAAGGCCGAGACTGCTGGCTCGATGTGTCCCACAATCGCGAGGCGGTAGCGGCGCTTGCAGCTGCATTGGCCGGCGAATCTAAACCGCAGCGTACCCATGCGGTGTTCGGTGCCATGGCTGATAAGCCACTCCGTGATATGATCGACATCATGGCAGGGTGGGTGGATTTTTGGCATTTTCCCGCTGCGCAAGATATTCCTCGAGCGGCAATGCCCGCGGATCTAGCAACATTGGTAGCACCGGATAAAAGCGCTTGTTACGACGGTGCTGCGGCTGCTGCTGAGGGTGTGTTGGCTGCGACCGCACCGGGGGATCGAATTATCGTCTTTGGGTCGTTTATCACCGTCGGGGCCCAGTTACAGCATATGACGGTCAATGAACGGCTCGGGAGTCCGTAAACGCGATGGATCCAATCATCAAACAGCGATTGGTGGGAACTCTGGTGCTTATAGCGCTGGGGATCGTCTTTTGGCCCATCATCTTTGTGCAGCCCGATACCGATGACAGCATCGCCCTTGAACCGATGCCGCCACGTCCGGTGATTGATGAAACGCCCATACCTAAACCTGAATCGGCGCGCGAGGAAATTCTCGCGGAAATAGAAGGCCCCGCAGTTGACCCCGAGGCGCAAGCTGCTGCGGATGAGGCAACGCTCATGACAGCCGACGAATCTGACGAGTCGGAGTGGCCCGCAGTGGCGGCTTTGCTGGATGCCAGTGAATTGGATCCGGGTACTGTCCGCGGGGAGGCGCCACAAGAGCCTGCGATTGATGAAGCGGGGTTCGCCTTGTCTTGGGTTTTACAAGTTGCCACGGTGAGCACTGAGGCGCGCGCCGATCGGCTGGTTAATGACCTTAAGTCGAAAGGCTACACGGCGTTTCATCGAAAGATTCCCGACGTGGACAAAGCGCTTTGGCGGATTCAGATAGGTCCTAAGTTGGAGCGCGACAAGCTGGTGGCCATTCAGGCCGAGGTTGATCGGGCGCTTGCCGTTAAATCGGCCATTATTCGATATGTGCAATAGCCATGGATGATATTCAACAGCAACTCAGCGTCGCGACTAACGGTTTTAACGGACTCGACTGGCTGATTTTGGCGGTCGTCTCGCTGTCTATGCTGATTGGGATCGTCAGAGGATTTGGACGCGAGGCCGTCTCTTTGCTCGGTTGGGTGATTGCTTTTGTGGCCGCCAATCTGCTCGCAAAGCCGCTGGCCGAATCACTGGTATCGGTCAGTGACAGTGACACGCTGCGTTACCTCTTGGGTTGGGGATTGATTTTCATTGGGGTGCTGGCGGTGTTTTCAGTGCTGGGCGGTTTGCTGGGAAAGCAGTTAAGACAGCCCGGGCTCAACCTAGGGAATCGATTACTTGGCGGCGCCTTCGGCGTTATGCGGGGGCTAATGATCATGATGGCCGTCACGCTGGTACTCAAGGGCTTGCTACCGAGTTCTGAGCAAGACTGGCTGGATGAAGCCGAACTCATGCCCACGCTCGACACCATGGCAGATTGGTTCAGCGAAAACTTCGACGATTTACTTGAAATCGAGCCCATTCAGGAAATGGGCGACAGTATCGATTCGGGTGAAATGATATGAGTGGGGAATAAGCGATGTGTGGACTAGTCGGAATTGTCGGCAAAAGCGATGTGGCTGCTGATATTTACGATGCGTTGACGATGCTTCAGCACCGCGGGCAGGATGCCGCGGGAATCATGACCTGCGAACGCGGTAAGTTTATGCAGCGCAAGGGTGAAGGTCTGGTGCGCGATGTGTTTCGTGCCAATCATATGCCGCAATTACTCGGTAACTTCGGCATTGGTCACGTGCGCTACCCGACACAGGGAAGTTCCGGCACTGCTTTGGCGCAACCGTTTTACGTGAATTCACCATACGGTATCGCGCTCGCCCACAACGGCAATCTCACTAACGCGGGCGAGCTCAGCGAGGAGATGTTCGAGAGCGATCTGCGCCACCTCAACACCGATTCGGACTCGGAGGTGTTGCTTAATGTCTTTGCACACGAGTTGCAGCGCCTTGGCAAACTGATCCCTGAGGCCGATGACGTTTTTTCCGCGGTGAAGGCGGTTCATCGCCGCTGTGAAGGTGGATACGCAGCGGTCGCGATGATTGCAAACCTCGGGGTCGTGGCGTTTCGCGATCCCAGTGGCATTCGGCCGCTGGTTGTCGGTGTGCGCGAAGAGGCGGGGCAGCGCCGTGAATACATGGTCGCGTCCGAGAGTGTTGCGCTCGATGTACTGGGTTACCGACTGTTGAGTGATGTAGCACCGGGTGAGTGTATTTTTATTACCCCTGACGGTGAACTCATTCGTCGACAGTGTGCCGAGGTTACCCGGCTAACCCCGTGTATCTTTGAGCACGTGTATTTTGCGCGCCCTGATTCAATGATTGATGGCGTTTCTGTATACAAAACGCGCATGCGTCAGGGCGAGCGGTTGGCGCATAAAATTTTAAAAGAGCGGCCAGACCACGATATCGATGTGGTCATCCCTATACCTGATACCAGTCGCGTGGCGGGCCAATCCCTAGCCTACGAGCTTGGCGTGAAGTTTCGCGAGGGCTTCATGAAGAACCGCTATATCGGCCGCACATTCATTATGCCGGGGCAGAGTCAGCGTCAAAAATCCGTGCGCCAAAAATTGAATCCTGTGCCGCTGGAATTTAAGGGTAAAAATGTTTTGCTCGTCGATGACTCCATCGTGCGCGGCACCACCTGTGGCCAGATTATTCAGATGGCGCGAGATTCCGGTGCACGGAAAGTCTATTTTGCGTCGGCAGCACCGCCGGTGCGATATCCCAATGTCTACGGTATCGACATGCCGGCTGCCAACGAGCTGATTGCACACGGGCGTACGGTTGAAGAAATCTGTGATTTGATCGGCGCCGACTGGCTGGTGTATCAGAACCTCGACGACCTCTATGCCTGTTCGCTCGAGGGCAATGAGGCCATCGATGGCTTTGAGGCATCCGTGTTCAACGGTCGCTACAACACCGGCAATATTGATGCCGAGTATTTGAGCAGTGTTGAGGCGGCCCGCGCTGATCGCTCAGATCTTCGAAATGTAAGCGCGCAGGATGGCGCGATGGTTGGACTGCACAATGACGGATAACGCGGCGCTCGTGAGGGGGAGATACTGATGACCCAAGACGCGGGAGATTGGCTAGACGAGGCGCGCCTTGAGACTCAGGCGATCCGTACGGGTATCCGTCGCAGTGGCGAGGGAGAGCATAGCGAGCCCATCTATACGACATCCAGCTATATATTTGATTCGGCTGCCGATGCGGCCGCGCGCTTTGACGGGTCGAGAGCAGGCAATGTTTATTCCCGCTATACCAACCCCACGGTACGCAGCTTCGAAGAGCGACTCGCGGCGATGGAAGGTGCTGAAAGTGCAGTCGCCACCGCTTCTGGAATGGCGGCGATTTTGACGACGTGCATGGCTCTTTTGAAAGCCGGCGATCATGTCATCTGCTCCCGGGAGGTATTTGGCAGTACCGTGGGTCTGTTTGAAAACTACCTCGTTAAGTTCGGGCTTCAGGTGACCTTTGTTGCGCTGCGCGATCTCGACGCCTGGCAAGCCGCAGTACAGCCCAACACGCGTTTGATGTTCTGCGAAACGCCGTCTAATCCGCTGTGCGAGGTTGCTGATATCCGGGCCTTGTCAGCTTTGGCTGAGCGCGCCGATGCCCATTTAGTTGTCGACAACTGTTTTTGCTCGCCGGCTTTGCAAACGCCCCTGAGTTTGGGCGCGCATATGGTGATTCATTCGGCGACAAAATATTTGGATGGGCAGGGCCGCGTATTGGGCGGCGCGGTGGTCGGACGTGAGGAAGACATGGCCAAGTTGGTCGCGTTTGTGCGCACCTGCGGCCCTGCCATGAGTCCCTTTAATGCCTGGGTGGCGCTCAAGGGACTCGAGACGCTATCACTGCGCATGAAAGCGCACTCGGAAAATGCGCTGCATTTGGCCCAGTGGCTAACGGAGCAGCCCAGAGTATGCGCGGTGAATTACGCTGGTCTGGACTCTCACGTCGACCATCAGCTCGCCGCGAGTCAAATGTCGGGTTTTGGCGGCGTACTGTCCTTCGAGCTTGATGGTGGACGCGACGCTGCCTGGCAGTTCATCGATGGTACGCAACTCATGTCGTTAACAGCGAATCTGGGCGATGCGAAAACCACTATCGTCCATCCAGCGACCACCACCCATGGCAGGCTATCTGACGATCAGCGCGCCGTAGCGGGTATTCGCGAAGGATTGGTGCGCATCGCTGTCGGACTCGAGCACATTGATGATCTGAAAGCAGATTGTGAGCGAGGGTTCAGGCAACTCGACGCCTGAAACCAACGCTGCAATAGAGAGGGGAGCCGGTGTGAACAAGGCGATAGATGGCGCGATCGCAGGTATCGGCGAAGCGCTTTTAGGTAAAGAGCTTCAGGTTCGACAGGCACTTTGTTGCTTGCTTGCCGGTGGTCACTTGCTGCTAGAAGATCTCCCTGGGATGGGCAAGACCACGCTGGCCCATGCGCTCGCGAATGTGCTTGGGCTCAGCTATGGCCGCGTGCAGTTCACGTCGGATCTCTTGCCCTCTGATATTTTGGGTGTCTCGATATTCAATCGTGAGGACTCCAGATTTACTTTTCATCCCGGACTCAATTTTCAACCAGGTGTTGCTTGCCGATGAGATTAACCGTGCCACCCCCCGCACTCAAAGCGCGCTCTTGGAAGCCATGGCGGAGTCTCAGGTCAGTATCGACGGGGTAACACGGAGCCTTCCTTCGCCGTTTTTTGTGATCGCAACCCAAAATCCGATTCATCAATCTGGCACCTATGTATTGCCAGAATCACAGTTGGATCGATTTCTGATGCGCCTGACGTTGGGTTACCCAGACCCCGCTGCGGAGCGTAAGCTGCTTCTGCAGGGCGATAATCATGCGCTACGTAACGTCGCGCCCAGGCTCAGTGTTGATCAGCTTGAAACGATACGGACAACGATCGCTAAGGTTTTGCTATCGGATAGTCTGCTGGCATACATCCAGCGAATAACGGCCTTCACCCGCGACTCTGCTGAGTTTGCGATGGGGTTATCGCCTCGCGGTGCACTGGCGTTGGTCAACGCCGCCAAAACCTGGGCGGTCATGGAAGGCCGAGATTACGTTGTACCCGAGGACGTCCAGGCGATTCTGCAACCTGTGATCGCACACCGACTCGTACCGAGCGGTGACTACGCTGGCGACGGTGACGCACTCGTTGCCTTGATTATGCGCAGTGTCGACGTTATCCCAGACTGAGCCCAGGGGTGTGCGGGCGCAGCTGCGCCGGCGCTATGACCGGTGGTTGCGCAATCGACTGCCGTCGGCGAGAACCGTTACGCTCGAGCAGCGGCGGTTATTTATCTTTCCGTCCCGTGCGGGCTTTTTGTTTATGTTCTCGCTGCTGCTCATGCTGCTGACAGCGATCAACTATCAAAACAACATGAGTTACGCGCTGACGTTCTGGTTATCGATGCTGTTTATCATTGCGGTGCACTTTACCCATGGAAATCTCATGGGGCTGCAAATCACCGCGGTCAGCGCCGAATCTGTTTTCCCCGGGCAACAAGCCGAATTTATCCTGCGCTTGTCGGGTACGGGCAAGAAAGCGGGACACTACGCAGTGAAGTTGAGTTGGCCGGGCAGCGAGGTGATGGTTGACGTGCCTGCGGGGGAGAGCGTGCAGGTGTCCTTGTTTCAATCCGTGGGTCGGCGGGGGTGGTTTAAGCCCGAGCGGCTGCGTGTGGAGTCCGGCTATCCACTGGGATTGCTCCGCTGCTGGAGCTATGTCGACCTCGATTGGCGTGCGCTTGTGTGGCCGAAACCGCTGCCGGTGGGCGCCTTGCCCGCGGCAACTGATGAAGACGGTGCAATTGGATTCAGCGACGCAGCGGGAATTGATGACCTAGCGGGCTTTCGGGATTATCGCCCCGGTGATTCACCACGACACATCGACTGGCGCGCCTATGCGCGGGAGCAGGGTTTGCAGACCCGACTTTTCTCAGCGCCTACCCGCGAAGATCATTGGCTGGTGTGGGATGACTACCCCGACGGCGGCGTGGAGGAGCGCCTGTCGTGGCTCTGTTGGTTGGCGCTCCAATACGATCAGCGTGGCGACGAGTACGGTCTTCGGATGCCGGAGCAAGAGGTTGGGCTGGGTGCGGGGGATCGGCAGCGGGAGCTAGTGTTGCGAACACTTGCCCTGCACGGTGTCGGGGATCAGCCGGGTTCCATCTCATGATTGTTGCTGACCAACTTCCCCGTCGAGCGATGCTCTGGCTGATTGCCTGTCAGTTCTTGGTATTCATCCCGCATTTTTCCCGAGTACCCGTGTGGGTCATCGCTGTTTATATCGGTGCAGCCTTGTGGCGGGTGCAAATGTATCGTGCCCGCGCAAATCCGCCGGGACGGTTAATACGGCTAGGCCTTGCGGTAAGTGCTGGGCTCGCCGTATTTGCCAGTTATCGAACTTTGATTGGCCTCGAACCGATGGTCGCGCTGCTCTTAGTGGCAACGGCGTTGAAGTTTCTGGAGTCCGTGCGGGCCAAGGACGGTTACGTGCTGGTTGCGCTGGGGTTCTTCATTTGCGTCACGCAGTTTCTGTTCTCCCAGGAATTACCGATCGTGCTCTACACCATTGTAAGCACCCTGTTGTTGGTGACCGCGATGATCACCTTGAACCAGACGCCGGGAACGCGCACTACGCGTCGGGAACCGCTTCTGGCTATAAAGATGCTGGGTCTCGCGATTCCCATGATGGTAGTGCTGTTTGTTTTGTTTCCGCGCATTGGCCCACTGTGGAGCGTGCCGTCTAAGACCGGGCAGGGTACGACCGGTATGAGCGATATGCTTAAGCCGGGGGATGTCAGCCGCTTGGGTCGCTCTGCGGAGGTGGCCTTTCGCGTTCAATTTGAGGGGGCGATTCCGCCCAAGCCCGAGCTGTATTGGCGCGGCATGGTCATGAGTCGCTTTGACGACGGTGCGTGGCAAACGCTCGGGTGGCGTGATCATCCGCCCCAAGAACGGCAGCTGAAACGACCGGTAACGGGGGACGATAATCTCGAGTATCAGGTGATTCTAGAGCCGACTATGCAGCGATGGTTGTACGCGTTGCCCTATGCTGAGAGTGATACCACCGGCATTATCGAAGCTTGGGACTTCAGGCTGACGACCCTGAATCCCGTAGAGTCCCAGATAGGCTATCGGGTGCGCTCGTGGCCAGACACGGTTATGCAACCCGTACTGTCGGCATGGCGGCGTCAAACCGAGCTGAAGTTTCCCCGCGACCTGAACCCGCGGGCCCGAGACTGGATCAACCAGTTGCGATTGCGTTACGGCACCGATGAAGCGCTGGTGACCGCTGTACTCGATCATTTTAGGCGGGAGCCTTTTTTCTATACCCTTCGCCCGCCGCCGATTACCGAGGACAACTTTGTCGACCGATTCCTGTTTGAGAGCCGGCGCGGATTTTGTGAGCACTATGCCTATACGTTTGTTGCTTTGATGCGTCTCGCCGGCATTCCTGCGCGGATCGTTGGCGGCTATCAGGGTGGTGAAGTCAATCCGGTAAACAACACGGTGGTGGTGCGACAGTTTGACGCCCATGCTTGGACAGAGGTCTGGTTTGATCAGCGGGGCTGGGTGCGTGTTGACCCCACCGCCGCGGTGTCCCCAGCTCGGGTGGAATTTGGTCTTGAAGAAGCGTTGGCGGGAGAAGAGGGGTTTCTTGCTGATTCGCCCCTATCTGCTTATCGCTTTCGTGGTGTCGGGGTGGTGAATTGGATGCGGCTTCGGTACGACGCACTCGCCTGGCAATGGCAGAGCTTCATCGTGGGCTTCAACAGTGACGAGCAACTCGGGCTTCTTAAAAATTGGTTTGGTGAGATCCGCGTCAGCTGGTTTGTCGCTGTGATGCTCGGCAGTTGGGCGGTGGTTTTGATACCACTGACGTGGTTTCTTAATCGTAGTCGTCACCCCCAGAATCAACTGCCCGAAGAGCAGGCGTTTCTGAAGCTTTGTTCGCGCCTCGAGCGACGCGGTGTCCGGCGGCTACCGGGCGAGTCGCCGGTTGCGATGCTGAAACGGGCAGCCGCGCACCTGGATGAACAGGACCCACTCCTAAAGCAACTGGCTGCCGCCGTGCGTGCGCTGTATGAGAGCAGCCCACGCACTGACCCGACTGCTAAAGCCTAGTCTCAGTTAGCTGAGACCTGTGTTAGCTTGCTCAGAATGCCGGAATGTCAGTCTGGCTTCGTCCAAGAATTAGTGCGTGGATGTCGTGGGTACCCTCATAGGTGTTCACCACTTCCAAATTCATCATGTGTCGCATGACCGGGTATTCGTCGGAGATACCGTTGCCACCCAGCATGTCCCGCGCTTTACGAGCGATCTCCAGTGATTTCCCGCAGGAGTTGCGCTTGATCAGGCTGACAAGGTCGGGAGAAATTTCCCCCGCAGACAGTAGTTGTCCCGCTCGATAACATCCCTGCAGCCCCAATGCGATTTCGGTTTGCATGTCGGCCAGCTTCAATTGAATCAATTGATTAGCAGCAAGGGGTCGCCCGAATTGCTGGCGTTCCATGGTGTATTCCCGAGCGCTGTGCCAGCAGGTCTCCGCGGCGCCCAGAGCGCCCCACGCAATGCCATAGCGGGCGTTGTTTAGACAGCCAAAGGGACCCTTCAGCCCCTGTACATTTGGCAGCAAATTTTCATCGGGAACGAAGACGTTATCCATCACAATCTCACCGGTGATCGAAGCCCTGAGCGCGAGCTTGCCTTCAATCTTCGGTGCGCTGAGACCGGCCATGCCTTTCTCCAAGACGAAGCCGCGAATGACGTTGTCATCGGTTTTTGCCCAAACCACAAAAACATCTGCAATCGGCGAATTGGAGATCCACATTTTCGCGCCGCTTAGTCGGTATCCACCATCGACGGTACGCGCGCGAGTGACCATACCGCCGGGATCTGACCCGTGATCGGGTTCGGTGAGTCCGAAGCACCCAATCCACTCGCCGGTTGCCAGTTTCGGCAAATACTTTTCACGTTGGGCGTCGCTGCCATAGGCATAAATTGGATACATCACGAGAGATGACTGCACGCTCAGCATCGACCGGTAACCCGAGTCGACGCGCTCGACCTCGCGAGCGACGAGTCCGTAACTAATGTAATCCACGCCGGGACAGCCATAACCTTCGATGGTCGATCCCAGCAGCCCCATTTCGCCCATCTCTCGAAAAATGGCGGGATCGGTAGTCTCAGTTCGAAAGGCACTTTGCACGCGCGTTAGCAGCTGCCCTTGAGCATACTGGCGGGCGGTATCCCGGACCATGCGCTGTTCTTCGGTCAGCTGGTCATTCAACTCGAAAGGGTCTTCCCAGTTAAGTTTTTTCCAGTGGGTGTTCTCGGCCATGGGTTGTGCTCCTGGTTTTTGATGTCTGCTGCTGGGGCACGACATACGAGCCTAATGGTATCGGATTGCGTCATCCAGCGGTTGCTCGGTACCCCCATGGGGGAGCTATGCCTCACAGCTCAAGATTCCCACCAATGGCGTGAGAGTGTGGCAAACGTGCTGACCGCTTGAAGCCGGTGCTGGGGTGACTTCAGCCGCTCGTTACTCAGATCATGGGGGTTGAGCGCGCTGCAGGTGGTCGTGCCATACTAGGCAGCGTTACCGGCGAGATTGCGCCGGCGCGAAGGTTTCGCGCGCATTGCGGCGTTGTTTCAATTTGTGCTCGTGGGCCAGTTGGTCCGGGCATTTAAGGAGTGTGATTCATGAGCAAGCTCTCTGTGGTGGACCTCAGTTTTCTGATGGCTGAGCGCCGCAACACACCTATGCATGTGGGTGGCCTCAACTTGTTCCATTTGCCTGACGGTGTCGAGCGACACGAGTTTCTGCGCGGGCTATTGGAGAGTCTACGGGGCGATGACGCCTTGCAGCGCCCCTTTTGTGACCGCCTCGAAACGG
>CBFHHJ010000028.1:0-16116 GCA_965655505.1 Luminiphilus sp.
TCCCCAAAAACATCACCAAAGATGTCGCTAAAGCTACCACCCTGGAAACCTCCGCCGCCCATCGCCTGATCGACTCCCGCGTGACCAAATTGGTCATAGGCGGCGCGCTTATCCTTATCCATTAAGACATCGTAAGCTTCCGTCGCTTCCTTGAACTTGGCGTCAGCGTCCTTGTCATCTGGGTTGCGATCCGGATGGTATTTCATGGCCACGCGCCGGTAAGCCTTCTTGATCTCTTGATCGGTCGAGGACTTTCCGACACCGAGTACTTCGTAAAAATCACGCTTGGACATGTTTTCCAGCCTGCATCTAAACCTAGTTGTCGCCACAAAAGGCGGTGAATTGTGACTTCACACAAACAAACACGCGGGCAATCAAGGCCCGCGTTTAACGTATCACGTCAGCCCGGATGACGGGCGCAAAGCCATCCGGCGAGGGAATGACCCCCACCGGGCTTCGTCGTTACTTTTTGTCGTCTTCCTTAACTTCTTCAAACTCAGCGTCCACCACATCATCGTTGGCTTCGTCTGCGCCGGCATCGCCGCCTTCAGCGCCGGCACCAGGCTGCGTTGCTTCAGCTTGCTGAGCCGCGTACATCTTCTGTGCTACCGCACCGGTTGCTTCGGTAATCTTGGTCGTCGCGGCTTCGATCGCGTCTTTATCATCACCTTTCATGGCTTCTTCAGCCTCGGCAATGGCAGCCTCGATAGTAGCGCGCTCATCATCGGTCGCGTGCTCACCGGCGTCTTCCAGTGTCTTGCGAGCCGCGTGAACCATACCATCGCAACTGTTGCGCGTCGTGATCAGCTCTTCGAAACGCTTGTCAGCTTCGGCATTTGCTTCGGCATCGCGCACCATGTTGTTGATCTCGTCTTCTGAAAGACCACCCGAAGCAGTGATACGAATCGACTGCTCTTTGCCGGTCGCCTTGTCCTTTGCCGACACGTTGAGAATACCGTTGGCATCCAAATCGAAGGTGACCTCAACCTGTGGTACACCCCGGGGTGCTGGCGGAATATCTGCCAAGTCGAACCGACCCAGAGACTTATTCTCGGTGGACTGTTTACGCTCACCCTGGACCACGTGAATGGTTACCGCAGTCTGGTTGTCCTCAGCGGTAGAGAACACCTGTGACTTCTTGGTCGGGATGGTTGTATTTTTCTCGATCAACGGCGTAGCAACACCACCCATGGTCTCGATACCCAGCGTTAACGGTGTTACATCCAGCAGCAATACATCTTTCACGTCTCCTGCCAGCACCGCGCCCTGAATAGAAGCACCCATCGCAACCGCCTCATCGGGGTTGACGTCCTTGCGCGGCTCTTTACCAAAGAAATCGGCAACGGCTGTTTGGACCATCGGCATACGCGTCTGACCACCAACCAGGATGACATCGTCAATCTCGCTGGGCGACAAACCGGCGTCTTGCAAGGCAATCTTGACCGGTTCGAGGGAGCGCTTAACCAACTCCTCTACTAGTGACTCCAGCTTGGAGCGCGACAACTTCACGACCAAGTGCTTCGGTCCTGTAGCGTCCGCAGTGATGTACGGCAGGTTTACTTCGGTCTGCTGTGAGCTAGATAGCTCAATCTTTGCCTTCTCCGCCGCTTCCTTGAGTCGCTGGAGAGCGAGTGGGTCTGAATGCAGATCGATGCCGTTTTCTTTCTTAAATTCGTCAGCGAGATACTCGATCAAGCGCAGGTCAAAGTCTTCGCCACCGAGGAAAGTATCACCGTTGGTTGCCAACACTTCGAACTGATGCTCGCCATCAACTTCCGCGATTTCAATCACGGAGATATCGAAGGTACCACCGCCCAAGTCATACACCGCAACGGTGTGATCGCCCTTGGCTTTGTCCATGCCGTAAGCCAGTGCAGCAGCCGTCGGCTCGTTAATGATTCGCTTGACCTCAAGCCCGGCAATCTTGCCTGCATCTTTGGTCGCTTGACGCTGAGAGTCATTAAAGTACGCAGGAACCGTAATCACCGCCTCAGTCACTGGCTCACCGAGATACTCTTCCGCAGTCTTCTTCATTTTACGTAAGACTTCAGCGGCAACCTGAGGAGGCGCTATCTTGTTATCTTTAACTTGAACCCAGGCGTCACCGCTGTCGGCCTTTACAATCTTGTAAGGCACCATCTTGATGTCTTTCTGAACGACGTCATCGTCAAAGTTACGTCCGATCAGTCGCTTGACTGCAAACAGGGTGTTGCTTGGATTAGTCACCGCTTGGCGCTTCGCAGACTGACCCACCAAGATCTCACCGTCATCGGTGTAAGCCACAATCGAAGGCGTGGTCCGCCCTCCCTCTGAATTTTCAATGACCCGTGCTTTTCCACTCTCCAACACCGATACACAGGAGTTGGTGGTTCCCAGGTCAATACCAATAATCTTACCCATTTCTATCTCCTCTCAGCCGGCCTCTGGCCTGGCATTCCTACTTGTCTTTGTATGTTGGTGCGCGTTCGCTTATTTCAAGGTTTAGCGTGGGGATTAATCCGCTGCCTTGCTAACCATGACCATCGCAGGACGCAGCAACCGGCCATTTAAGTTGTAGCCTTTCTGCATGACTGCAGTGACGGTGTTTGGCTCTACGTCAGGGTTCTCCACCATTGTCATCGCCTGCGCCGTTTGAGGATCAAAGGGCTCGCCAAGGGGATCTACAGCTTCAACGCCGCTTTTATTCAGGGCATCAACAAAGCTCTTCAATGTGAGCTCAACACCCTCAACAATTGGTTTAGCCGCGTCGCTTTCCCCAGCAGCCGCCAGTGCGCGCTCCAGGTTATCGACAACGGGCAGCAACTCCCCGACAAATCGCTCCAGCGCAAATTTGCGTGCCTTTTCGATCTCTGCTTCCGCTCGGCGCTGCATATTGACCGCATCGGCTTGCGCCCGCAGGGCTGAATCACGAGCATCCGCCAAGTCACCTTCAAGTTTCTCTACGATTTGCTCAAGGGTAAGTTCGACGGGCTCGTCGGATTCATCGGTGATATCGACATTGGCGCCTACCGCTGGGCTACCATCGTCCTCGTTGTACTCCGTCTTGTCCTCTGACATGGGGCATTCCTCTGACCGAAATCGCCGAAACCGGCGCAATAGTTAGTGATGCGGGAGTAGGTGGGGTCGGAATGAGCGCTTTTCAAGCACTTGAGTCATTGACTGGGCAAACGAGCGCCAACCGGACTTCGGGGGCAGCTACTTGATGGCTACTAGCTTTCTAACCAGTTACTTGGAGAGCGCCGCCGACAGCATTCGGGCCGTCACGTCGACCATGGGGATAACCCGCTCATAGGCCATTCGCGTGGGTCCTATAACGCCCAACACCCCCAAAGTATGATTGCCATTGGCGTAAGGGGCTGTAATCACGGAAAAGTCACCCAGCACTTCATAACCCGCCTCGTCACCGATGAAAATCTGGATCCCCTCGGCGCGGGATGAGCGATCGAGCAGGTCCAGTAGGTCCCGCTTCCGCTCGAAGGCCTCGAACAACTCCCGCAGCTTATCCATGTCCTCGGGCGACGTTTGACCCAGCAAATAGTTCTCACCTGCCACCACATAGTCGTGATGACTTTCCTCAGAGGTCAGCGCTTGATTGGCGAGGTCGAGGGCCGTGGCCATGTATTCGTCAATTTGACTGCGGGCCTCTTGCATCTCCCTCACCAAATGCTCTTTGAGCGCGTTCACGTCGGAACCCGCATAGCGCTGGTTGATCAACTCAGCCGCCGCACGCAACTGCTCTTCTGACAGCGGTCTTGGCAGCTGAATAATGCGATTCTGAACCTCTTTTTCGTTGGTCACGAGTATCACCAGGACGCGGTTCTCGGATAAGGGAAGAAACTCCACTTGCCGGAGTTGCTGGGTTTCCGGCCGGGGGACCGTCACGATACCGGCCTGGGTCGTGATATGGGCCAGCATGTTGGAGGCACTTTGAACGAGCTCCGCTGAGGACCGATTGGGGTTCAGTTCATGCCGCAGCGTCTGGATGGATGCCGCATCAATGGGCTGCACCTGTAGCAACGCGTCAACGAACAATCGATAGCCCTGAGCCGTGGGGATTCTGCCCGCGGAGGTGTGTGGCGAGATTAGCAAGCCCCGATCCTCAAGATCCGACATGATGTTGCGAATCGTCGCCGTGCTGACCGACAGGCCGCTGGCCGCATGCAGAGATTTCGAGCCGACAGGCTGGCCATCGCGGATGTGCATCTCGACAAGGGTTCGGAGCAAATCGCTCGCTCGACTGGAAAGTTCGGTGTCGGCCATGGGTATCTAATGAATCATGAGGCGGTAGTTGTAGCACAGGCTGCGCGGGCGACAAAGAATCCGATTAGATGATTTGCAATGTATGTGAGGTACGCTATAAAGCTGGAACTTCCAGGACGCACTGCATGCTCAAGCATATCGCCATCCGAGATTTCGCCATCGTTGACTCGCTAGAGATTGATCTCGAGCGCGGAATGACTGTCGTGACCGGTGAGACCGGGGCGGGCAAATCGATCATGCTCGACGCCCTGGGACTGTGCATTGGGGACAGAGCGGACAGTCGCGCCGTGCGCCCTGGATCTCGCCGTGCGGACATCAGTGCCACCTTTGACCTCGCTGACCTGCCCGAGGTGCAAACTTGGCTCTCAGATCGCGACCTCGACAGCGGGGACGGCGACTGCATTCTGAGGCGCACCATCGGTTCAGACGGTCGGTCGAAAGCCTTCATCAATGGCGCGCCCTCGACACTCGCCGATTGCACTGACTTGGGTCAGCAGCTCGTTGATATCCACAGCCAGCATGCCCACCAGTCTCTTTTGCGTAAAAGCGTTCAACGGGGCCTGCTAGACGCCTATGCCTCAGCTACCGCCCTCGCGACAGAAGTACAGGACACAGCGGCCACTTTTCAGCAACTGCAGGCCGAACATGATCACCTGGCGGGGCGCTCTGAGGCAGACCGAGCTAGGCGAGACCTGCTGTTGTACCAAGTCGAAGAGCTCGATGCTTTGGGGCTGGCAGAGGGCGAAATAGAGACGCTCGAACGCGATATGAAGGCGCTAGAGAACGCCGACTTTTTGATCGAAAGCTCACTGTCAGCCTCAGACGGCTGTGGTCGACAAGCGGAAGAAATTAATCGGTTAAAGTCACTCGTCGACGATGATCGCCACGACTCAGGGGCAATTGGCAGCATTCGCGAGCTCCTGGCATCCGCCGCGATTCAACTCGACGAAGCGCGAAGTGATTTACAGCGCTATGCAGACCGGTTGGAAACCGACCCACAGCGTCTAAAGGAAATACGAAATCGCCTGGAGTCTATCTATGACCTGGCGCGCAAACATCGCGTGATGCCCGAGGCACTGGCCGACCATCACAACCGCCTTCAGGCTGAGCTAGAGACCCTTGCAGGGGACGATTCTCGACTCGAAGAACTCGCCCAAGCAGCGAGCGAAGCAAAAAGCCATTATCTCAAGGCCGCTACACGCCTGAGCAATGAGCGTACCGCAGCAGCGATCGGTCTCGCTGAGAAAGTCATGAAGACGCTGGCGAAGCTTTCGATGGAACGCTGCCGCTTCAAGGTATCGCTCAGTCCATTTGCCGACGATCAGCTCAACCCGCGTGGATTAGAAGACGTGGAATTTTTGATTAGTACCAACCCCGGCGCGTCCCCTGGGCCGCTCAACAAAATCGCATCGGGAGGAGAGCTGTCGCGCATCAGCCTCGCGCTGCAAGTCGCTGCCGCGGAAGGTGTGACGACGCCGACCATGATTTTCGATGAAGTCGATGTCGGTATCGGTGGTGCGGTCGCAGAGGTCGTCGGCGGACTGCTCAGAGAATTAGCTGCGAACACCCAAATTCTGTGCGTCACCCACCTGGCTCAAGTGGCCGTCAAAGGCGAGCATCATTTGCAGGTCAGCAAATCAGGGGACGAGCATGCTGTCAGCACAGCAATGACGGCGCTTAATGAGGAGCGCCGACTCACCGAGATCGCCCGCATGCTTGGGGGCAAAACAATCACTGACAACACGCTAGCCCATGCCAAAGAGCTATTAGAAGGCTGACGCCAAAAGCAACAGTTCAGGGGTACTGCTCAGCGCCGATTAACGCCTTCAATCCGATCAGTCTTTCTTGCGAACGTAAAGCACCAGCGAGTGATCAATAATCTCGTAGCCGTGGGCCTCCGCGATTTCCTTCTGCCGGTTCTCGATGACATCATCTAAAAATTCGATGACCTCATTCGATTCAACGTCGACCATGTGATCATGGTGATCCTCGGGAGCCAACTCGAACACCGAATGACCAGTCTCGAAATTGTGCCGCACCACCAAGCCTGCGGCCTCGAACTGAGTAAGCACCCGATAAACAGTTGCCAACCCAACGTCTTCACCTGAATCACGAAGGCGCTGATACACATCCTCAGCGCTGAGGTGCTCCGCCGTATCCGACGTAGATTCGAGCATCTGCAGAATTTTTATCCGAGGCAGGGTGACTTTCAGCCCCGCTTTTCGAAGCTCGATATTTTCGCTTGGCATGGGAGATTTCTCGTAAACGGCTAATCCGCGTTATCATGCCAGTGTATGCATATCAGTGGAACCCAAACCGAATGCCGTTTTCAGCAGGCCTGACCCGTTTCGCCCTCATCGCTCTGTTTGTAACCCCCTTTCTTGCGGGTTGTGGCAGCAACTTTGGCTTCCCGGGCGTTTATCGTATCGATGTCGAGCAAGGCAACATCGTAACCCCGGAAATGATCGAGCAGCTCAGGCCCGGCATGAGCCGCCGGCAAGTTCGGTTCGTGATGGGCACCCCGCTCGTTGAGGATACGTTCAATCCTGACCGGTGGGATTACCGCTACACCTTACGCAACGGGGTAGACACCCTTGAAGAGAGTCGTCTCAGTGTCTTCTTCGAAGGCGATACGTTGGTGAACGTCACGGGCAGTGAAGTCCCGGATTGGGCGCAACCACAAGGTTCAGACAATGAGCCCGCCGAGGATGACAACAAGTCAGCCGAAGGCGAGCTGGCTGGCGATGAAGCCGCTAGCTGACAGCTTCATGATTCCCGTTCAGCGCGCGCTTTTGCAGCGCGCTGCTTACGCACCTCTTTCGGGTCGATAAGCAGCGGTCGGTAAATCTCCACCCGCTCCCCTGCCTCAAGCGGCCGGCTGTGGGCCACGGCTTTACCCCAGACGCCAAGTTTCAGATCATCGCTGACGACTAACTCGTCAAAGTGGGCCTCGATACCAGATAACGCCACAGCTTCAATAGCGGTAGTGCCCGCAGGTACATCCAATACTTCGATGCGCTGCTTGTCGGGCAACGCATAGGCCACTTCCACGGCCACCGTATCACTCATCGCCTAAACCTCTGTTGACTGCGTTCATCCGTGACTCGCCTTGCCGTATATCGTATTCGCGCGACGCACCACGGCATCAACCAAATCCACGGCGACTTTATCGAACAATCGACCCGCCGCTGCGTGAATCAGACCGCTCCGCATCCGAAACTCCAGCGTCAACGCCACTTTACAAGCATCTGAAGCTAATGCTGTGAATCGCCAGCAGCCGTCAAAACGCTCAAACGGGCCGTCCACTAGCTCAAGATTAATCGATTCGCCGCTACGCATCGTATTACGCGTCACAAAACTGTGGCTAAGTCCCGCCCTCGACAGTCCCAACCGCGCCGTTACCACATCCCCCTCGCGGGCAAGAATCTGAGCATCCTCACAACCATTGAGGAATTTCGGATATTGCTCAATATCCGCGACCAACTGAAAGAGTTGGCCGGCGCTGTAGGGGAGAAGTGCGCTACGATCAATGGTGGTCATGATGCAATGCTAACTTATTGCGGGGGTGTTGGTAGCATCCAAAGCCAAAGCAGCGTCAAAATCAAAACCGCCGGCGCGACCAATCGCAGCAATTCCCACCAAAAAATAAAAAGCCATCGAGGCTCGCGGTACAACTCCCCGCGGGTAATTGGGCGAGCGACTCGCCACCCTACAAAAATCGCTGTCAGCAACATACTGACGGGAATCAAGAGGTCGATCAGCTGCGCAGTCAGCACTGAGAATTCGGTCGAGCCACGCAAGATTACTGTCAACGATCCGAGGACCAGTGCCACCACAACAGCAGCTAGGATCCGATTTAAGCCCCAGTCCCTGCGCAACAGCATGACCGCAGGCTCCATCAGTGCAACCACGGCCGCGAAGGTTGCGAAGGTCAAAAACCCATAGAAGAGCGCGCCATAAGCATCTCCTGCAGGGAGATTTGCGAACGCATAGGGAATCGCAACAAACACCAGCGGGATGCCTGAAACTGGCTCGGCGTTAACGGCGTACAGCAGCGGAATCACACAAATCGCTATGGCCAAAGCGAACGCGGTATCGACAATGACCGTCGCACCCAGGGCGCGCAGCAGCGGCAGGTTCTTGGGAGCCCGAGTGCCAAAACAAAGCCCGACCCCCAGGCCCGCACCAAGCGTAAAAACGGCACTTGAAATACCCGCCATAACCCCTGGCAGGCTAAAGTCATCGTACTTAACGGCGAATAAAAACTCTCCCCCCGCCACCAAATCGCCCTCTGCAAGGCTGAATTCCAGCAGGGTCAGGCAAGTTGCCGCCATAGCCGGAAGCGCTAGCCATCCGATGATGCCCATTGCAACCTGCGGCCCAAGGCCCGGCAAAATGGCTGAGGCAATCAGCAATCCCACAGTGTAGATCCGATTACTGTCCTGACTGGCGACCAATTGGGAGAAATTTTCACTGATATCACGGGCGCTGGCCGAAGCGAGCACACCGCTATTGAGCATGTCAGCGCGATCGAGCATCCATCCCGCAAAAATGGTCAGCTGAGCAGCGAGGAGCAGTGCCAATACACTTTGAAAAACCCCCAGACCACTCCAGAACGGTGAAAGATTCGATTGATCGGCGGTCCAGCGGATCGCCGCCACCGGCGAACCTCGACCCTGGCTGCCCAGCATGACTTCAGCAGCCATTACCGGAGCGGTGACCAACAATAGGGTTGCCACGTAGGTGATGAAAAACGGTGCGCCACCGTGCTCTCCGAGTAGAAAGGGCAGCCGGAATAAATTACCGAACCCGATCGCTACCGCTGAGAGAGCAAACACCAGGGTGGTCTGACCCTGCCATGTCTTCGGCACATTATCGTCAAGCAAGGAGCACGATCCTCTGCATACCTGTGTTAGCGACTATTTGTGCCAGTGTATCCCTGCTGATGACGTAAAACAGCGTCTTAATCAGCAAGAATGCCAAAGCCGAGACAGCCAAGTCACCGTATACTGCTCGGTATGGGAAAGGCAAAGAAGAAAGTACTCGACAATACCATCGCTCAGAACAAACGAGCCCGGTTTGACTACCACCTCCTCGATACCTACGAGGCGGGGGTAAGTCTTGCCGGTTGGGAAGTCAAAGCATTGCGGGCTGGGCGAGTTCAGCTCACGGATTCTTACGTCCTTATGAAAGACGGAGAAGCATTCCTGTTAGGCGCACAAATTACGCCGCTGGAAACCGCTTCCACCCATTTTGTCACTGACCCCACGCGCACGCGTAAACTGCTAATGCATCGTCAGGAACTGGCGCGCATTAATGCGGGGATATCTCAAAAAGGGCAAACCTGTGTGTGCACCGCCCTCTATTGGAAAGGGCATCTGGTGAAAGCAAAGGTGGCGCTGGCGGAGGGCAAGAAACAACACGACAAGCGCGATACTGAGAAGGATCGCGACTGGCAAAGACAGAAAGCACGGATCGTCAGAGCCAACGTCAAGCAGTAGCCCTCCTTTTCGCTACAGATCCGCCCCTCGCCCAAGCCTACGTTTACCAACCAAAACGGGTCTCAGTTTAGTCGCGCGGCGGCGGGCTTTCATCTCGTGCCGGCGGGCCTTCATTGTGCGTCGGCGGACCTGCATTTGGCGGCGGCATGCCATTGCGTGGTGGGCCGTGACGTCGCGGTGGAGGTTCAGAACGCAGCAAACGCCCGACAAATCTTGCTCGTTGGTCTGGCGGAATTTCTTGCAATGTTGCAATAGCTCGCTGATGAATTTGGGCTTGATATTGACCCGACAACTCGCGCATACGGGCGAGGGAGTTGGCCAACTTGGCGTCATCCAGAGGCTCCTCGCTCACCACCTTTTGGATATCACGGCTGGCAGATCGTAGGGCCTCACGGGCCTCACGGGTCGCCTCAAAATTCTCGCGTAAAATGGGTTTTAGTCGATCGCGGGTGGGTTGATCAAGATCACCCAACGCCCATATCAGTGGCGCTGCCCGATCAAGACCTCCGCGACTAAAATGCCCGATAGCCATACCCGCCACGACCAAGTTAGCACCGAGTGATAGTGCCAAAACCAGTCTCATCCAATGCCGTCTATTCACCACTCATCTCCTCACCGACCGGTGCAAATACATATTGCTCTGACGTTGCCCAGTCTTCTGCACCCGCAAGCACTGTTAAATCAACCGACAGGCCAAACATAAATGGCAAGCTCGCCACAGCGAGGGGACGCCAGAGCTTCAATCCATCACCGGGCACCAACCAATCCAAAAATCGGCTCAACAGGTCGGCGTTAGTAGGATCAGTGTCTAACAGATGATTCGCTGCGGCGCTCTGCTCGGGGATGTTTGCGTCCTCAGGCACAAACGTGTGCGCCGAAGCTGTGCGATCAGGAAGCGCATCTACCGCCGCCAGAACTGCATCGATCGACAGTGTTGGCGCGACAGTGGCCTCACTCAGCATTACGTCCAGCTGACGCTCCCCGTCAACAAGCATCTGCAGCGACAGATCCCGCTTGACCAAGGTGACGATCTGCTCTCGTTCATCTGCGGGCCAATTTTCGGCATAGGCACCGTAGGCCTGAATGACTTCTCTGGCTCTCTCTAAACTCATTTTGGCGCGACTCATGAGGGGTTCTCCATGTATTGCCTAACTGTCTTTCGAGCTCGTACAAGCAACGACTCAACTGCCCGCACGCCAAGATCCATCACCGCTGCAACCTCCTGGTTACTCAGATCCTGATAATAGGTCAGTACCAGGGCGTGGCGCTGACGATCGGGTAGTGAAGCGAGGGCTCGCATGACCACCTTAGTTTTCAGGGGATCCACTTGATCGATATCATCTTGGGTAGCGATATCCTGACTACCCAACTCGGCAGAACCAGCGTCCGCCGACACCAAGCGTTTATTGCGCCGGATGTGATCAATGCATAAATTGTGGGCCATCTGATGAAGCCAGGTGGTCAGCCGGGCTCGCTCTGGATCAAACGTCGCGGCCCGCAACCACAAACGCAGCATCACTTCCTGAGTAACATCCTGCGCTGCTGCGCTGCTGCCCAAAATACGGGTGGCGTAGGCTTCGATGGACGCGAGATGGACGCTGACGAGTCGCGTAAAAGCCGCCCTGTCGCCACCGGCAACAAGACGGACCTCATCACTCTCATCAGACATCGATGCGCCTCAATGCGCGCATACGTAGCGACGCCACGTGCCGTCACCAACTGCCGTCGGTGGTCTCCGAGCGATCACCACGGCTGGGTCTTTCACCCGAGCCACGCTCAGAGCGGCGACCGCGCTGCGCCTCATGGGCTTGTGAAAACTCGTCGGCACTTAGGTAACCATCCTCATTCGCATCGATGCGTTGAAACATAACCTGTTTGACTTCGCCGGCGGCAACAAAACCATCGGCATTGACATCAGCCTCATCAAAGTGACCTGTCGCTCGATCAGCATCGCGGTTTTGGTGCTCCGACAGGGCCGCTTCCATTTCTTCACGACTCACATTGCCGTCGCCGTCGGTATCAGCCTTCATCAAGCGATTGGCACCCCGACCTTGTGGCGCCGATTGAAATTCATCAAAGCTCACAAGACTGTCGCCGTCCTCGTCGAGTTTTTCAATCACCTTGTCCGCAGAGGGTGGTTTTCCACCGGGCGGAAGCGCCAGGGCATTGGTGCTCAAAACAGCCATTGCCAGCGAGGCACCAAGCAAGAGGTTCAATTTAGGGTGGATCATGGTTTGAATGTTCATAACGATATCCTCGAAAATTAGTTGCCGTCTTGGTAACGGTGTACTGATACGCAGCCATGGCCAGTAACCCGTCGCTGAATTTAGAAAATTTCTATCAGTCATGGGCATTAACGAGGTCATCCGCACTTTGCGGGATCCGCAACACCTACTAACTCAGCCTGCGAATGCAAAAGCGCTGCCGATTCGATGTCTGGCTTGGCTTAGTAGCTTAGATCAGTAGCTTGGGTCAGTTTGCACCACGGTGGGCAATAGCCAGCACCTCATCGATCTCTGACTCGGTGGTGGCAAAACTGGTCACCATGCGAACCATGCCCTCAACCACTGGCCACGGGTAAAAACCGCAGCCTGCATCGGCCAGCGCTCTGGCTATCCCATGAGGCAGCACAGGAAAAAGCTCGTTAGCATCAGTTGGCCACGGGAAAGTGACCCCGGGGATATCCGCCAACCCCTGTGCGAGCTTGGCGGCCGTTTGATTTGCCTGCCGAGCGCAATCCAACCAAAGATCATCCGATAGCATCGCAACAAACTGCGCGGATAAAAATCGATGCTTGGAAAGCAGCTGACCAGCGCGCTTACGGCGATATTCGAAGTCTTTAACTAAGGATTCGTTGAAAATAATCGCTGCCTCGGCGGCAATCGCACCATTTTTAGTCAGCCCAAAACTCAGCGCATCGACGCCCGATTTCCAGGTGAGTTCAGCAGGGGTTCGGCCGGAGCTTACAACTGCATTAGCAAACCGAGCCCCGTCCATGTGCAGAAACACGCCATGCTCCTGGGCCAGGGCGCCAAAGCGAGCGGTCACCGCAGGTGGCAGAACAGTGCCAGCCTCTGTGACGTTCGATAAGCTAATCGCAGCCGGTTGAACATTGTGCACGCCCCGCAGCTGGCTTTGCGCAATGTGATCTGCGATAGCGCCAAGTTCGGGCAGACCCTTATCACCCGACACACCAATAAGCCTCGCGCCTCCGGAATAAAACTCGGGCGCCGTGTTTTCATCGTTGATGATATGGGCGTCTTCGTGACAATAGATTGCGCCCCAAGATGGCGACATAGCGCTAAGAATCAATGCATTCGCTGCGGTACCGGTACTCACCATGAGCACGGCACAGTCAGTTTCAAACACCTCGCGTATAAGGCGCTCTGCACGAGCTGTTTCGTCATCAGCGCCATAGGCTGGAGCGTGGCCCGAGCTGACCCGCGCTACCGCGTCGAGAACAGACGGATGAGCGCCGGCTTGGTTATCAGACCCAAGAAAAATCCGCGGGTGTTGGGTACCGCTGTCACTCATCGATCGATCCTAATGTATCGGATACAGGACAAGCGAACATGCAGGCAAAACCGCCGGTGTCGCTGCATCGCGCCTGGCGCCCGGCGTTAGGATCTCCCAAAACCTGCGAGCCGCTCGTTGGTATCGGTAATCGCGGGATAGGACTTGTCGTTTTCTGTAGCGAGACCCAATTCAACACCCAGCTCCTGTTCTGCGATCCGATACATATCGCGCATTGCAGCAACAGCACCGGCGCTATTACCAGCAATTTTTTTAGTGAGCGCCGCCAAAGCGTTATCTAGCACCTCGAGCGAATCGAAACTGGCGTTGGCGAGTCCCCACGTCGCGGCATCAGCGCCGCTGAAGGTTTGTGCGGAAAACGACAGCTCTTTGGCCCGACGAACGCCAACCGCGCGCGATAAGGTTTGCGGCATACCCCATGTGGGTCGCAAGCCAAATTTCGTGTGGGTATCGCCAAACTTTGTATCTGACGTGGTGTAGATAAAATCGCAATGCAGCGCGATCTCCAGCGCACCGGTGAAGCACGCACCATGGACGCGAGCAATGATCGGCACTCGCAGTGCACGCATTGTGGCCACCATTTGCTCAGCGGGCACGTCAAAGGCATCGCCAATTTTACCCGCTACCGGGTCAATGCCCTGCAGCACTTTGAGGTCCACCCCCGCGGAGAAAGCTCGGCCTGCACCCTGAAGCACAATGACTGAAACATCATCGCGTTCACCCGCGGCGCTGAATAACTCACCCAATCCCGCCAACATCTCGGGCCTGAGTGCATTCATTGCATCGGGTCGATTCAAGGTGATCGTCAACACCCGTGCATCGAGGGACGCCGTCAAATAGGGCGTATTTGATTCAAGACTCATATCAGTTGCTCGCTGCTGCCAATACTTGATCGACTCGCCATTTGAGAACATCAATACGATCTTGTCCGAAAAACGGCTCTTCGCGGAATGTCATTAATGGCACGCCCCAGTGGTACTTTGCTTGATCCTGCTGGTTGGCGGCGATCACATCCGCAATTCGCCCGGCCTCTTGCTCCTGACGCTGATCCAACTCAGCAAGGTCGAGCCCCGCTTTCGCGACCGTATCGGCAAGCACAGATCCCTCGTCCCACTTTTCTCCCGACCAGATGAGCCGAGATACTTCATCAAGGTATGCCCAGCCGAGTTCGTCACTGGCCTCACAAGCAAGAACTCCCAGGCGAGTCAGGCGATGAATGTAAGGTTGCTCTTTAGCGATTGCGCGCGTTTCCAAGTCCTGCACGACAGGATCGGGATTGGGCCAGCTAAAAGGAAGCGCCAAAAACTCCGCCAAGCGCCCTACATCCCTCAAGAGATAGGGGACCCATTGCTCATGAGCATTTTTAAAAAACTCAGGGGTCCTGATGGCAATCGGATACACAGGTCGCGGCCGCACGCGCACACCCCAGTCCCGGGAGGCGGCGCGTAATCTGGGCGTCGCCAAGTATGAGTATGGCGATCGGAAAGACCAAAACACATCAACCGTATTGTCAGAGCTCATAAAGTATTTCCCCTTTCTATTTGGGCAATATTTTGTGCAAGCAGCGTTGTATTCAAACAACGCTAGCTCGAGTGATCAAATTCCACTACTGATTGCGGCAAGCACCGCCGAGAGGTGTGCGTGATAGACAGAACCTACCGCTTTGGCCGCATTGCTGTGAACCGCAACAACCAGGTCAGACGCTGGGTCGACATAAATTTTCTGACCGAAGATACCGCTGGCAGCGAAGGTATCGCCACCATACAACCACCATAAATATCCGTAATCCTCACGGCCCGCAGACGGTGTTGTGCTGGCTGACATCCAGTCTTTCGGTAACGTTTGCGTACCATCTGGGAGCACGCCATCTCGCAACGCAAACTGACCCAATCGCGCGTAATCCCTTAAGGATGCGCTAATACAGCAACCGCCCGTTTCACGACCGAAACGGTTATCGAGAAGCCACGTGGCCTCGTACTCCATGCCAAATGGTAGCCAGATTTTCTCTGCAAGATAATTAGAAGCGTTGTTGCCAATAGCCGAGCGCAGTACCTCACCAGTCAAATTGGACTCACCGGTGTTGTATAGGAAGGTGGTGCCGGGCTCAGCCACGCGCTCAAGCTTCTGCAAGTGATTGGTGAGAGCCACGCCGTTCCATTGGCCAGCAACAGACACATCAGAGTCGGGATCTTCGTAGTCCTCGTTCCATTGCACCCCTGAGGCCATTTGCAACACGTCGCGGATGCGCACTGAGGCATAGGCACTTCCCGCCAATCGCGGTAGATAGTCCACTACCGAATCATCAAGGCTACCGATATACCCGTCGCGGATAGCTGCACCTATGAGCAGTGAAGTCACCGACTTCGTGACCGAGAATGAGATCCAACGGTCACTCGCCGAATGGTCCGCTGCATAGTGTTCGAATAGCACATCATCGCCGCTGACGATCATTAATCCCATCAGCGGTTCGCGCTCTAAGAAGGAACTGAACGTGAACTTCTCACCCTCGAGTTCATACGTTAGCGAGCCGAAGTCCCTCGGCTTACTGATCAATTCTGAGGGTTGCTCTCCCACCGGAACTACGCGAGTCGGCGCAAACAAATGGGTGTTGGCAAACACCACCCGGCGCTCAGCCTCGGGTAGGAACAGCGGACTGCTTGAAAGCTCCCCAGATTGGATACGCTCAGCGATAGACGCCACGGTAAGCGGGGAAGCACAGTCGTCCTGCTCGCAACTTGCCGCCGACCAACTGCTAAAACACCATAAGATCGCGAGACACGCAAACTGCCCCATTGCTGTTAGTGATTTCGTCATATTTCTT
>CBFHHJ010000029.1:0-15772 GCA_965655505.1 Luminiphilus sp.
GAGTGCAGCGTTAAAAGCCTTAGAGTCAGCCTACGGAATCGCCCTGTTTGATCGGGTTGGAAAGCGGCTGGTGCTAAATGGGGTGGGAGAGCATTTGCGTCAACGGGCCGAGGCGCTCCTAGTGCATGCTCGAGAGTTTGAAGCGGAGCTTTCGGGGCATGAGCAAATTGGTGACTTAGTCATTGGTGCCAGCTATACCATTGCCAATCACTTGGCAGTTGATTATCTCGCACAGTGGTTGTCCCGGTTTCCCGACGCGCGGGTCAATATCGCCACGGGTAATTCTCCGGATATTCTCAATCAAGTGGTCGATTTCCGAGCAGATATCGGCATGATCGAAAACGAGATCAGTCACCCGAAAATTGAGTTGATTCCCTGGTTGGACGACGAGTTGTTGGTGTTCTGTAGTCCCGCGCATCCCTTTGCTAGGAAGCGCAAGCTGTCGGAGTCAGACCTCTCGGCTGCCCGCTGGATACTTAGAGAGAAAGATTCAGGCGGGCGCCAACGCTTCGATCAAGCATTCGCGCCCCTGCTGCCAAACCTGCAAATCTATCTAGAGTTCCGACATAACGAGCCGATTCGTCGCGCGGTAGAGCAGGGACTTGGCATTGGCTGCTTATCGGAGAAAGTCCTAAAACCCCACTTCGATTCCGGGGCTCTGGTGCCACTGAATCTTGATAAACAGTTCCGTATGCAGCGAAAGTTTTTCCTCTGCTTGCGTCGC
The DNA here is from genome assembly GCA_965655505.1 of Luminiphilus sp. Classification (GTDB taxonomy): domain Bacteria; phylum Pseudomonadota; class Gammaproteobacteria; order Pseudomonadales; family Halieaceae; genus Luminiphilus. Next base: position 725 of record CBFHHJ010000029.1, read on the forward strand.
GGGCGATATCAGCGTTCGGCCATTGCACAGTTTGTGGCTTTGTGCCTCGCAACCAACTCGCTTGACCCGCTGTCTTGAGCCCATCTAAGGGCGCCAGGGTCGTTGATATTCAGCGGAGCACGATCAGTGGGATGGTCGATGCCTCGATCATCCGGATGGTGTTGCTGCCGAGAAACAAGCGCCGGATTTTTGAATGTGCGAATGCGCCCATGATCAGCAGTGAAATGGATTGTTGTTGTTGATAGTCCCTGAGGGCTTCGAAGATTGGGCCGTCGAGCAAAACCCGCTCAACGTCAAAACCTTCTTGAGTGAGCCTCTCCGCAGCTTTTGCTAGCTTCTCCTCTCGCGATTCATCGTTATTGCGGACCATCACCAAGTGGCATTTCAGGCCGGTAAGCAGACCGCCGGCGATCACGCGTTCAAGAGATTTGTCAGCGGTTTCGCGCCCGTCGTAGGCCAGCATAAAATTTGTAGGTGCAATAAATTCTGGAGGGGCAATTAGTATCGAGGTGTGCACTTGGCGAATTAGTGATTCGATATGTGATCCAAGCGCAGTGAATTGTCCCGCGTGGTCGGTGCCAGTTTTGCCTACGATCATCATGCGCGCGGTGGCTTCGAGGTCGACAAGCGACTCGACAAAGTCCCCGTGTCGCAGATGGACCTCAATGTCGGTAGCGCCCGCCGAGCGTGCTCGATCTTCGGCGCCAGCGAGAAGCACTTTGCCGTATCGAAGGGCCAGTCGAGCGCGCTCTTCATCCAGTTGCGCCATCTTGTCGAGCAATTCTGACTGGGCGCCGAGCCCGATTGCGCCACTGAGATCATCCGCGCCGTGCTGAGGTTCTTTTTCTAAGGTATGTAGCAAATACAAGGGTTTGCCAAGCTTGGTCGCAACCCAACTGCCAGCATCGCAGACAGCGTTGTTAATAATTGATCCATCGATACAGGCGATGACATTGTTCATGATTTTTATCCTTATAGTGTCAGTGACTGCCCATTAGCTTGTCGACTTCGGCGGGATCATTGTGCATGCCAAAGCGGTCAACAACGGTCTCTGTCGCCTCATTCATGCCGACGAGAGTGACGATAGCGCCTTCACGTCGAAACTTAATGACAACTTTGTCGAGGGCGGCGACCGAGGTCAGATCCCAAAAATGCGCATGGGAGAGATCGATCACAACCTCTTCAACTGCCTCCTTAAAGTCGAAGGCTGCCAAGAACTGTTCGCTCGACGCAAAAAATACTTGGCCGATTACCCGATAAGTGCGTGTGTGGTCGGCACCATCCTCGTCGGTCTTTACCACCATGAACCGCCCGATCTTATGAGCGAAGAACAGCGAGGCAAGCAAAACGCCGACGAAAACGCCGATCGCCAAGTTGTGGGTGGCAACCACAACCAACACTGTGGTGATCATGACAAGGTTGCTCGACACGGGGTTACGTTTTAAGTCTCTGATGGATGCCCAGGAAAACGTTCCAATGGAGACCATGATCATTACTGCGACTAGTGCAGCCATAGGAATTTGACGGAGCCAGTCGTCTAGAAATACCACCATGATGATGAGCACCAGCCCGGCGGTGAATGTCGAAAGCCGACCACGTCCCCCTGACTTCACGTTGATGATCGACTGGCCAATCATGGCGCAGCCCGCCATGCCCCCGAAAAAGCCCGATGCGATGTTTGCAATGCCTTGTCCTTTGCATTCCCGGTTACGATCACTACTTGTGTCCGTTAAGTCGTCAACGATAGTTGCCGTCATGAGCGACTCCAGCAAGCCGACGACGGCGAGACCCACCGAATAGGGAAGGATGACTAGCAGCGTATCAAGGGTCAGAGGAATGTCCGGGAGAAGAAATACGGGCAGCGTGTCGGGTAGATTACCCATATCGCCAACGGTTCGGATATCGAGCCCTAGCACCATGCTCAGGGCGGTCATGCTAATAATGCAGACCAGCGGGGAGGGCACGCTCTTGCCGATGACAGGAATCCGTGGAAACAAATAAATGATGCCGAGGCCGGCGGCGGTCATGGCGTACACATGCCATGTCACGTTGGTTAACTCGGGTAGCTGAGCCATAAAAATCAGAATCGCCAAAGCATTCACAAAGCCAGTAACCACCGATTGGGAGACAAAGCGCATCAGTCCCCCGAGCTTTAAATAGCCCGCGATAATCTGGATCACCCCTGTCAGAAGCGTCGCTGCTAGCAGGTATTGCAAGCCATGTTCCTTGACCAGCGTCACCATCACGAGGGCCATGGCGCCAGTCGCCGCCGAGATCATGCCGGGGCGTCCGCCCACAACCGCAATGACCACCGCAATGCAAAAAGACGCGTAAAGACCCACCCGAGGGTCAACGCCAGCAATAATGGAGAAGGCAATGGCCTCTGGGATCAGTGCGAGGGCGACAACGAGTCCGGCCAATAGATCGGCGCGAGTGTTGCCAAACCACTCAGATTTGAGCGTTTGCAGCATGAGTAATCCTGGGGAGCCCGTTCAGGGCGCGGAACGAAGGTATTGAAGGCGGTCGCGCGAGTCGACATCGATGGGTTGAATTCTACCCATGCTGCAAGGCCAAGAACAGTGAATATAACCGAGCTGGTCAAAGACTTCCTTCAGCGCACAGCCGAGCGTTGCTTAACCTCAATTTGAATCAGGGACAAGCGACGCGATGACGGGCATAATGTTGGCCGCAATTAACAACCCACAATAACCCCGTCAAATCCGAACTCGAACAGGAGCCCCGCCGTGGATTCTCAGTACCGCGCACTACGCGAGCAATTTTCTCATGACTTGGTTCAGGTTTCAGTCCGTGTAGTGCTGCTCCTGGTGGTTAGTTACACCTGTCTTACCATTTTCTCGCCCTTCGCGAGTCTTATGTTGTGGGGGTTGGTATTGGCTGTAACCCTCTATCCCATTCATCTGTCGCTCACTCGACGAATGGGTGGCAAGTCAGGTAGGGCGGCAACCCTGATTACCTTGGTGGGAGTGATTGTGTTGGTCGTCCCGATGACCGGTCTGGGTCTGAGTTTTACCGATCACGTGACGTCGGTGTATGAAGCACATCAAGCGGGCACCCTAGCGCTCGAGCCACCCACCGAATCGGTGAAGCATTGGCCTTTGGTGGGCGAACGACTGTACTCGGTTTGGCTAGAAGCCTCTGAAGATTTACCCGCAGCACTGAAGCATTACCAAGAGCCCGTGGGTGATGCCATGCGTTGGATGTTGAATTCGGTCGGTAGCACCTTGAGCACCGAAGGTCTGTTTGTGGGCGCGCTCATCGTGGCCGGCATCATGATGGCGTACGGTGAGTCGGGGAGTGTGGCTATGAGCAGAATCGCTCGTACCATCTTAGGCCCCAATCGCGGCGAAGATGTGTATCGCTTGTCGACTTTGACAATTCGTTCTGTCGCCATGGGCGTTGTCGGCGTTGCGTTGATACAGGCGTTGATTCTTGGCGTGATTTTCATGATTGCGGGTATTCCTGCCGCAGGTGTTCTTGCCCTAATCACGCTGGTTATCGGCATTATTCAGTTGCCCGCGTTGATTTTGACGATTCCTGTGATTGCCTACCTTTGGGGCGTAGGTGACGGCGGCACGGTCTTTAACAGTGTGATGACGGTGCTCATAGTGCTGGGTGGTGTTTCTGATGGCGTATTGAAGCCAATCCTCTTAGGCAGGGGCGTCGACGTGCCTATGCCCGTGGTACTCATTGGGGCGCTCGGCGGCATGGTTGCTATGGGGATGATTGGTCTATTCCTGGGCGCGGTGATTCTCTCGGTTGGCTATCGCTTGCTGATGAATTGGGTGGATCATGAAACCGCTTTGCAGGCGCAGATCGCAGCTGAGTTAGGCGCGGACGCAGATGCAGAAGCTACCGCAACGCAGGATGTTGACTGAGCCGATGTCGACTGAGCCTTAGTCATGGGGTTTGACTGGTTTCGAGATCGAGCGAAACCCATCGCCGTGTATGGGTGTCTCGCGATGGTGAGCGGTTGCGCCACCGTTGGGCCAGATTATGCCGCCCCGGATGCGGCGTGGCTGGATCACGTCGAGACCGACCTCTACGGAGAAGCAGTCACACTGTCTCCCGACGGCGCTGAGGACATCAGCCAGTGGTGGACGCGCTTTAACGATCCCGTATTGGACTCGCTAATGGTCGAGGCGCGGAAAGAAAATCCGGGTCTTCGGATTGCCGCGCTGCGAATTCTCGAAAGTAGGGCGCTAGCAGAGTCAGCCGGCGCCACACTCTATCCCCAATCACAGACCATCAGTGCCGATGCGGCGTATGTCCAAACGGACAACGAGACAGGGGACGAGGGTTTTAGTACCTGGAGTGCGGGTTTTGGTATCGGCTGGGAGTTAGATTTTTGGGGCAAGTTTCAGCGGGGCATTGAGTCCGCGGACGCCGCCTATTTTGCGTCGGTGGCGAACCAGCGCGATGCACAGGTGCTGCTGACAGCGCAAGTTGCTGATCTGTATTGGCGCTACCGAACCATTGAGTTACGGATTGACGTGTTGAATGACAACGCGGCGCAGCAGCGCCGAAGTTTCGATATCACACGGCAGATGTTTGAGGCGGGGCAGCAGTCTGAACTGGATTTGCAGCAGGCAAAGACACAGTATTTGGGCACGCTGTCATCACTACCCGCATTGGAACAGGCGCGATTGCAGCTCCGCAACGCCATCTCGGCGCTGCTTGGGCGTGCGCCGAGTGATCTGGCGGTGTTAACGCCCATCGAGCTACCGCTGCCAGTCGGGGGCACCTTGTTGACCGATGCACTGCCAGCAGCACTCATTCAACAGCGCCCCGATGTTCGTGCGAGTCTCTGGCAGGTTGCCGCGCAATCAGCACAGATCGGTATCGCCGAAGCTGAGTTTTACCCATCGATCGCCATTGGCGGGAGTCTCGTGTGGTCAGGCAATTCGCTTGTCGCCGGCGAGAGTGGGCCAACACTCGGTATAGGTCCAGCACTGAGCTGGAACATATTTGACTGGGGTCGCCTCGAGAATAATGTCCGGATTCAGGATGCTCGATTGCAGCAGGCCATAGAAAACTATCGAGCCACCGTTATCAATGCTGCCCGTGAGATTAATGATGCGGCAATTGCATTGAGCAAGACGGCTGAGCAGCGGGTGCTGCTTGAGCAAACGGTGGTTGCATCAGACCGCTCACTGGAACTTGCACAGGCGCGCTATCGCGAGGGGTATGCGGGATTTCAACGGGTGCTCGACGCCCAGCGTGTCGTTTTTACTCAAGCAGATCGGAAGTTGCAAAACGATGGTGCGCATTTGAGTGCTGTCGTTGCGCTGTTTAAGAGCCTCGGTGGCGGCTGGCGGCCCGATCAGCTCGATACGCTGTTGCCGGCGACAACCCGTGAACAAATGGAACAACGCACCGATTGGGGTGATTTGCTGACGACACCGGTGATCGATGCAAGCGGTCCACCGGAACCTGAAACGGAGAGCTCACCGTGACCGATAACGACACCACACCCGCTGACAAGGCGATTAACCGCGGCACCCGAACGGTGGCGATCGTCATACTTCTTAGCCTTGTTTGGTATATCAGTGCGGATCGTCTGACGCCTTACACGTCTCAGGCACGGATCGAAGGGTTTGTGGTCGGAGTCGCACCGAAGGTGGCCGGACTGGTAACCAAGGTCTTTGTGGCGAACAACACCCGGGTCGATGTTGGCCAGCCACTATTTGAGCTTGATCGCGCGGATTATGAAATCGCGCTTGATCGGGCGCGCTCGGAACTAGAGAAGGCCCGCAATCAGGTGCAGGCCGGCGATGCGAGCGTTACCGCTGCACGTGCCGGTCTCGATGCTGCACTCGCTAACGAAGATAAGAACCGTAAGGATTTTGATCGTTTGACGCGTTTGTACGCCCAAGATCCCGGCACGATTTCCCAGCGTCGACTCGAAATTTCCAAGGCGGCCCTCGATGGCGCCATCGCTCAGGTCGCAGCAGCGCGCGCCGACATCGTGCGAGCGATTGAATCGAAAGGCGGCTCGGACGATACCGATAATGCGTTTTTACGAGCGGCCGAAAGTGCGGTGGCAAAAGCCGAGCTTGACCTCGCTAATACCGTAATCCGCGCCGGCGCCAGTGGCGTCATCACCGATTTGCGCACGGAGGTTGGGCAGTTTGCCGCGACGGGCAATCCGGTGATGACACTCGTAGTGACCGATGCCCTTTGGATCAACGCGGCATTTACAGAGAACAATTTGGGCCATATTGAAGTGGGAACACCGGTCGAGTTGCTCTTTGATGTACTGCCCGGTGAGGTTTTTGATGGCGAAGTGACCAGCGTTGGTTTAGGGGTAAGCGCGGGCTCGCCGCCACCGCCCGGCCAACTCCCTACAGTGCAGAACAACCGTGATTGGCTTCGCCAGGCTCAGCGCTTTCCAGTCGAAGTGGCGCTTGCGGGGGACGTCCCGGGTGAGGTTTTGAGCCATTTGCGTATCGGCGGTCAGGCGTCTGTGATGGCCTATGGTGACGCACCAGCGCCCCTGCGGTGGTTGGGGAAGCTGAGCCTACGGGTTCGTAGCTATCTATCCTATGCCTATTGAGGCGGTTCGGAGTTTTCGTCTCGGCCTGACCGTTGCTCTGGCACTGGTCATCGCTTACGGCAGCGGCAATGCGGTGCCATACCTTGCACCGCTGCTGGCCTTTGTCCTGACGATACAGCCGTCACCACCCATGCCTCCGGGCAAATTATTAGTCATCGCTCTGGCGCTCGGCGTGATGCTCGGCCTGGGGTTGCTCGTCGCACCGTTGGTAGAACACTACCCACTGATCGGTATCATCCTTGTTGCCGTGGGTTTGTTTGTCAGCGCCCAGCTCTCACTCGGAGGTGATAAGGCTGCAGTCGGCACGCTGTTGGCAGCGGGTTTGACCCTGGTTTCTGCGATTGGTGTTGTGAGTTTGGCTGCTGCCCAGGCTTTGGTATTGTCGCTCGTGGGTGCGGTGATCACCGCGGTCGTGAGCCAATGGTTGGTCTATCCCTTGTTTCCTGAGCCACCTGGAGTAGGTAATGGCGCCGCTCAGCCGTCGAATGCTGAAGCGCCCAACGACCTTCGCAAACGTGCTTGGAAATCGGTACTGATTGCGCTGCCAGCCTATTTGTTCTTATTGACCAATCCCACGGGCAACACACCGATCATGATGAAGTCTATCGTGCTATCGCAAACGGGTACGGGGCAGGGTACGCGAGCGGCGGGGATCGAACTTCTGTCGGCAACCTGTCTCGGTGGCATTGTTGCCATCGCCTTATGGTTTGGTTTGAAACTCGCGCCGACACTGTGGCTCTTTGGGCTTTGGACAGTATTAGCCTTTGCGCTGATTGGCGGGCAAGTCTATCGGCCTGCCCGAACGCGATTCTCAGCCCAGTTCTGGATGGACACCGGTGTAACAGTGTTGATCTTGTTGGGGCCGGCGGTTGCTGACAGCGCCAATGGCAAAGACCCTTATCAGGGGTTTCTATTCCGGTTTGGCCTGTTTCTCCTGGCGGCGGTCTACGCGTGGGCCACCATGAGTTTTTTGGACCGTCTGGAGCGCAGTAACGCGCGGAGCAATTTAATGAAAACGGAAGCGGGAGCGATACGTTGATCAGTAACATTCTTCTTGGTAGTGCAGTGATGCTGGCCTGTCTGCTTGTGCAAATCGTGCTGTTGCTGCGCGCGGCGCAATACTATGTCAGCCATGAAAATCTGGTTAACAGTCCGTCACTGATGCAGAGCATGTTGGTGCTGACCGCGGTGATGTTGATGTTGGTCTTGGGCAATTTACTGCAGGCTGCATTGTGGGCGTTGACGTTTATGGCACTTGGGGAATTCGAGGTTTTTGAGCTGGCCTTCTATCACTCACTGGTTAATTTCGCGACGTTGGGATATGGCGATATTGTCATGTCGCCACAGTGGCGTTTGCTGGGACCCATTCAAGCGATTAATGGCGTACTGATGATCGGTATCAGCACCGCGACGATCGGGCAGACTACCCAAGACGCCTTGCGGCACACATGGCGGTCCCGCCACAACGGTAAGACCTTAAAACGATCCGATTGATTATCACTGGGCGCACATAGCCGCTCAGTGGCGCTGTAATTTCTAAGCCGAGAATCGACTCCGCTCAGATCGCACTATCCCTGCTGTATTGAGCGGAATAGAACCGCTGTTGATTGGCCTGAGGGGAAAGGTCTACTCGTGAGCGCTCTACGTAGAAAACGTTTCACACCCGTGTAGAGGAACTCGCTGTGCGCACCATCATTTCCCTGTTATCCCTTGTCATTGCTGCCACGCTAACCGCCTGCTCGATGCCTCAAGGGGATGCCCGTTTCGAGGCCTCAGTGGTCACCGAATCGGGGGTAGTCTTGGCTCAGTCCAAGGATCCGCGGGTGGTGCACTGGCTGGACATTCCTTATGCGCAACCGCCAGAGGGTCCATTACGTTGGCGTGCCCCGCAGGCCTTGAACCCTTCCGAGCGCACGTTGCCCGTGGGTGATGGGTCTGTCATGTGTCCACAAATGCCCAGTAATACGGCTCAAGTGGAAGGCGACGGGCCGGTCGGTGAGGAGGACTGCCTTTACCTCGATATCGTTGCGCCCCGAGATTTTCAGAGGGCTTCTTATCCGGTGATGGTATGGATACATGGGGGCGGTAACACCGCGGGTCGCAAAGGGACCTTCGATTTCGCCGAGCTTGCCGCTCGTGAGAACGTGATTGTCGTGACGATTAATTATCGTCTGGGCCCGCTAGGATGGATGACGCATCCCGCGCTTCAGGGAACTGCTCAAGGATTAGATCGGAGTTCTAACTTTGGTACCCTCGATATTATTGCGGCATTGCAGTGGACCCAGCGGAACATCGCGGGTTTTGGCGGCGACAACCAAAACGTTACGGTGTTTGGGGAGAGCGCAGGGGGGCACAATATTTACAGCCTGCTCGCTTCGCCGCTGACCAATGGGCTGTTCCATCGGGCGATCGCCCAGTCGGGCTATACCACTAGCGTAACGCCGCGGGAGGCGATCAATCGTGACCGTGAGTTTTCGCAGATTGATCGGGGTGCTTGGGAGCTGTTTGAGTCGCTAGCGGTTGATCCGACAACCGCTAGTGCGGAAGATCTGAGGCAGATCGATGCCGGTGACATTGTTGCTGCCTATGAGTCGATCCCCAAAGACCATATTGCGCCCCTGACGACAGCTGATGACATCGTGATTCCCGCTGCGGGGTTGCTGTCTGCGCTGGCTGACCCGCAGTTTGCCAAAAATATCCCGGTTATCGCGGGCAGTAACCGCGATGAGCTAACGCTTTGGCTGGCTCGAAATCCCTATTTTATGGCAACGCATCCCGTGCTATTCGGCCTGCTGCCTGATCGCTACGAACTGCGGCGGCCCGAACTGTACGATTACTGGGTAGACATGCGTTCGCGTGCGTGGAAAACCCGCGGTGTTGATCAGGTGTTATCTGCTCTTAACGGCGCGGGTTACGATCGGCTCTATAGCTACCGATTCGATTGGGACGAACAAGAGGACACTTGGTTCATCGCGTTTTCAGAGGTCTTAGGCGCGTCTCACGCCAGCGAGGTGGCGTTTGTGATGGGCAGTCCATTTTTCGGTCCAGTGGGCGAATATATGTATCCAGAAACCGAATCTGCGGCAACGATGACTGACATCATGATGTCCGCCTGGGGACGCTTTGCCAAGCAGGGTAGTCCTGGTGATGTTCAAGGTAAGGCGTGGCCACCCTTTATGGCGGCAGCACCGCACACTATGGTGCTTGATGTGTCCGAAGCCGCAGGTGTTTCCGGTGTAAGCGATAGCTTAGATGGTCTGTTACAGGAGATCGCAGCCAGCACGCTACTATCTGATGCCGAGGCGTGTATTCTCGTGTGGGAGATGCTGACCAACATCGGTGCACCGCAGTATGACGCCTATCGACGATGGAATAATGGCGCCTGCAAAGCATTTGATGCGAGGTCGCAACGGGCAGCACTCGTGCGGGACGCCGCGAGTGCCTCGAGCTAGTGACTGGATGTTGGGGAGGCCGTTGTGCCTTTGGTAATTGGACTAACGGGGCCCTCAGGCTCCGGAAAATCGACCTTGGCGGCCGGCCTTGTGCAGCACCTTGGTCGATCAGTCGTGGGCAGCAACGCGGTGTTGATCACCCTCGATGCCTACTATCGCGATCTTAGTCATTTAACGCTTGAGGCCCGTGATCAGGTCAATTTTGATCATCCTGACGCCATTGAGGCAGAGTTGGCCGAGCGGCATCTCGCTCAGCTACGTGCTGGGGAAACCGTCATTGTTCCTGAATACGACTTCAGCACCCACAATCGTGCCGAGGGCGGAACGTCCGTGAGTGGATCGGTTGATGTCATTGTTCTAGAAGGCCTTCTACTCGCCGCGTTTCCAGAACTGCGCGCCCAACTCGATGCACTGATCTACGTCGATTTGCAAAGCGATGTCTGCCTTAAACGCCGTGTTGAAAGGGATGTGCGCGAGCGGGGTCGCACCCGAGCATCGGTCCAAGCCTTTTGGAGCGAACGTGTGTTGCCCATGTTTGAGGAGTTTGTCGCGCCAGCTAAGGCTGAAGCGACCCTTGTAGTCGCTGGGGATGCAGATCAATCATCAGCATTAGCAGAAATCGACGCGCTGTTAACGCGCCTTCAAACTCGCTCTCGCTGACGGGCTACCCAGCTAAAGTGTTGGGCCAAGGCCTGATCCTGTTGCAGTTGCGCTAGGGTATTGAAGTGCTTGGCGAGCGTCATCTCATCATAGAGCCGGTGGATGCCTTGATGACACCGTCGACACACCATGATGCCTTTGTTGAGCTCAGCGCGGTTGTAGCGTCTGCGAAAAAAGGTGCGACGGTGCATCTTGCGGGGAATCAAGTGGTGAAACGTTAGTGGCACCGTCCGATCACAGCAGGTACAGGGGGCGACTAAACCCCGCTGTCTGCTGTGGCCGACACCAACATCCTGATCAGAGGACGCTGTCGATGACTCGTCGGAGCTTGCTGCTGTCTGGGCCGACATTGCTACTGAAGTGTTCGATGACATTACCTTCGGCGTCTACCACGTACTTGTTGAAGTTCCAGGATGGATAGCCTTTTGCTTCGCCGAGTCCTTTGAAAACAGGATTGACATCGCTGCCGCGCACAGCGCTGGTTGCCATCATAGGAAAGCTGACATCATATTTCTCGTAGCACACTTCGGCGACATCACCTTCATCGTTCTCTTCCTGAAAAAAATCATCGCTTGAGAAGCCAACAACAACTAAGCCTTTTTCAGCGTACTCTTTGTGGAGTGCTTCTAAGCCTTCGAATTGAGGGGTGTAGCCACAGTTGGATGCGGTATTGACGATCAGCATTGGCTTGCCGGCGTAGGCCTCGCAAAAGTTTATCGTTTCTTTTGAGGCAAGCTTTCGCATTTCGTTGTTCAGGTAATCGGGGCACGCCGCTGTGGCGGTGTTGGCAGCCATTAGCGCCATCGATAGGCCGACCAGTGAATATAAACGCTTCATAGCAACTCTCCATAATAGACAATGAACGGATCAGATTTTTAATACTCGTGCTTTCTGGCGACAACCTGAGCTAGGTCCCACGCACAACATGGCTGCGCGGGCAGCGACTTAGGTTTTACCGTTTAGGCTTACGCACCCGCTCCAGGTAATAAACTAACCTAAACAGATACGACGTGTAGACCTATTCGGATTGGCCCGCGGACCGCGATGGTTGCTTAGCGCTATCGGGTTATTTTTGTGGCGCTGGTGATGGTGCCGGCTCTGGTTCGGGCTGAGGTTTTGGTGCTTGCACTTGCACCTGCGGAACAATCTGTTCGCCGATAAAGCGATCTAACTGTGCGGTCGTCCATTCGGGGTGGCAGGAGAACGCGCGCACATGAGTTCCCCAGCGGCCTGCGTGTTTGATGCAATCTGCGCTCTGTGGAATTTTGGGTGCTTCGATTAGTGACACGTAAGAATTCTCTGCGGCGAGCGCGCGGGCAAAGGGCAGGCGTGTAATCGGGTCGTCGGGATCCTGAATAATGAGCGTGGGCGTTGTTAGGGTCGCCCCTATGGCTAACGCATCGGATTCCCCCGACGGTAGCCCGTAGAAACGCGTGGTGGCCCAGGCATAGGTTTTAAAAAGCACTGGTGGCCATCCAGAATTGATCCAAGCGCCTTGGATCAAAGTGTCGGGCGTGTCCAAGGCGGGGTCGAGCAAAATCGCGGCGTTAACACTCAAGCCGTTAGCTATCGCATGAATGGTGGTCGCACCGCCCATTGAAGCGCCCATGATTAGGCGTGGCAACGCCCGCTGCTCGCCTTGGTCGAGCCAGCGCGACATCGCCAAGACGTCGGGCCACTCTTCTGGTCCCATTCCCAAGGTACCGTCGGTCCTCTCAGAGTTACCGTGATTGCGCAAATCAACTGTGATGACCGATACACCGAGATCGACCAGGGCGCGGTACAGAGCCAGGCTGCGGGTGAATTCTGACGTTCGGTTGGAGCCTGCACCATGTACGAACATCAGTGTTGCTCGGGGCTCAGGGGCAGGTATCCACCACCCCGCTAGTCGAACACCCTCACTGCTGAGGGATAAATCCTCATAACGCAGGCCGACCTCTGCTGGGCTGCGCGTCACGGGCTTTTCAGGCACCTCGATCGCCATCTTGGGCAAAATAGTGAACGACGCGATTAGCCAAAAGAAGACTACAAGGATCGGAATGCCAACAAGAAGTTTTTTCATCAATAGAACGTCAACGTTATCTGTTTACATGCCCAAGGCGATTGTGAAAATTTCTTGGGTCCTACAGTACTGGGTTGATCAGAGCGCTAAAACCCGTCTAAGCAGACCGTCTTTGTGACGGCTTCTTTCCCTCAACAACAGCAGATTCTTGATCTCTTCGTCAATTGAATCCGAAACCTTGTCGCGCAAGGTTTGCTGTTGACGTTTGGTTAAGGTTTTACCCTTGTAGCTAGACAGATCAAGGGGTTTTCCAAAACCATAGAGAGTGGTCTTGGGCTTGGGTAACATCGATCCGAGCATGCCAGCGGGGAGGGGTGGGACCAGGTCGCTGCGCATATCTGGGGGGAGTACACCCAGCTTGACAAGCATCTGACTGAACTGAGCCTCTTGGACTTCGGGGCCGGTCATGTACTGATCAAAATACTCATCGGGGCCGACTGAAGCGAAGGGCATAATCGTATAGCCATTGGCCGCTGCTAGCCGGATGAAACCGTAGCGCTCTTTCCACATGAGTTCGTACCGATGCTCGGGAGACTTCACAGCCTCATAGGTCCCGCCCGGATACAGCAGCAAGTCCTTACCGTGAGCCATGAGTGCCTCAACAACCGGGGGCTTGCCTAATGCGGCGCCCATTGGAATCACGGTGTCGGCGTATTTCTTGTTGGCGAACAGCGAGCGATCGCCAAGTGGACGCAGAAATCGGCCGTAGTCGTAATACATCAACATATGGAAGGCGAAGGCGTCGAGGGCGAGAAAAGCGTGGTTGCCAATAAACAGGGCAGGCTTAGCCGGCAGTCGCTCAAGTCCAACAAAGGATGGTTTGAACCACTTTCTCAGTACTGCAGCACCCAAAGAAACCCCAGTGCCTCGTGGCACTTTGACCTTCAAGACACGTTGGATGTGTGCCTCAAGTTCGGGAGTGAGTTCGTACGGATCAGCCATGCTCGGATTCTTCAATACACTGCAAAGCGCGCAGGTTATCAGATCATCGGACTACGCGGGTTCTCCGGACTAAAATTTTTGAATGAGCTTGCAGCTTGTTAATGGCTGTCTGCGTCGTTGCTTTCGTTCTTCAAGCCTGCAGTTGAAAGCGTTCTCGCAGGAAGTGTGCAACACCGTCTTCGTCGTGATGTCCTATCACCGCTGTTGCGATCGCTTTAACCTCCGCGTCTGCATTTTCAGTCGCATAGGCCTCATCGGCCACGGCAAACATACTGAGGTCATTCTCTCCATCGCCGAAAACGATGATCTCTGTGCACCCGAGTTCTTGTCTGAGAGTTTGGATGGCGTTGCCCTTGCTTCCCTGGCTGTGGTGAATATCCATCCAGCGCAGGTTCTCGGCTTCCATGGCGACACCTTGATACGCGACGAGGTGGGGTTCATCGGCGATGCTGTCGACAACCGCTTGCACGGCGGGCCCTGGGCCAAGGGCGCTGAGGTTGATTACATGGGCACCCGGAGGCATGTGCTTTAGTGGCTCCAAGGGCAGATGTCGCTCACCTTCAAATAACTGGGCAAGTCGCATTTCCGCCTTATTTTTAAGCGGGGCGTGATACACCGCATGTCGGCCATCACCCTCAAGGGTAAAAACAAACGGCGTCAGGTCTTGAATGGTGAATGCGGCAAGGACGTGCCAGACCTCTTCCTGTGTAAGAAGATGTCGGTGGCTATAGTCCTGAGCATCGGGGCACCAGATGACAGCGCCGTTTTTGAGAATGTGGGGTAGAGGAAACGAGAGCTGTTTTAGCGGCGCTAAAGCGGCCTGGAGGGTTCTGCCCGTTGCCACGGTATAGCCGATACCGTTGTCGGTCAGCATGTCGAGGGTGCGTGCTGTGAAGGCCGACACCTGGTGTTGAGCGTTGAGTAGCGTGCCGTCCATGTCAAATACAACGAGTTTCACGCTGGCCTCTCTTGTGTGAGCCCGCATGCTGCAGGCTGTTTAGGTGTGTGGACTGCTTGCGGTTGTGGCTCAGTGTTCCGTAAGCGTTAGGTCATCGCACAGGGAATCCCTGATTGCTGATGAAACCTCAAACTTCGTAATTGTGTAAGCGGGATGATCGATCCCCGCATAGAGCGGCGCTCCGGCCTTCAGCGCGGTAATCTGTTCAGGGCTGACTTCAAACCGCATGAAATGGACCGATGAGGTTTTCTCATCGTTCTCACGCTCAAGGTCTTCGTCGGCAATGGGCACGATACGGTCGAGGTCACCAACTTGCAGCCAGGTATCCCGTTCAACGCCGATCATCTCGGCGAGCCGCTTACCGCGCTCTTCAGGATCGCCAAATTCAATCATGAACGTA
>CBFHHJ010000030.1:0-2597 GCA_965655505.1 Luminiphilus sp.
AGAGACTGGTAGCCGTTAGATTTGGGAATAGCAATGTAATCGGCAAACTCTCCGGGCACTGGTTTGTACAGGCTGTGCATGACACCCAGGGTTCGGTAACAGGTGTCGACTGAGTCGACGATGATACGAAACGCAAAAATGTCCATAATTTCAGAGAAAGACTTACGTTTTGTCTTCATCTTCTGGTAAATGCTGTAAAGATGTTTTTCTCTGCCGACTACTTCTGCGCGCAACCCTTCGCGTTCAAGCACCGCCTCAATTTGGGTCTGAACCTGTTCAACCAAGGCTTTGCGATTGCCGCGGGCCCCTTTGACGGCGGCTTGGATACGTCGAGCGCGCATTGGATACAGCGCTTTGAAGCCAAGGTCTTCAAATTCCATCCGTACGCTGTTCATGCCGAGTCGCATCGCGATCGGCGCATAGATTTCGAGCGTCTCAAACGCTATTCGGCGGACTTTATCCCGGTTGAGTACCCCGAGTGTTCGCATGTTGTGTAGCCGGTCCGCCAGTTTGACCAAAATGACGCGGATATCTCGGGCCATGGCCAGTGCCATTTTCTGGAAATTCTCGGCCTGTTTGAGCTCGACGCTATCAAACTCGATATGGGTTAGTTTGCTGACTCCATCGACCAACTCAGCAACTTCTCCACCAAATTGCGCATCGATATCCCCTTTGGTCACCCCGGTATCTTCAATGACATCATGGAGCAATGCGGCCATAAGACTCTCGTGATCCATGTGCATGTCGGCAAGGATGCCTGCAACGGCTAGCGGATGGGTAACGTAAGGCTCCCCGCTGCGTCGAATCTGGCCGTAATGGGCTTGCTCGGCAAAGTAGTAAGCGCGTTTTACCTGCTGCGCCTGCTCAGGGGTAAGGTAATTGCCGAGCACCCTTTCGAGCACAGCAAGCGAGCGGTTGCCGGTTGCTGCGGGTGTCGTAGCAATGTCGGGGGTCGAACGAAGAGTGAGCCGAGAGGTAACGTCGGTGATTGAACCGCTGAGTGTCTGAAGTGTTGTAGCAACCACGACGCGCGGCTACCGAACTTCAGTAAATGGGTGTTTCGAAGCTCGCTGCAAGTTCTTCTTCGGCTTCGATTTCGGTCTCGCGAGCCAACAGCTCGGGGGTTACCATGCCCTCGGCGATTTCTCGCAGCGCAATAACCGTGGCCTTGTCAGACTCTTCCTCGACCAATGGGTCTTTGCCACCGGTAGCGAGTTGCCGGGCGCGTTTTGCCGCCAGCATAACGAGTTCAAATCGGTTGTCGACGTGGTCTAGACAGTCTTCTACGGTTACGCGTGCCATGGTCTGGTAATACTCCTGTGAAAAAGCCGCGCCTCAACGCGGCCGCGCAGTATAGCCCATTCCATTTGAAGAGTGTGAAGTATGGTTGTGAATTGCTGACACCGCGGTTTCGGTTTGGGTGCGGTCCGAAGTCTGCTGCGAGCTGCAGGGATATCAGTCGCCCAACAGGTCATTTAGCACGGCCGCCAACCTGTGTTGTTGCGACCTTCGAGACAAGCGCTGGCTGTCGACAATGGTCTTTAAATCATTCAGTGCGCGGTCAAAATCATCATTGAGCACCAGATAATCTGCTTCAGCATAATGGGTCATTTCGCTGCGCGCTTCGGCCATTCTGCGCTCAATTGTGGCCTCATCATCCTGCCCCCGGCCCGTAAGCCGTTGACGGAGCGCGCTGAGCGAGGGCGGTAGAATGAAGATCGCACAACCCTCGGGCAGGGCTTGTTTGACCTGGCGGGCGCCCTGCCAGTCGATTTCCAGTACGACGTCGAGTCCCTGGCTTTGCAAGTCCTCGACCTGACTTTTTGCAGTGCCGTAAAGGTTGCCAAATACTTCCGCCCATTCGAAAAAGTCTCCGGCGTCGCGCGCGGCCTCAAATTCGCCGCGACTGACGAAATGGTAGTTCTCGCCATCCACCTCGCCGGGCCGCATGGGGCGCGTCGTGTGAGAAACCGAGACTCGCAGATTGTTATCGCCGTTGATGAGCGCGCGTACGAGGGAGGTCTTGCCCGCTCCGCTCGGAGCCGACACGATAAAAAGGTTGCCAGGTGTTTGTGACGATTCCAAAAGCAGCGTTTCCGTTCTTATTCGATGTTTTGTACCTGTTCGCGCATTTGCTCGATCAGGACCTTAAATTCCACCGCGGTGTTAGTGGTTGTTAGCGATGTAGCTTTGGAAGACAGGGTGTTCGCCTCCCGGTTAAGTTCTTGCATCAGAAAATCCAGACGCCGGCCGCAGGGAGCGTTGCCATCCAAGGCGACGAGTATAGCCTCTAGGTGAGCGCCTAGGCGGTCCATTTCTTCGTCAACATCCGAGCGCTGGGCCACATAGACAAGCTCTTCCTCGAGCCGGCGCGCATCGGGCTCAACGCCCGCGTCTTCCAGGCGATCGAGTAATCGCTGTCGCTGCTGCGCTCGAATTGTGGGTAGGTGCTCTTGCAGTGCAGCCAAAAGTCCTCGGATACTATCAACCCGCTCGCGAACCATTGCCGCCAGTTGATCGCCCTCTCGTGAGCGTTCGCCGACCAACTCATCCAGCGCTATCGACAGGGCTTGCGCCACTGCGCTGGCGAGCGCTTG
>CBFHHJ010000030.1:2695-6160 GCA_965655505.1 Luminiphilus sp.
CGCCCTCTCGTGAGCGTTCGCCGACCAACTCATCCAGCGCTATCGACAGGGCTTGCGCCACTGCGCTGGCGAGCGCTTGTTCATCGACTTGATCGGACGCCATCACACCAGGCGCCTGCAGTAGGGCCAGCCGGTCGGGTGGTGTCGATTCGGGAAACCGGATACCCACCTGCTCTAAACCACTACCGATGGCATCGAGCCTCTCGGTGTTGATGAGCAGTGTGTCTGTGCCAGTGCCAGCCTGCAGTCGCACCGAGACCTCGACTTTACCGCGGTCTAGTCGACGGCTGAGCGTCTTGCGCCAGCTTCCCTCGAAGGCGCGGAGGTTTTCGGGACAGCGAAAGTGCAAATCGAGGAACCGGTTATTAACCGAACGCATCTCGACAATGACGGTGATGAGGGGGGTTGTTACACTACCGCGGGCAAAGCCCGTCATGCTCTGTGTCACACTGACTCCGTAAACGACATCTCTGGATTTCCTGCGTTTCGCCAGTCTAACAGCATGCGCTGCTGCTAGCGCCGACATACAGGGTCGTTATCAGCGCGTTTTGCAGTAATTACCTCACACCGAAAAAGGATTGACCCATGTCTCAGCAGCATCCTAGACCCAGCGGCCGCGATTACGGTGAACTACGCCAAATCCGTTTTGATCGGCAGTTCACGTGTCACGCCGAAGGTTCGGTTCTGGTTTCTTTTGGGCGCACCAAGGTTATCTGTACGGCGTCGCTATCTGCGGGGGTGCCCGGATTTTTAAGGGGCAAAGGTCAGGGCTGGTTGACGGCTGAGTATGGCATGTTGCCGCGATCAACCGGGTCACGGATGGATCGCGAAGCGGCTAGAGGCAAGCAATCAGGTCGTACGGTTGAAATTCAGCGACTTATTGGGCGGTCGCTCCGCGCCGCTCTCGATCTAAAAGCGCTTGGAGAAAACACACTGACAATTGACTGTGACGTCATTCAAGCCGACGGCGGCACGCGCACAGCGGCGATATCAGGTGCTTGCGTTGCTGTCGTGGATGCGCTCAATGGTTTTCAGCGTGCAGGTATTTTAAAAACAGACCCCCTCAAGCATATGATTTCTGCTGTATCGGTGGGTATTTGGCGCGGCGTACCAGTAGCAGATCTTGATTACGCCGAGGACTCGACAGCGGATACCGACCTAAACGTTGTAATAGCTGAGGGCGGTGGGCTGGTGGAGGTTCAAGGCACCGCCGAAGGGGCGACATTTAGCCGCGACGAGCTCGACGCCATGTTGGCCCTTGCCGTTGAGGCCGGCGAACAGATCGTTACTGCCCAGCGAGCGGCACTATCTACGGGGCTTTAGCTACGGGACTTTAGCTACGGGTCTATTACAAACGGGGCTAGTTTGGACGAGCTATCAGATGTGGCTGGTCAGTCGGTCACAGCTCTACGTCGTAATCAACGATAATCGGTGCGTGGCTCGAGAATGCCTCAGCGGTGTAAATCGCCGCATAGTCAATGCGACCAGCCAAAGACGCTGACACAATTTGGGTATCTGTGCGTATGCCCCCGGCATCGTCTCCCTCGGGCCACCAGGTGAATTCCTCGGGTTCGTGGGAATAGGCTCGAAACGCATCGCAGTAGCCATTGTGGTAAAGCTCGCGCAGCCAGCTCTGCTCGATATCCGAGAAACCGGGAATATCGGTGCGATTGCCCGCCTCTTCGGCGTCGATCGGCTTGTCAACCAGCTCCCAACCGCCGCAAATTATGAATTCTCTGCGTTTGTTGCGCACTTTTTGGAAGTGACCACCGAGCATTTCCATAAACTTGAGTTTGGTGTTCATGGCCTCGTCGCTGCTAATGCCGCTGGGCATAAGTAGCGAGCCGAAACTAAAGTCTGTGTAGTCAGCCTGGATATAAACCCCTCGGGCGTCAAAATCGACAAAGCCCAGACCGGTCATGATTGCTTTGGGGAGCTTGCGGCAATAGATCGCGACACCATTGTTGGTGTGGTCATCGAAATCGTCGAGAAAATAGGCGTTGTAGTCGCTAGGGAAGAACTCATCGTCCTTTAGGGAATATTCCGAACAGCGGGTGTCCTGCAGACAAATGATGTCCGCATCCTGCTCCATAAGCCATTTGAACAAGCCCGCTTCCCGCGCCTGTTCAAGCCCCTCGACTACTAAACTGATGACTCTCATTGCTAGTCCTGCACTGTCAAGCTGGCTATGATACGGCAATCCGCCCGCGGACCACTATTTTCAGCTAATTTTTTTGACGCCATGCTTTGTGGTTCGCACAACCCTTTGAGATAGTCGTACTACACCGGATTCTCAACTTAGAACAGCGAGGCGCAGCATTGACCTTAGAGCTCTCAGCTAACAGCACGTTTCGACAGGATTTCATTGACCTTGCAGTTCGCTGCAACGTTCTGCGTTTTGGCGAATTCGAGCTCAAATCGGGGCGGATCAGCCCGTACTTCTTCAATGCCGGGGGGTTTTCTTCGGGGGGCGCTCTCGCCACACTGGGGCGCTGCTATGCCGCGGCGCTGGTCGCGGCAAATAGTCAGCCTGACGTGTTATTTGGGCCTGCTTATAAAGGTATCCCGTTAGTCGCGACGACAGCGGTTGCCCTAGCGGAACATCAGGGTCGTGATGTCCCCTACGCATTCAATCGGAAAGAGGCCAAAACTCATGGTGAGGGGGGATCGTTGGTTGGTGCTGCCCTCGAGGGCAACGTCGTGATTGTTGATGATGTAATGACGGCGGGCACCGCTGTGCGGGAGTCGGCCCAGCTCATTGCTGCGGAAGGAGCACGGGCTGCAGGTGTTATAATTGGCTTGGATCGATGTGAGCGCGGCCAGGGTAGTCAATCTGCGGTTCAGGAAGCGCAAGAGCAATTGGGGCTCGATGTGGTGAGCGTGATCGACTTACACGACATTATTCAGTGGCTGGAGTCTGAGCCAAGTTATGCCGAACATCTCGAAGCAATGCGTCGGTATCGCGATAGCTACGGTGTTTAAATTGAACGCAGCTCTTACAGGTGCGATGGCAGTGGCTTGCTTGCTGGTGTCCTTCGCTGCGGATGCCGGCAACCTCTATCGGTATGTCAACGACCGCGGCGTGACCGTGATTGATTTTCGCGTACCCGCTGACTACGCCAAAAAGGGCTACGAAGTCCTGAATGAGCAAGGCCGGGTGATTGACGTCGTGCCGCGACAGTTGAGCGAGGATGAAAGGTCCGACGCATCAACCGCGCGCGAACTTGCCGCTCAGGCAAAAGCAGACAAAATACGTTTGCAGCAGTGGGATGAGTCGCTGCTACTACGCTATAGCACTATAGAGGATATTGAGTCGGCCCGAGATCGCTCCCTACGAGATCTCAAGATTCGGGTGTCTATACTGAAAAGTAACCAGCGCAGCTTGCGACAGCGGGTTGAAAACGGCCAGGCGCGCGTTGCGGAGGCGGAGCGGTCAGGGCGCAGCCCCTCTGAACAAGATCTCAA
>CBFHHJ010000030.1:6376-9664 GCA_965655505.1 Luminiphilus sp.
CGTCAGCACGCCCCATTGATCGTTCCAGCCGAGGGTTGGTGATCGCTTAAAACGACTCCGAACATATTGGTTTATTCGCCCTTCTGCCATCGCGAGCATCATACCCACGGCGTCATTTAACACGATGGTAGGGCGCAGTTGTTCCTCCACTTCGGCCTGCCGCAGGCTGCTTCTTAATTGGGTTTCTAGTCGTTCATAGACTTGTGTGACCCGCTGATACAGCCGCTCAGGTTCGCCGTTAAGCGCTTCACCGTGGAGAATTCGTGTAATGCCCGGGTTTCGTTCGCAAAACCCCAACAACAACACCAAGATACGGTTGCAGGCGTCAACGGCAGACTGGTCGTCTGCGAGGATAATTTTGATCCGAGAAAATAGCGTGTCCTCAGCAAACTCAATTAGCGCCTCAAACATTTTGGTTTTCGAGGGGAAATGACGGTATAGAGCCGCTTCAGACACACCTACCTCTTGGGCGAGTCGGGCGGTCGTGATTTTGACCTCGGGACCGGCCTCAAGCATTGCTGCTAACGCCTGAAGAATTTGTTCTCGTCGATCTGATCTAGGTTGGGGCATTAGCAGTGAGCCTGACTCTCGTCGGATGATGCTAGCTACTGGCGGCGCGGGACGCAATCATCATTCGGTCGCTGGGGGCATTTTGTTGGTGATCAGCGTGCCGATACCCTCATCGGTGAAGATTTCGAGTAGCGCCGCGTGAGGGACTCGGCCATCAATAATGTGAGCGCTTGTTACACCCGCGGACACTGCATTAAGTGCGCACTGTATTTTGGGCAGCATGCCGCCTTTGATCACGCCATCGGCGATGAGCGTGTTTACCTCTGCTGTGGAAAGTCCGGTCAATGTGTTGCCATCGGCGTCGAGGAGTCCGGCAACGTTCGTTAACAGCAGCAGCTTTTCAGCCTTTAGTACCTCGGCAATTTTGCCTGCTACTAGATCGGCATTGATGTTGTACGTCTGCCCGTCGGCACCGCCTGCAACGGGCGCGATCACGGGAATATAGTCGCTGTGATTGAGCATATCGAGGACGTCCGTATCCACCTTAGCAACCTCGCCAACCTGGCCGATATCAATGGCTTTTCCAAAGCTGCCCTGGAGTTTTCGGGCCATAATCAGGCGCCCATCTTTGCCAGTAAGTCCTACCGCGCGACCCCCGTTACGGTGGATGCTATCGACGATCTCTTTGTTGACGCTCGCCCCCAGCACCATTTCTACGACGTCCATGGTGTGCTCATCGGTAACGCGCATACCGTCAACAAACTCACTTTTTATTTGGAGTCTATCGAGCAGTTGTCCAATTTGTGGGCCGCCGCCGTGTACGATAATGGGATTCATGCCCACGAGCTTCATTAGGACTACGTCACGGGCGAAACTTTCGTGCAGCTCGGGGTCAGTCATTGCGTTGCCCCCAAACTTGATCACGAAAGTCCGATCCGTAAAGCGCTGAATGTAGGGCAGCGACTCAGTGAGCACTCGGGCAAAGCTGGTGGCAGATTCTCGGGTAAGTGACATGGCTGGGGCTCGCGTTACAACAGTGATGGTGGGTTTTGGTGTGACAGGCGCGGCGTATTTGCCGCTAGAATAACTTGACGTTTAGAACGGCAGCGCTAGATCTGGTGCGATTTGCAATACGGCTCTTCGGATAACCCCTTGCACCCGCGCTAGACTGGTTTCGTCATTGCCCTCAAACCGAAATGACAGCGCGTCTTCCGATGCTGAATTTCTAACCAGCCCCCAACCGTCGGCGTAGTCCACCCGCAAACCATCGAGCTTGGTAAGCCTGGCCTGCGGAAACTCGGCAGTGTCAGATAAGCGCTTGAGGAGTTGCTGGCGGGCGTCGGCCCCAAGGGGCAAGGTAATCTCCGGGCTAGAAACTGCCTGAGGGAGTTCTGCAGCTAGCTCCGTATAGGTTCCGCTCGCTGCGGAAAGCAGCTCAAGCAGTCGCGCTGCGCCATACAGTGCATCTTCAAACCCGTACCAGCGCTCTTTGAAAAACAGGTGTCCAGAAAATTCACCGCCCAACAGGGCGCCTGATTTCTGCATGGAGTTAGCGACGAATGCTCTGCCGGTTCGTGACATTAATGCCCGGCCGCCGCAGCGCGCGATAAAGGGTGCAAAGTGGCGGGAGAATCGAACATCATAAATGACATCTGCACCGGGGTTCCGTTCGAGAACATCGCGGGCGAGCAACATCAGCAACCGGTCGGTTTCAATCAGCTCGCCGTTTTCCGCTACGGTATAGAGTCGATCCGCGTCACTATCAAACAGCATGCCGATGTCGGCACCCTCCTTCGTCACGCGCTCACCTAAAGCGGCTAAGGCGCTCTCTAGCCGCCAGTCTTCCGGTCGTTGCCCCTCAGCAGGGCTATTGAAGCTGACGATATCGCAGTCGAGTGCCTCGAGCATGTCGGGCACGACACCGGCTGCAGTACCAAAGTTAGTGTCGACAATCACTTTTAACGGCAAGGCTAAAGCAATGTCCAAAGCAATGCGGTCGATGTAGTCGGGTGCGACATCTTGCTTGGCCATTCGGCCTGTGCCGTTAGTCCTTGCTCCTGTCTTGACCAGCGCGAGCAGCGCATTCATGTCCTCAGCGCTCATTGGCTGTCGGTTCAGTGAAATTTTCAGGCCGTTGATGTGCTCGTTACTGTGGCCGCCGGTGATCATCACGCCCGATTGAGCGTCGGTTTCGTGAATAGCGTAGTAGAGCAGGGGTGATGGCGCTTCACCAATATCAATAATATCAATGCCCCCCGCGAGCATTGCCCGAGCCAGGCGGCTTCGGATGTCTTTACTGCTGGAGCGACAATCGTGGGCGAGAGCAAATGTGGTGATCCCACGGTCCTTCGCCAACACAGCAAGAGCGTTGCCGACTTTATCGATGACTTCATCGGTGAGCTCGGTATTGGTGTCGCCGCGAATGCCTGCTGGACGGAACAATGCGTCTAGCGGATCGCTTATGTTGTCGCTGGGTGTTTGAACGGGTGCCGCGTTCTCTACAACAGCGTCTTCCGTTTCGGAGACCTCTGTCGCAGGTGGTGGAGGCGCCTTGGGCTTCACTTTTGTGTCTTCTTTATTCGCCTCTCGCCTTGCGTGGCTGACAAGTTGTCGGCGGCTAACCAAGCTAAGCTGGCGCAGCATCTTGGCGAGCGGCAGCAGCGCGGGTACTGACAGTTTTAACGTTGTGTGCAGCTCGGCACTTTCTGCAATGTGATTCGCCTCGTTGCGTAGCAGCCGCGGTACCCCCAGCAACATAATGAGCCCAGCAACTAGGAA
>CBFHHJ010000030.1:9913-15254 GCA_965655505.1 Luminiphilus sp.
GAGTTTCACGAGAATGACGCCCTGTGCAGGATCGCCATAGGGGCGGGCGATCAGCGCAAAAGGGGTTTCAGACTGCACCACCATTTCGGGCTGAGGGCTGTCCCCGACAAATGCTTTGCGAATGACGTCGATGCTGATGTGGGTCTCAAGACCCAGATTGCCCAGCTCTAGGCTCGCGGTACCCATTTCGTCCAGTGGGATGGCCACCACGGTTAACGCGTCCGGGAACCCGGCTTTGATGGGATCGAAATCACCCGCAGGTGTGTCCGCAGGTAACGTTAATGCCAGATTTTCAACTCGGCGGGTAGCATCCTCAATGTACTCGGTTACGACTGCTGCACGGGCGACGACAACAGCCTCTGCGATTACCGTCGCGCTGTCACTACGGAGTGTCGGTTCACGCAAAAAAGCCATCCAGCTGAAGACCAAAATTGCTGGCACGATGGCTACTAGGGCTGCTTTTGCGAGCAGCCCTCGAAGCGCGTTACTGCCAACGACTACCTCATGTTCCGGCGCGGATGTCCGGGGCTGTGTCCAGGGTTCTGTCTGAGACTTTAAAGATTTTGTGTCAGTCGCTGTCAATGCACCGGGCCTCCTGCCGAATTGGTCGTGGCGGTGTTTAAACGCTTTGCAAATTGGGCGATCAGCGTAACAGCCAGCGCCTGCTTGGTCGCTGTGGGTAGTTCGACGCCACCTTCACTGTCGATGACTGACACGGCGTTGCTGTCGCTATTAAAGCCGATATCCGAGCGCGAAACGTCGTTCGCGATGATCACATCGAGCCCCTTGCGCGTGAGCTTGTCAGCCGCGTAATGGTCCAACGCCTGGGTTTCCGCAGCAAAGCCCACCACCAAGTGGGGTCGGTGTGATGAGTTCGATACCGTGGCGACGATATCCGGGTTGCGGGTCAGTTCAATGGAGAGCTGCGCGCCCGCTTTTTTAATTTTTTGATCGGCTACCGCTGTCGGGCGATAGTCCGAAACGGCGGCCGCGGCGATGAAAATATCAACGACAGCCGACGAGCCCGTGTCACCGTTACCGACCTCGCTCACGTCATGTTCCGTGGCTTCAATCGCGTCGAGTGTTGCCGCGAGCATCTCTTCCGCAGACACCACGTCAATGCGTCGAACCGAAGGGGGTGTGGGTAGGTTCACTGGCCCTGCAATCAAGATCGTCTCGGCGCCAGCTTCTGCGGCAGCGCGAGCGAGGGCGAAGCCCATTTTGCCCGAACTGTGATTGCTTAAATACCTCACCGGGTCAAGCGCCTCCCGGGTTGGGCCGGCTGTGATAACCACCTTCCGACCTGCGAGGTCACCCGTATCGAAAGTTTGAGACACTGCCGAAGCGATTGCTTCGGGATCCAACAAACGTCCGGGACCGACATCGCCACAAGCCTGCTCCCCTGCATCGGGGCCAATTATCACCGCGCCGCGGGTTGCCAGGGTGGCAACATTGGCGGCAGTCGCCGCATTTAGCCACATTTGCTGGTTCATCGCAGGTGCTATGAACACTGGAGCTGGCGTCGCGAGCGCAACGGTAGTCAGCAAGTCGTCCGCGCGACCCTGGGCTAATCGGGCAATAACATCGGCGGTCGCCGGCGCCACCAACATAGCGTCAGCCCAGCGTGCGAGCTCGATGTGCCCCATGCCTGCCTCCGCAGCCTCGTCGAGTAACTCGGTATGAACCGGTTCCCCGGATAATGCTTGTAGCGTGAGCGGCGTAATGAACTCCTGCGCACCTCGCGACATGACAACGCGTACAGAAGCCCCAGCCTTTTTGAATAGCCGAACGATTTCCGCCGCCTTGTAAGCCGCTATGCCGCCACAGACGCCAATGATGATATTGCGATTGGAAAGGTGTGCCATGAGGCCGTTTTTACGCTGAAAATATTGCAAACACTAGCATTTGGGAGGCGTTTTGGACACAGAAAGGGCGGCGTTTAATGGCCTCTGGCGGGAGCCTGCGAACTTTGAGGGGGTTGAGCTCTTAGCAAGAGCGGCGGGCCTGGATCCCGCTGAGGTCGCGAAACAGTGGCAAGGCTACTGTTGTGCGTCCAGTCAGGTGCTAGATACTCACGGCGAGGGGGGACGGAAGTCGACACTGCGGCATCGGGGCTTGCTCAATGATGCCGTGAGAGCACTTTTGGACGGACACTGGGCTCTGCAGGGCGTTGGCAGGCGACGAATTGAGCGGTTGAGCGCGTCTTTGCAGCTTGCTCACTGGCTAGCGCGGGAGCAATTGTTGGCCGGCGGCGTACTGGACTCCCCCAGCGCCTGTGAAGATTTTTTGCTGCAGCACTTAAGCGGCGAGCGGCGGGAGATATTTTGCTGTCTGTTTCTCGATAGCAAGAATCGCCTGCTGTCAGTGGAGAATCTCTTTCACGGCACAATTGACAGCGCAGCGGTGTATCCACGGGAGATTGTCACGCGCTGTCTGCTACTGGGTGCGAGCGGGCTGATTTGCGCCCACAATCATCCGTCGGGAAGCGTGGAGCCGAGTCAGGCGGATCTTCGCATTACCGAGCGGATTTCGAATGCCGTGGCCCTGCTGGATATCCGCCTTCTCGATCACCTGATTGTTGGCCGCGGCTGCGTGTATTCGATGGCGTTGGCGGGTGTTGCCGGTTTTGAAGGTTGATTGCAGGGTTGATTAAAGGGTTGATTGAAGCATGGACAGAAGGGCCGATTGCGAGAATTTTGGCACTTTGTATCGTGATGCTCACAAGCGCTCGGCGGCATGATTGTGGGCGTGAAATAGTGCCGAAGGGGTGGGGCGCTGGGGCCGGAAGTGTTGCAGACACTCAGATGCTCTGGTATAAAGCGCACCCTTTTGTTTTGACGACAGGTTTCACAATGTCTCGAGTATGTCAGGTCACCGGCAAGCGCCCGGTCACCGGAAACAACGTTTCGCACGCCAAAAACCGCACTCGTCGTCGGTTTTTGCCGAATCTCCATAACCACCGCTTTTGGGTAGAGTCTGAAAAGCGCTTTGTGACACTTCGTGTATCCAGCAAGGGTATGCGAGTTATCGACAAGCGCGGCATCGATACTGTGTTGTCCGAACTCCGCGCCCGCGGCGAAAAATTCTGAGGTATTGACCCATGCGTGAAAAGATCCGTATGAACTCATCCGCTGGCACTGGTCACTTTTACACCACTGACAAGAACAAGCGGACGACTCCCGAAAAGCTTGAAATGAAAAAGTATGATCCCGTTGCCCGCAAGCACGTGATGTACAAGGAAGGCAAAATCAAGTGATTTGCTTTACCGTCGGCATTGTCCGTCGGTAACAACGCTCACTGGTTTTACTCAACGATAAAAAACCCCGGCATTGACCGGGGTTTTTTGTTTTTAAATGGCCTTGGCGGTTGATCTGCGCTTAATCACATATAAGTGGATCTCTCAAAGCACCTGAGCTGTTGCGTTCCTGATCGAGGAAAAGTCATCGATGCCCGAGTTACCCGAAGTCGAAACTACCCGTCGGGGTATCGAGCCACACGTACTCGATAACACCATTGTGGCAGCGAAAGTTCGAGAAGCCCGCCTGCGTTGGCCAGTGCCGGCCGATTTGTTTACTGCATTGGTGGGTCACCGTTTCATCGCAGCACGCCGAAGGGCGAAGTATTTGTTGCTCGACACGGCGAGTGGAACCCTCATGATTCACCTGGGGATGTCAGGTTCCCTTAGGATCATGCCGGCTGATTCGCCCGCATTATTCCATGATCATATCGATATCGTCTTCGAGAACGGACAGTGTCTGCGCTACAACGACCCGCGACGTTTCGGGAGTTTTCACTGGCTCGAATCAGATGACCACCCCCTACTCAATCACCTAGGACCCGAACCGCTTTCTGATGCGTTTGACGGTGCTTATTTGCGCGCCAAAGCAGCAGGGAAAAAAGTCGCCGTTAAACAGTTTCTGATGGACGGCAAAATCGTGGTCGGCGTGGGCAACATCTACGCTAACGAGGCGTTATTCTTGGCGGGCGTCCGCCCGGACCGAGCGGCTGGCAGAATCAGTGAGGCGCGCTATCAGCGGCTTGCGGCTGAAATAAAGCACATACTAGCCGGCGCCATCGCCCAAGGGGGAACCACCCTTCGGGACTTTGTCGGCAGTGACGGTCAGCCAGGTTATTTTGCCCAGCAATTGCGCGTTTATGGCCGAGGCGGTCAGGGGTGCCGGGTGTGTGCAAACAAGCTCAGTGAGATTCGTCAGAATAATCGTGCGACGGTGTTTTGCCCCAAATGCCAGCGTTAACGGGGAAACTTCTCATACAGCGCATCTGATACAGCGGATGGCACAAAAGGTGTGATGTTGCCGCCCAGCGATGCGATTTCGCGTACCAGCGAAGAAGAAATATACGATAGGTGCTCGGCAGGAGTTAAAAACACGCTCTCGAAATCCGGTTTGATTGCCCGATTCATATTTGCCAGCTGAAATTCATATTCGAAATCCGCCACCGCTCGGAGTCCGCGGAGCACGCAGTTGGATCCCTGTTCGGTGACAAAGTCAGTAAGCAGGATGTTGAAACCAGTCACTTCAATATTGTCGAGATGACTCAGTACGGTCTTGGTTAGCTCGACCCTTTCATCGAGTGAAAACAGTGGGCCTTTGCGCTCGCTGGAGGCAATCGCGACGACCACACGATCAAAAAGGCGTGCTGCGCGCTCGACCAAGTCGATATGGCCGTTGGTAATTGGGTCAAAAGTCCCAGGATAGACAACAGTATGGGTTCGCATTGGATAAGTTCCCTACCAACAAGGCTCGAGACTTTACACAAGCGCTGAGTCCGCGACAAACGCCATGCCCAATCCTTGGCGCGGACTGTAAGCCGTTGAAGCAGAAGAAGTGCCGTCTGGGCGCTAGGCGGGAAACCTGCCCAACAAATGAAACTGTACATTGCCCGCAGTCTTCGCTTTGAGGTGTTCGAAGGCTTGCTCGATGTCGGGCATGGGTTGGGATACCGGAAGCTCGAGGTAGATTCGACCGTCGTCGGCAAGCAGGTCCGCGTCGGATACCTGCATGAGTGCCGCATCGAAGTAGTTCGCATCAAAGGGCGGATCAATGAAGACGAGGTCATAAGGGGTGTCGGAGCACCAGGTAAGAGCATCCGCCGAGATTACCGTGCCGCGATCACCACAGCCGAGCTCCGCAATATGGCGCTTGATGGCGCTTGCAGCCGCGGTATTGTGTTCGATGAAATCACAGTGGCTCGCGCCTCGAGACAGCGCCTCAAGCCCCAGCGCACCACTGCCGGCAAACAGGTCGAGGCAGCGCGCCCCGGGAGTGATTGGTTGAAGCCAATTAAAAACGGTTTCCCGGACGCGATCGGCGGTTGGCCG
>CBFHHJ010000031.1:0-14677 GCA_965655505.1 Luminiphilus sp.
CCGGGATTGAGCGCTGGCAGCGCCTGCACATCGGCTTCAATGCGCTCCCACTCGGGCAGGGGATAAACAGCAAGGCAGTTGGATTGGGTATCAATCGTAATGACGACTCTGCCCTCACACTGGGCAAGCAGGGACTCACGCTGACGCGAAGGGATCGCCATTCGTCCCTTTGCATCCATGTTGATGTGCTGCACGCCTCGAAACACTAAAATCCCCACCCCGAACCCGGGAGCTCCACTATAAGGGCTTAACAACCACTTTGCCCCACTTTTCCCCACTATACCCACGTGAAAATACAGCGTCAACGGCGGCAGAGGAAAAATTCTTTGCTTTTCATAGGGTTACAAAACCCGCTGATAGGGTTTTGAACGGGGTCCAACACGCTTATTACGATCCATTAAACGGCCGCTAAAACAGATTTTTAGCCTTAAAGCTCAAAGCGCTGTATTAAGTGATATACCTTAAAAGTATTTTTAGATGATTTTTGATTCTAAATCGCTCTTTAAAGCGCTGCGGGAAAGGCGTCGCTGGACTCGGGCTTTGATAATCATCGCAGTGAGCCGACAGCCAACACAGATATAGACAGATAATAAATAGGCGCACCCCCTCCTCAGAGCGAAGAGGGGGTGCATAGTGAGTCAATCGATAAGCCGGGTTCTGTCGTGGGCGACCATTCATCTGCGACGGACGTCACCGTCCGCCTGTAGCGACCTACCCGAATCCGCCGGAGGTCACGGCTAATGGATTCCTATTTGGTCTTGCTCCGAGTGGGGTTTACCATCGCCACGCCTGTTACCAGCCGCGCGGTGCGCTCTTACCGCACCTTTTCACCCTTACCCAGCATCAAGCACGTTGAAGATGGGCGGTTTCCTTTCTGCTGCACTTTCCGTAGGCTCGCGCCTCCCAGGCGTTACCTGGCACTCTGACCTCAGGAGCCCGGACTTTCCTCCGTCACCGTAGTGACAGCGATCGCCTAATCGACTCGGGGCGCACTGTACTGGCTGGCGGCAGACTCCACAAGCGGCGTAACAGCTAACCGGGGTCGTTTGCGTCCTTTCCCGCGAGCAACACAGCGTAGAGCTCTCTTGCCTTGATACCCGAGAGATCCGCCACTACCTGAGCTGCTTTTCGAGGTGGTAACTCCCGCGACAAACGTTCCAGCAACCGCAAAGTCGGCGGGTCAACGCGCACATCCGCTTTAGGGGGCGGGCCAATCATCAATACCTGCTCGCCGCGCTGTTGATTGGGGTCAGCAGCAACCCATTCCCGAAGGGGCCCAAGGGGCGAGCGACGGATGGTCTCGAAGGTTTTACTTAACTCTCGAGCAAGCACCGCCTCTCGCGTATCGCCGAAGACGGCACAAGCGTCGGCAAGAGTGTCACTGATACGATGAGGCGCCTCGTAGAAAATCAACGTGCCCTGTCGGTCTCTAAGCGCCTCAAGCTGGGCAACTCGCTGCCCAGATTTGGCGGGCAGAAAGCCCTCGAAACTAAACCGATCGGTTGGCAAACCAGATCCACTTAGTGCTGCGATCGCAGCGCAGGGGCCCGGTAACGGCACGACTGGCGCTCCCGCCTCTTGTACGGCTCTCACTAACCGGTAGCCCGGGTCTGATACCAACGGCGTGCCCGCATCACTGATCAATGCCACCGCGCTCCCATTCGCAATCTCATCCGCTAGCGCTTGGGTGACATGATCATCAACGTGTTCGTGATAGGCCCGAAGCGGGGTGTCGATATCGTAGTGCGAGAGCAATTTTCGACTGTGACGGGTATCCTCGGCTGCGATGACGTCAACTGCCGCCAACACACCAAGCGCACGCCCGGTAATATCGGCGAGGTTGCCAATTGGCGTCGGTACTATGTACAACCCACATTCCAAGGGTGTCTCTCCCGTCTATAATGCAACCATGATCGCACATCTCGCCATAAAGACTGCAACCCGCCAGGCACTTGAATCCCGACTAACGGGATACACCACTGGGTTACAAAACCTCTGCGCCCGCGCCGGAGCCATGGTGTTGGCCTTAGCGCTCGCGAGCTGTGCGGGCACACCCACCGACAACGATACCTCCGCTGTCGTCGATCGACCGCCTGCGGTTACCGACATTCCCGACCCCACACCACCTGAACCCGAGCAGCAAATAGACCGAGACGCGCTGTTCAAGATTCGTGATATCGCACTGACCGATGGAATTCTTGAAGCACGCGCATATCGGAATGCATTGCTTGTCAGAGGCCTCGATGCCACAAGCGCAGCGCTAATCGACTCTGAACTCGCGTGGCTCTCGGGGGATACGGCACTGGCTGAGCAGCAGCTCTCCGCTGCCTCGATTACCGACCTGGATGGCCAGCTGCTGGTATTGAGCGTGCGCCATGAGCGCGCCCAACTTCGGGGGCAGTGGCTGACCGCGGCAAAGCTGGCCCATCAGCGATTGCTGCAGTCACCCGAACAAACGCTGGCGCTGAAAGATCCAGTTTGGGAAAACCTGATGCACCTGAGCGACACACAGCTCGCCAGCGCGTTGTTGCAGACCGACAGCGCCGATTGGCGTGGCTGGTTGCTGCTCAATCAGGCTTACCGGCAAGGACGCATGAAGGTCAACGGCTGGCTTGCAACCCACATGCAACACAGCGCGGTGCAACCGCTACCTGCAGGCTTGAATGCTTGGCTTGACGCTCAACCACCAAGCAAAATTGCTGTACTGCTTCCGCTGAGTGGACGATTACAGGGCGCTGGCGAGGCAGTACTACAAGGTGTTCTTGAGTCACTCTACATCGAGTATCGCGATGTCGACTCACGACCCGCCCTGATCACCGTGGACACCGACCGATTCCCCGACGCGATCGCCGCTTACCGAGAAGCAATACGGGATGGCGCTGACCGGGTTATTGGCCCACTAACAAAAGCAGACGTGCAGCTGCTTGGAAGTTTGCGGGAGCGGCCGGTACCCGTGTTGGCGCTTAACAGACCCGAGGCATTGCCACCGGGCGAGGCGATCAATTGGGCAGCCCTGAGCCTTGCACCTGAAGATGAGGCCCGTCAAATCGCCCAAATGGCGTTCGGACGGGGCTTGCGCCGCGCGATGATCGTCCGTCCTGACACAGACTGGGGTAGCCGGATGGAAAGCGCCCTCAGCCAGACCTGGCGCAAACTGGGGGGCGTTACCGTCAGGACACTACCCCTGCGTAACGACCCACCAGTATCCCAGCAGGTCAGTGAATTAGTGGGTGGCGCAGCATCCGAGCAGCGCATTACCGACATTGAGGCCGCGTTTGAAGCGCCCGTAGAAGCCCGCGCCCGTCGCCGCCAAGACTTCGACGTTGTTTTCCTGCTCGCACCCACCCCCGCAGACGCCCGAAAACTGCGCCCGCTGCTCGTCTTCCACTACAGCGGTGATGTTCCCGTCTACAGTCCCGCCGCAATCTATAGCGGCCATCGTCACCTTCAAAACCGCGATCTCAATGACATCGTTTTTGTAGAAACGCCCGCGGTTTTGGAAGCTGTGGACGTCGACCGGTATTCGAGATTAACCGCGCTCGGCACCGATGCGGTCCGCACGCTCGATCACTGGGAGCAATCTCAGGTCAGCCGCGCTCCCTTCCTCAGAGCAGACACGGGCCTGCTTAACCGACTAATCAACGGCGAAATCGAGCGCGAGCTGGTACCGGTTGAATTTGCTGGCGACAGGGTCCGTCCCCACCAACTACCTTAAGGCGACTGAATTCGTACTTAAAGTAGGGTCGCATGAATACCGGTCAACGGCTGGGAGAAAGCGCCGAGCAGCACGCGGCAGCTTTTTTGGCCTCCAAGGGCTTATCGCTAATTTCTCGCAATTTCCGCTGCCGCAGAGGTGAAATCGATCTCGTCATGACTGATGGTGAGACCTTGGTGTTCGTGGAGGTTCGACTGCGCCGAAACACACGCTTCGCCACTCCCTTAGCGACCGTTGATCAGCGAAAACAACGCAAACTGATGCTTACAGCTGCGGTATTTCTGAAAATTCATCCACAACTGCGTAATCAGCGCTGTCGTTTCGACGTTATCGCGTATGATGGCGATCCACAGGCGAGCGCTGAGCCCCGCTGGATTAAGCAGGCGTTCGAAAACGGTCAGTGAATATCGGGATAGATCCTGTCAATGCCCTACTACAATATCGTCGCCAGCCAATTCCAAAGCCACATCGAACACCTAAGCCTGTCTGTCGATGCAATCGCCGATATCTTGACGACGGCCGCCCGCGAATCCACCGAGACAATTTTTGCCGAGAGAAAGCTATTTACCTGTGGCGTCGCCGTCGACTGCCCCAGTGCGATGGTGTTGGCGGAACTCCTGCGCGTCGGTCTTGAGCGGGAGCGCCCCCCCCTACCGGTGATCGAGCTTTGCCCTCGGTACGCAGAACCGGTCAGCGGCGCCACCCGCTGGCTTGGGCAACAGCTCACGGCGCTTGGCCAGCCCGGAGATCTCGCTATTGTGTTTGCTAGCTCATTAGGGGCAGACCACCTTGAAATTATCTCAACAGCCCTTACAAAACGTCATGTGAAATCGATTTGGATCGGCGGCCAGGGTTGTG
Organism: Luminiphilus sp.; assembly: GCA_965655505.1. Classification (GTDB taxonomy): domain Bacteria; phylum Pseudomonadota; class Gammaproteobacteria; order Pseudomonadales; family Halieaceae; genus Luminiphilus. The sequence goes on from CBFHHJ010000031.1 coordinate 4,574, forward strand.
GCCCGAGTTTACTGTTCCCCGACGCTGATCGCGCTACGACATTGTCACTCAGCCACAGCGCAGCCATTTGTCTTGCAGGCTTAATCGATATTTCGGCGTTCGGTCCACTGGAGGAATAATGTTCAACAGATTCTATCGCGCGTTACCTGTCGTCCTGCTCAGCACCGCACTGCTCGGCTGCGGGACAACGCTGGCAACCTTTGAGTCAGATCCTATAGAAGATGATCCTGGTGAGCGCAGCCTTGCCCAGCAGGTGCTTGACGAGAGCATCGAGACCAAAGCAATCGTCAACATTCGTGCCGCAGACGACGCCTTTGACGACCTCAGTTTCCAGACGACGTCATACAATGGCTACGTGCTCATCGTCGGAGAGGTTCCCACAGAATCGCTTAAAACCAAGGCAGCAAACGTGCTGCGGGATATTGAGGGCGTTCGCCGGATTTACAACGAGCTTGAAATCGGTCCCGAGTCAGATGGCGAAACCAAAGCCAATGACGTTTGGCTCACCACCCGAGTCAAGACGGCTTTGCTAACGGCCTCCGATGTGCCCGGCATGCGAATCAAAGTCGTTACCGAGAACAGTGTCGTCTACCTACTGGGGCTACTCACGCCCGAGGAGGCGGAGCGCTCCGCCGACGAAGCTGCCGAGGTACCCGGGGTCAAACGGGTCGTCAGATTGTTTGAGTTGATCTGATCACACAGTGCACGAAAGCAGAGCTAGAGCGACAAATCCGGTCGCTATCTTTCTGCGGCCGAAGATAAGCAGCGCTACTTAACGACCTTGAGTGTCGGTCGTCCGCGCTCTGGTGGCGTTGGAGCTTCCGGTGGGGGTTCAGGCTCAGGCTCGGACTCAAACACCATACCCTGTCCGTTCTCTCGCGCGTAAATGCCCATTATTGAGGCAATCGGCACGAAGATATCCATGGGTTGTCCACCGAAGCGACCGTTAAAGGTCACCGCCGAATTGCCCATTTGCAGACTGACCACAGCGGTCGGGGAGATGTTGAGCACTATTTGTCCGTCGGCGACGTAGGCATCCGGAACGATCACATCTGGCCCGTTTGCATCCACCAGCAAGTGCGGGGTGCAGTCGTTGTCAACAATCCACTCGTAGATTGCCCTAATGATGTACGGTCGACTGGGTGTCACAGTGAGATTGCGCTTAGGCGCGCATCTCCCGCTCCTGAATCGACAGACTTTCTCTGAAAGCCTCCCGAGAAAACAGCGTATCCATGTAGTTCAGCAGCGGCTTTGATTGCTTACTTGGTCGAATGTCCACGCCCAATACCGGCAACCGCCAAAGGATTGGAGCAATACAGCAATCAACCAGCGTGAACTCATCGCTCATAAAAAATGGCTTCTCGTTAAAGATCGGCGCAATTGCCATCAGGCCTTCACGCAATTCTTTGACCGATTTCTTAATAACGTTGTCTGATCGAGAATTTTGGATGGCGTCGACAAGCGCACACCAATCGCGCTCAATCCGATACATCAACAACCGACTTTCTGCGCGAGCAACCGGGTAGACCGGCAACAAGGGCGGATGCGGAAACCGCTCATCAAGGTATTCCATGGTCACTTTCGACTCATACAACACCAAATCCCGATCCAATAGTGTTGGCATTGTGTTGTACGGATTCACGTCTGCCAGCTCTGGTGGCGCAACTCCCGAGTCGGATTCAACCAGGTCCACGGTGACGCCTTTCTCGGCTAACACAATACGCACGCGGTGGCTGTAATGGCTGGTGTTATCAGAGAAAAGGGTCATTGAAGACCGTTTTGACACGACTGCAGAGGTGTCGTCAGAGATTTTCATTATGTTGCTCCGAGTGTCCCCCTTTGGGGGGCTAGAAGGGACGTCGGCGACGCCCCCAGTAACGACTGGTGAGTCTTAGTGTACGTCTTTCCAGTATTCGCGGCTAAGGAGCCAAGCGAAAACAAAGAACACGGCGAGGAACAGCAGCACGTAAATGCCCATTTGCTGTCGCTCAAGCTTCACTGGATCAGCGGTGTAAGCGAGGAAGTTTACCAGATCAAAGATCGCCGCGTCGTACTCAGCCGGCGCCATTGCACCCGCCGCGGCAATTTCCAGTCGGCCACAGGGTTCATCGAGCTTACCTTCGCCGGTCAGCGGATCAACTTCACCCTCGTGACCGTAGGCTGGGCCGGGTGCGCACACGGGCATACCCTGAAGCTCCATCAGTACATGGGGCATACCAACCGCAGGATAAACCTTGTTGTTCACACCATAGGGGCGGGAGTCATCCTGATAAAACGTCCGCAGGTAGGTATACAGCCACTCGGGCTGGCGGGCTCGAGACACTAACGTCAAATCTGGGGGCGTCGCGCCAAACCAGACTTTCGCGTTGGCCTTGTCCATGGCGTTGTCCATCAGCGAACCGACTTTGATGCTGGGGTCGAACATCAGATTGGCTTGATACAGATCTTCAGGAATACCCAGGTCACGGGCCACTCGGTTATAGCGAGAATACTGAAGTGAGTGACAGCCCATGCAGTAGTTCATGTATAGGGCTGCTCCCCGCTGGAGAGACGGCTGATCTGCTGGATCGAGGTCTATCTGATCACAGGGCATGGTGCCGCAGTCATAGGCTGACTCAGCACCCACCGCCTTCAACGGCAAGACGGTCAGCACACCGATCACAACCAACGTTGCGAGACTACCCAAGAAGCTCAGGCCGCCATCGGTGGTGACTCGCTCGGGCACCGGCTTGTTCTTGTCCAGAGTCGACCAAATCGGCATCGCCAGGAAGAACATGAAGTAGAACACCGAGCAAATCTGTGCAAGGAATGTGCGCTCTGGAGTGGGCGACTTGACACCCAATACCCCGAGGATGAGGAAGCTCGCCACGAACAACATCAGCATTACGCGGTTGATGTTGCCTCGGTAGCGCCAGGACTTCACTTTGCAACGGTCAAGCCACGGCAATGCAAAAGGAATGGCGACTGACGCCGCAAAGGCGACAAAACCCCAGAACTTATCGGGTACTGCCCGCAGTACTGAATAGAACGGCGTGAAATACCACACTGGCGCGATATGGGCAGGGGTCTTGAGCGCATTGGCTTCTTCAAAGTTCGCATACTCAAGGAAGAATCCAGACATCTCGGGCGCAAAGAAAATAATCGCGCAGAAGAAGAACAGGAATACTGCAATGCCCTGAATATCGTGAACCGAATAGTAGGGGTGGAATTTGATGCCATCGAGAGGAATACCGTTCGCATCTTTGTTTTTCTTGATCTCAACGCCATCGGGGTTGTTAGAGCCCACCTCGTGCAAAGCGAGAATGTGCAGAACAACCAGTGCTAGCAATACAATCGGCAGCGCAACCACATGCAGCGCAAAGAATCGGTTCAGTGTAATACCTGAGATCAAGTAGTCACCGCGAATCCAGGTCACGATGTCTTCGCCAACCACCGGAATCGCACCGAACAGCGAAATAATCACCTGTGCGCCCCAGTAGGACATCTGGCCCCAAGGCAACACGTAACCCACGAAGGCTTCAGCCATCAGCACGACAAAAATCAGCATGCCAAACACCCAAATCAGCTCACGGGGCTTCTTGTACGAGCCGTACAGCAGTGCGCGCATCATGTGCAGATACACCACCACAAAGAACGCCGAAGCACCGGTGGAGTGCATGTAGCGCAGCAACCAACCGTAATCCACGTCACGCATGATGTATTCAACCGAGGCGAACGCCTCTTCGGCTGAGGGCGTGTAGTTCATCGTCAGCCAAATACCCGTCAACAACTGGTTGACCAGCACCAGCAGCGAAAACACGCCAAAGAAGTACCAGATATTGAAGTTCTTGGGCGCGTAGTATTCGCCCATGTGGGTATTCCACGTTCGTGTCAACGGTAGACGTTCATCTATCCAGCCGACAAATCCTGTCAGTGCTTTTTCCATTACGCGGCCTCCGCATCAACGCCGACGACAAGCACGTTGTCGCCTTCAAAACTGTAAGGGGGAACCACAAGGTTAGCGGAAGCTGGCACGCCCTGGTAAACGCGTCCGGCTAAATCAAACTTAGAACCGTGGCAGGGGCAGAAAAAACCGCCTAACCATTCATCGCCACCCATATCAGAGGCGCCAACCTCAGGGCGGAACTTAGGCGCACACCCCAGGTGCGTACACAGCCCGACAACCACGAGCAGCTCAGGACGAATCGAGCGTCCGGTATCGGTGATGTAAGTAGGCTGGTCAGAAATCTCTGAGGCTGGATCTTTTAACTGAGCGTCCAGTTTTGGCAGATCGGACACCTGCGAGTCGGTGCGGTGCAAGACGTAGACGGGCTGACCGCGCCACTCAACCACAACCATTTGGCCGGGCTCAAGTTTGCCGATGTCAGCCTTTACGGGCGCACCGGCGGCCTTGGCTTTCTCAGAGGGGTTCCAGGACCCCAGAAACGGCACTGCAACACCGGCAACGCCGGCTACGCCGACAGCTGATGTCGCCGCTGTTAAAAACCGACGGCGGGTCTGGGTAGATGTGCCCTGTTCGGCTTGATCATCGCTGCTTGGATTGCTTTCGCTCATCAAAGTGCTCTCCGGATGAGTGGGAAACTGCGGTTATCGGCCCCAAATCTGGTGCCAAACCCCTTCGAACAACCGCCATTTTAACGCGATTGCTCACTAATATTCAGGCGCGTGAATAGTAATCGCCCTGCCCCATGCGGGCAACCCGCGCGGCATAACCGCCCTAGACAAAGCCGCTGCAACGCTGCGATTAATTTGCAGGTTGAATCAGCTTTCGAGATAAGGGCCAAAATCCTACAAAAAAGCCGGCATCGTGCCGGCTTTTCTGGCGTTCCAGCAAATTTATCGCTTGGAGAACTGCGGACGTCGACGCGCCTTGCGGAGGCCGACTTTCTTACGCTCAACTTCTCGAGCGTCTCGGGTTACATAACCCGCCGCGCGAAGTGTAGCTCGCAGAGACTCGTCGTAATCCATCAGTGCCCGGGTCAAACCGTGACGAATTGCGCCCGCCTGACCAAAACTTCCGCCGCCAACTACGGTGACGTTTGCATCAAATTGCTCGGCGGTTTCGGTCAGCTGCAGAGGCTGACGAACGATCATGCGCGCCACCTCTCGACCGAAATACTCGTCGAGGGCACGGCCATTAACCGTGATGTTGCCGCTGCCAGTCTTCAAAAAGACGCGGGCAGTGGATGTTTTACGACGGCCAGTGCCGTAATACTGTGCTGTTGCCATGTGTGTTTCCTCAGATGCTCAGTGACTGGGGCTGTTGAGCAGTGTGTGGATGCTCGGGGCCCGGGTAGACTTTAAGCTTCTTGAACATGGCACGACCGAGGGGGTTGCGGGGCAACATTCCCTTGACGGCGCGCTGCAGAACGCGCTCGGGAGCACGATCGATCAACTTTTCGAAGCTGTAGGACTTGAGACCACCGGGGTAGCCTGTGTGATGGTGATACATCTTATCGGTAGTCTTCTTGCCGGTCACACGGACCTTCTCGCAGTTGACGACCACAATGTAGTCACCCATGTCCATGTGGGGGGTGTATTCGGGCTTATGCTTACCGCGGAGACGATGTGCAATCTCGGCGGCCAAGCGACCCAAGGTCTTGTTCTCAGCGTCGACAATGTACCAGTCGTGCTGGACGTCGCTCGCCTTGGCGCTGTAGGTTTTCATAATTGGCTAGCCTCTGGGGCCGGTTTAAAAGGAGCGCGGATGTTACTGGAAGGCTGAGCAGGTTTCAACAGCAAATTTGCGTGAACTACCCCCTCTTCTGGCGCCGCTGGCTCACCCTCAAGGCTTGTGCTCCCGCGCCAAGTACTCGGTGGATTGCATTTCCTGCAGCCGAGACAGGGTTCGCTGAAACTCGAATGCCAGCAAAGACCCCGAATACAGTGCCTCTGCAGGCCTTTCCGCCGTAATAATCAGCTTGACGGAGCGATCGTAGAATTCATCGACCAAATTAATGAAACGCCGCGCGACATCCTCTGAACCGCCATCCATCGCCTGCACACCCTCGAGCAGTACCGTCTGAAAGATTCTGCCCAATTCAATGAAATCGCTGGCACTCCGCGGCTGACGACACAACTCTTCGAAACCGATCCACGCCATGCCCTCGACGGTTCGCTCGACGTTCACCCGACGGTGATTAACCATGATTTCAGCCGGCTTTCCGGGCAAACCATTGGCCAGCGCCGCAAAGTTCGTCTCCAAGGCCTCACGCGCTGCTTCATCCAAGGGCCAGTGATACAGCTCTGCCTGTTCGAGGGTTCGCAGCCGATAATCAACCCCCGAGTCGATATTGACGACCTGAGTATGCTCTTCAATTAATGCGATAGCAGGAAGGAATCTCGCCCGCTGCAGCCCGTCTTTGTACAGGTTCTCGGGCTCGATATTTGAGGTCGCTACCAGCGCTACGCCGCGGGCAAACAAGGCTTCCATCAAACCCCCAAGCAGCATGGCATCGGCAATATCACTCACAAAAAACTCATCAAAACAGATCACTCGTGCTTCCCCGGCGATGCGATCAGCAATAAGCTCCAAGGGATTCTTCGCCCCCGAAAGCTCGGTCAAGTCGTTATGGACCCGCTGCATGAAACGGTGAAAGTGCACGCGAAGCTTGCGCTCAAAAGGCAAACTCTCGAAAAACGTATCAACCAAATAGGTTTTGCCTCGACCGACGCCACCCCAAAAGTACAGGCCCTGCTCTGGCTGACTGCCCCCGCCCCATAGACGCCGAAAGCGGGCACCCATCCCCTTTTCCGCCGTATCTCTGGCGATTAAGCGCTCATACAAATCCTGCAGCAGTTTGACAGCCTGAGCCTGAGCTGCATCGGGCAAGAAGTCCGGCCGCTCCAGATCCCGCTGGTAGCGCTGTAGGGGTGTCATCATGGCTGATCGACTCAAATGAGGATCCTGCAGGCAGTTCGGGGCGAGGGAAACGCCGCGGTTTAGAGGGTCGAAACTCTAACGGGCTGTTGATGGCGGCGCAAATGATGCCACAGCCACACACGATTTCATCATAAGCGTGCGCTGATGTTCACCATCCCCCAAACGACTTGAACTAAAGGGTGCGACAAGGGTTACACTTAGCACTGTTTGTAACACTGCTTCATAACCGTCTTTCACCGCCACGTCGGAGTTACCCATGTCACCAACCCTCATTCTTGTTGTCACTGCCCTGCTAGCACTGTGTGCAGGCTTTACAGCGGGCTGGCTGCTTGGAGTACGCCGACGTAGTAAGCGCGCTGTCATCAAGGACCTCGAAACACGCCTTGAGCGCGCCCTTGAGAGCCGCGCCGATTACGAAGCCGAGGTCGCTGAACACTTTGCGACCACGGCTCAGTTGCTTAATCGAATGACCGAGGATTACCGGTCGGTGTACAGCCATTTGGCCGGTGGCGCCGAGAAACTATGCGATGGGGCCGTCAATATCCCGCCCACTGGCATCGGTGCCCCCGTACAGGACAGCGCGGAAATTCCCCCTCAGATGGTCGACGTGATGCAGCCGCTGGATTACGCCCCACGTAAAGATCCACGAGAACAGGGGCAGCTATCAGAGACTTTTGGGCTGGAGAAAACCCCCGAGGACATCGAGGCCGAAAAACAGCCGCAGGTTTAACAAGCCCAGCGATCGCTCAGCGCTGCGATCACGCAGGATTATCGATATCCACAAATTGATGGCTCAGCCCCAACTCGTTGGCTAACCAGTCTCCAACCGACTGGGCGCCGAATCGCTCGGTGGCGTGATGCCCCGCTGCGATAAAACCAATTCCCCGCTCCCGGGCGATGTGGATCGTCTGCTCTGAGACCTCACCGGTGACAAATAGATCGCAGCCGCTGTCCGCCGCCCGATCAATATATCCCTGCCCTCCACCGGTGCACCAAGCAACCTGGCGCACGGCAGCCTCACCCTCTGAAAGCACCTCACGGCCGAGAGTCGAGGACAGGCGGCTCGCGATGTCCGCCTGCGCGCACTCTTCATCGAACTGTCCCGTAAACACCGGTAGCGTTGGTTCTGCAGCATCAATCGGTCCGAACATTGTGAGCCCCAGAGCTCGACCCAGCCCGGCGTTATTGCCCAGCTCAAGATGGCAATCCAACGGCAAATGGTAGGCAAACAAGTTGATATTAGCTTCGATCAACGTGCGAATACGCCGCCCCTTCATCCCTCGAATGCAGGGATCCTCGGACTTCCAGAAATATCCGTGGTGGACCAAAATGGCATCGGCTTTTGCTTCCACTGCCGCATCCAATAGATCCTGGCAGGCGGTCACGCCCGTCACCAATCGCTCAATATCGGCACACCCCTCAATCTGCAACCCATTCGGACAGTAGTCGCGAAACCGTTCCGGCGTGAGTAGATTGTCGAGAGTCCGTTGAAGCTTTTCCCTGGAAACTGCCATGGCGACACCCTATTTATTGAGTGATTGATCAATTTAGTGACTGATCAATTCATTGACCGGTCAATTTAGTGACTGATTACCCGCGAGAATCGGGGCCTTCTGCTTTACAATGTCCCAAAAAGGAGCCTACGTTGAAAGACTATTTGCTCAGCCTACTGTGGCCCACCCTGGCTGGGGTGCTCGCCGCCGTGCTCATTCTCGATCGCTGGGTGATGCATGATGCGATTAGCCAGCGCAACGTCGATTCAGGCGCCAGCTACCGAGAGGCTGTCGCTTTAGCCACGCCCTCGGTTGTTAACATCTACACCGCCAAGCTCGTCACCCAGCGTCGCGGACCGCGACTGAATGACCCGTTGTTACGGCGATTTTTAGGCGCATCTGCCGGGCGACAGCGAGTCGAGCGATCTCTGGGCTCCGGCGTCATCATGAGCGCTGATGGCCATATCATCACCAACAATCACGTCATTGCCGATGCGGATGCGATTGAAGTGCTACTCCACGATGGCCGGTCCGCCAACGCCTTGGTCATTGGTACCGACCCCGCGACAGACCTTGCACTGCTTAAAATCGAATTACCCGACCTCAGCCCCATCCGACTCGCCGATTCTGATCAAATCAGTGTCGGGGACATTGTACTCGCGATCGGCAACCCCTATGGATTTGGTCATTCCGTGACACAGGGGATCATCTCGGGGGTCGGCCGCTATGGGCTCGCGCTTAGCGATTACGAAAACTATATCCAGACTGACGCCAGCATTCACTTGGGCAACTCGGGTGGCGCACTCATCGACGCAAAGGGCCGCCTGGTTGGCATCAATACCCTCATCTACACGGCACCGGGGGACGGCATTCCCACCGCCAACAACGCCGGGATTGGCATCAACCTGGCGACGCCATCAAATTTAGCAACCTTTGTGATGGAAGATCTGATCAACTATGGCGCTGTCGTCCGTGGCTGGCTGGGCGTGAGCGTTGAGCTGGTGATCAACCGTGATGCCGATGGCCGACTGGGACAAGCATTAGTCGTGTCTGCATTGGCGGAGGATGGACCTGCACTGCGCGCAGGCTTGCAGTACGGCGACACAATCACGGCGATTGACGGCAAAGCCGTCACCGATGGCAGAGTCGCAATGCACCAAATTGCCCGCTTACGTCCAGGAGAAGTGGTCGAGATTACCGTCGCGCGCGATAGCTCGCTACTCACCCTCCAAACCATCGTCGGCAGTCGCAGCAATAGTTAAATCGCCGTCGTTGGGCTAGCTTTCGCTGCGAAATTCCGCGCTGCGTGCGTGAGCGGTCAAGGATTCCCCACGCGCCAGCACCGAGGCCACATCCCCCAATGCTCGTGCACCCTCAGGAGAACAGTGAATAACCGAACTGCGCTTTTGAAAGTCATAGACCCCAAGGGGCGAGGAAAATCGCGCGGTGCCCGAGGTCGGCAGCACGTGGTTGGGTCCGGCGCAGTAGTCGCCCAGAGACTCACAGGCCATGGGGCCCACAAAAATAGCGCCCGCCACCGTTATCCGCTCGACCATCGCCTCGGCGTCAGCGAGCGCCAATTCGAGGTGCTCAGGACCGATGCGATTGGTAAGCAACATTGCCGTGTCGATATCGGGCACTTCAATGAGCGCGCCACGATTGGCCAGCGAGGCTCGAATAATCGTCTCTCGCTCCATTGTCGGCAGCGCTTTAACGATCGCGGCCTCG
>CBFHHJ010000032.1:0-8257 GCA_965655505.1 Luminiphilus sp.
CAGAGCGAACTTGGAGTGAAGCCGAGCGCATGTTGGCGGACCCCAGCTATGACTTGATCGTGCTGGATGAGCTCACCTATATGATTGCCTTTGACTATCTCGACGAACAAAAAATCGTTGAAGCGGTTACCTCAAGATCCGAGCATCAAAGCGTCGTCATCACCGGACGCGGCGGCGGCAGCAAACTGCGAGAAATTTGCGACACGGTCTCTGAAGTCAAAGAAGTAAAGCACGCCTACCGCGAGGGTATCGCGGCACGTCGTGGCGTGGATTTTTAATTGCAAACTGACACCCCTCCACAAGACGTGTCGGCTGTGGGGATTCGTTTTAGCTGGTTTCTCGCCTATAAGTTTTTGAACTCGCTATTCTTGGGCCTATCGATCGGCACCGTGTTTGTGGTCTACAGCCCATTGTCACCTGCCGTATTCTCCGCTGGCGGCATTGGCCTTGCACTCGGCACGCTACTCATCGCGACTCAGTACCATCGACTTTTCAACGTGATTTGGTTTTATCGAATATCACTCTTGGTAGAGCTGGTGATATTGGCTGGGATCACGGGGGTGCTGATTTACCCTATCGAGGCGACACTCGCACTATTTGTTTACTTGGGCTACCAGCTAACCTTCGCGTTTGGCAGCTACCTCGTTCGATGCGAGACCCAACTCATCCCCGAGAAAAATCGACTCACCCAATTAGATGTTGCTAAACAAATCGGTTACCTCGCGGGCATGGGCATCTCATGGGGGATTTATGAGGCGCTAGAAGCCCTTTGGGAGGTTGTGGAACGCACCGAACAGGTAACACTGATGCACAGGCCGCTGTTCATTCTCGAGGTGTTGATCATTGTGGCGCTAATTGGGGCATTTAAACGACGGCGCCATTGACCTGTGAAAGAGCTTTCATACGACGTTAGTAGCAATCTCCAAAGACATGATTGACAGCGATCGATCCAATTTATCGCCGACTCACCACCCACGCCCGACAGACAGACAAACCGACAAACCGACAGTAAGCATCGGTTGCAGCTATCTGGGATGGGGATGTATCCCCCCCAGATTCGGCCGTCACGGACGTTGATTCGCGCTATTTCTTGATAACTGTGAATCTGTTTGCGCGTGCTACGCTGCCAAAATTGGCCTGCACCCCAGCATTCCGAGCCTACAAATCTTAGGTGCGCAACAAAAAACAACTAGAGTCGCCATCCAAGACCATTGTGCTTGCGTCACAAATGTCTAAACTTGTGCGTAGCCAATCGCCTTTAGACAAGAGACATTAACTATGCGCCAGTTCTTCATGACAGCCACCGCGCTGCTAGTCGCGGCAACATTCTCTTCGACGGTGCAATCCCAATCTAGCGAATCCGAAACCCAAGCAGCGGCGAGCGCCCTACTGGAGTCAGTTCAATCTGCGCGGGGACTGAGCAATGCACCGATCAAGGATGGCTCAGGCGGTGGTACCCCCCCGACCGACGGCGGCGGTGGCGGTGATAACGGTGGCGGCGATAATGAAGCACAGGCGGCTGCATTTTTTGAGGATAATGTTCACGATCTTATCTATCCCAAGTGCTATTCAGCGTGCCATCAGAGCGGCGGTATTGCACCAGGTCAAGGTGCCGACCTCGTGTTCGTAGGCCCAGGCCCCAACCAGATCAGCGACAACTACGATGAACTCGTGCGTTACATAACCAGCGGTGGTGGCGCTAACTTGTTGCTCAGCAAAATCGCGGGAAATAGCCACACAGGCGGCATTCAGTACACTACTGGAAGTAGCGAGTATCAAACCATCGAAGAGTTCACCGAGTTCTTCGATTGAAGAAACTCAGATAGCGATGGCTGACAAAGACGTAAAAAAAGGGGGAGCAAACGCTCCCCTTTTTTTTCTCGGTGCCCGCATGATGAAGGGATCAAGCAAACGTTATTCAGTCGCTAATCCAACAAATCGGGCTGCTCAGCCATGATGTTGTCGAACAGCGGTTGCGCGCTAAACCAGCCTGCGATGGACGTACCTACCTGACTCGCCGTGTGGCGAGCAACGTCGTCCGGTATAGAATGAGGGTTGCCCGCTGCCTCTGCCATGAGTTGGGCTTGGCAGCTTCTCTCCATCGTTGCGAACCACCATACGGCCTCTTCAACAGTGCTACCCACGGTTAGATGGCCATGGTTCTTGAGGATAATGGCTTTCTTATCGCCCAGAACACCCGCCAAGGCCTCGCCATCATCGTTATCAACTACAACGCCATTAAAGTCGTCTAGAAGCGCATGATCTTCAAAGAAAGCACAGGCATCCTGCGTGATCGGGTCGAGTAGCCGCGCCAGTGACGACCACGTCTTACCGTATACTGAGTGGGCATGGGCTGCTGCAACCACGTCGGGGCGCGCTTTGTGGACTTCACCATGAATCGTAAATGCTGCGCCATTGAGCAAGCCTTCGCCCTCCACCACTTCACCCTCATGATTGACACGAATCAAATCAGAAACGCGCATCATCTTGAAAGATCGTCCGAACGGATTGACCCAGAACGTTTCGGGATCCAAGGGATCGCGCACCGTAATGTGTCCGGCCACACCTTCGTCAAAGCCGAACTTGCCAAAAATACGCAACGCCGCGGCCAATCGCTGCTTGCGAAACACCTGCTCTTCCTGCGGAGTACGGCCAGATTCGTTGATACTGTCCATGTCCGCATTCATTACCAAACTATTGGTGGCTTGATTCATATCGATGTGTCCTCGTGACTACTGTGACTTGGATGACTGTGTAACTGCTGACGCTGTCGATTGAACTCGGCGGCGGCAATGGGCAGATTCGAATCGCTGGGTATCGGCTCACCCATCTTGCGCTTTGATTTGATAAATTCAGTGAGCACGGTGCCGGGCCGGGTAGAAACCTCTTCTGGTCGCATTGGCTCCCCGCACTGCTCACAACTGAGAACTGGTCGGGTTTCTTTGCCGCAGGCGCTGTGCCAATAACGCAAAGGCGGCCCCTCACCATCATCTATCCACGTATCACCCCAGTGGCTCAAACTCACTAACACAGGATAGAGAGCCAAACCCTTTCGGGTCAGTCGGTATTCATAGCGGACAGGCCGATCATTGTAGGGCACCTTGGTGAAAACGCCTTCGTCTACTAAACGGTTTAAGCGCTCAGCCAGTCGGTGACGCGTGACGCCCAAGCTCGCTTGAAACTCGTCAAATCGCCGGGTCCCCTTAAATGCATCTCGAACAATCAGCAGAGTCCAGCGCTCCCCCACTATTGAAAGCGCGCGGGCAATGGAGCAAACCTGCTGATCAATATCGTCCCATTTCATCAGATTAGCTTGAGCCTCTGTCGGCATTAACACAAGCGCCTAGGCGACAATTATTAAGAGCTTAATTGAAAGGTCACAGGGAACTGATGGGTGGTATTTGTAAAGGTGGCAAGGTCTAGCCCCGCCAAACGAACTAGATCAGACGAACTGGCTTCCTACTGGCTGCTCGGCACGATCTATAGAAACAGCTATCGAAAAACCATGGAGACAAAAAAAACCGCGAGGGGTTAGCCCGCGGTTTTTGGTGCTCAGTGCGTGGTAAAAGCCACACTGATGACAGTCAATAGGTATTAACCAAACTGATTCATCGTATTGTCGTCACCCGCAGCCTTCAGAGCAGCATCACCAGAGAAGTACTCCTTGTGATCATCGCCCATATCAGAACCTGCCATGTTTTGGTGCTTAACGCAGGCGATACCTTGACGAATCTCCTTACGCTGCACGCCCCGCACGTAGCCCAACATGCCGGCATCACCAAAGTACTCTTTGGCAAGGTTATCGGTAGACAGCGCCGCAGTGTGGTACGTCGGTAGCGTAATGAGATGGTGGAAAATACCGGCCTCGCGCGCCGCATCGGCCTGGAACGACTGGATACGTTGGTCGGCTTCAGCAGCCAACTCGGTCTCGTCGTACTCGGCGCTCATCAGGCTGTCACGTTCGTAGGCTGACACATCGCGGCCCTCTTCACTCCAGGCGTCAAACACCTGCTGGCGGAAGCTGAGCGTCCAGTTAAAGGATGGGCTGTTGTTGTACACCAGCTTGGCACTCGGAACGGATTCGCGAATACGATTCACCATCGCCGCAATCTGACCGACATGAGGCTTCTCAGTCTCGATCCACAGCAGGTCCGCACCATTTTGCAATGAAGTGATGCAATCCAGAACAACGCGATCTTCCCCTGAACCCTTCTTGAACTGGAACAGGCCAGACTGAAGGCGGGCGGGCTTGAGAAGCTTGCCGTCTGCTTTAACTACCACATCGCCGTTGGCAATGTCAGCGGCGCTCTCGATGTACTCGCCATCAAGGAAGCTGTTGTACTGGTCACCCAAATCCCCTGGCTCGTTCGTGACTGCGATCTGCTTAGTTAGGCCCGCACCCAAAGAGTCAGTGCGTGCAACAATGATGCCGTTCTCGACGCCTAACTCAAGAAACGCGTAACGAATCGCGCGAATCTTGGCGAGGAAATCAGCGTGAGGTACCGTTACCTTGCCGTCCTGGTGACCACACTGCTTCTCATCAGACACCTGGTTCTCAATTTGAATCGCACAAGCACCGGCTTCAATCATTTGCTTGGCAAGCAGATAGGTCGCTTCTTCGTTGCCGAAACCCGCATCAATATCAGCGATAATCGGTACGACATGAGTCTGGAAGTTTTCGATCTTGTTGGTGATCTCCTGCGCTTCAACCTCATTGCCCGCTTTGCGAGCAGCGTCGAGGCCGCGGAACAGTCCACCCAGTTCGCGCGCATCTGCCTGACGCAGGAACGTGTACAGTTCCTCAATCAACGAGGAAACAGAGGTCTTTTCGTGCATTGATTGATCGGGCAGTGGACCAAACTCAGAGCGAAGCGCAGCAATCATCCAACCGGAAAGGTATAGGTAGCGCTTGCTGGTATCACCAAAATGCTTCTTGATAGAAATCAGCTTTTGCTGCCCTATAAAGCCGTGCCAGCAACCCAGCGATTGAGTGTACTTAGCGGTGTCGGCATCGTACTCGGCCATGTCCTGACGCATGATATCGGCGGTGTAACGCGCGATATCGAGACCGGTTTGGAAGCGATTTTGCAGCTTCATGCGCGCTGCATATTCGGGGCTTATGTCAGCCCAGGTGCTGCCTTGCTGGCTGCACAGGCCTTCAAATTCGTTGATGGTATCTTGATAGATGCCCATGGGATGTCCTCGCTGGCGAAGTGTAATCAATACATGTCGGCCGCCTGTCGACCAACGCTTGCGCCATAGTAGGGAGAGGAATCACATTTGTGAAATATATAACTTACATTATTGTCATTCACTCGATGAATAACTAGTGGTCGACAAACGCGCCTTTTTACTCGCGGCGTTTTTTCTTTTTCTTTTCCGCTTTCTTCACGTGAGCCATCATCCGGCGCTTGCGTTGCACCTGACGTTGGGTAAGCTTGCTGCGCTTACCCGCGTAGGGATTATCGCCAGTACGCAATTCGATCCGAATCGGCGTGCCATGTAAATCGAGCACTTTGCGAAAGGTCTTCTCGAGATACTTAACGTAGCTTTTCGGCAGCTGGTCCGTTTGAGATCCATGAATCACGATGATTGGCGGATTCTGTCCCCCAGCGTGGGCGTAACGGGGTTTAATTCGCCGGCCATTAACCAGCGGCGGCGGATGGGTAGCAACCGCATCCTCAAGAATACGGGTTAACTTATTGGTGTTGAGACTGGTCAGTGCGCTTTCGTGGGCATTGTGAATCGACTCATAGAGATGGCCCACACCAGTGCCGTGCAATGCAGAGATAAAGTGTATGTCTGCATAGTCCACGAATTGCAGCCGACGCTGCAGCTCAGTCTTGATCCAATCGCGCTCATCAGACTCAATGCCATCCCATTTATTGAGCGCAATCACCAGACCACGCCCAGCCTCAATGCACTGACCCAATAAATGGAGGTCCTGCTCAACAATGCCTTCATGCGCATCCATTAACAGAATCACAACATGAGCATCGGCAATTGCTTGCAGCGTTTTCACAATCGAGAACTTCTCGACTGACTCGCGCACGTTCTTACGCCGACGAACTCCTGCGGTATCGATCAGCGTGTAATGATGCCCGCGGCGCTCAAACTCGATGTAGATACTGTCTCGGGTAGTTCCTGGTTGATCGAAGACGACGACCCGGTCTTCTCCTAACAGACGGTTAACGAGCGTCGACTTACCAACATTGGGGCGGCCTATTACTGCGACCTTGATGCCATCCTGGCCGAAGTCTATTCGCTCTTCAAAGGGTGGCAGCGGCGCAAGCACATCCTCAATCATGCCGCGAACACCGCGGTTATGAGAGGCGGCAATAGTGTGCACTTCGGAAACGCCCAGCCCATAGAAGTCAGCCGCAGCGACCTCCTCGCCAATGCCATCGATTTTGTTGACGACGAGTTCGAACGCTTTGCCTTGTTGGCGCAGATACTTCACCAGCGCTTCGTCACCGGCGTGCAGGCCAGCGCGACCATCGACCAACAGCAACACGATGTCAGCTTCGTCGATAGCTGTCATCGACTGAGTGGCCATCTCCTTGTCGATGCCGTGCTCGTCACCGCTAATACCCCCAGTATCGATGACGATAAAGGGCTGGTCTTCAAACTTACCTTCACCGTACTTGCGATCACGAGTCAGCCCCGACAGGTTGGCTACCAAGGCATCACGGCTCTTAGTCAGCTGGTTGAACAACGTGGACTTACCAACATTGGGGCGCCCCACCAGGGCGATGACGGGTAGCACGTCAGTCCAGGGGCTTCAGATCGTAAGCAACCAGATCACCGGAATTACCAAAGACATAAAGGGTGTTACCGCGGGCAATCATATCGGCACGGGCACCGTCGCTGTCGGGGCGAGCCCGACCTATTATCGTCCCGTCGACTTGCGACAGAAGATGCAGGTACCCCTCGAAATCCACCACAGCGACATAACTACTGACTGGCGTAGGTCGCGACAGTTCGCGATAGCCAAGATCAATATTCTGCCAGCGAACGCCCTGTCCGTTGCGCAGATACGCGCTCACGGTACCGTCCTCATCGGCCACGTAGACGTTACCAAAACCCACGGAGGTGCCGGAAAACGATGACACGTTGCGCTGCCAGAGCTTGCGACCAGCCGCCATTTCCAAGGCCACCAAGCGGCCCTGATAACTCGCCACATACAATTCAACTCCTTGGGTGGCCATGGTGCCGTCGATATCGACAATACGCTCAATCTCAGAACGTCCTTGTGAAATCGCAACCCGCGCTTCCCAAACGACGTTTCCGCCCTCGAGGGACACTGCGATCACCTTGCCGTCGGCAAAGCCGGCAATAACAAAATCGCTGTAAATAATGGGTGTGGACGTACCGCGCAGGGTCAGCACCGGCACATCACTCTGGTAGGTCCAGAGCTTCTCACCGTCATCAAATCGAAATCCTTGCAGCTTGCCGTCGTAGCTCTGGGCGACGACGACCTCACCGTTACCCTGAGGCGCCGAAAGCACTTCACCACTAACAGAGCTGCGCCAAATCTCGCTGCCATCGGTCGCACTCAAGCGCAGGACAAGGCCATCCGCTCCACCAAGTAGCAGCGAATCACCCGATAGTCCGACACCTCCCGAGATGGGAATATCGAGATCAACTTCCCAGATTCGAGAGCCATCATCGGCATTAAACGCAGCAACCTCACCGTCAGCGGAGGCGACGTACAACACGCCGTTAGCGAGCATTGGATTGATCTTGTAAAACCCTGAGCCCTGCCCATCCCCCACCGATCGGGACCAGCGCTTATCGATATCGACCTTCTCTTCGATATCAAACAGTTCTACCGGTTCAGTAGGATCGTAATCATCGTCGTCGAACCATCCACTGATCGTTTCACAGCCAGCGAGGGTCACCGGCAAGGTGAACACTAGTAAACGGGCAGCCCACTTCATCAGGACGACTCGCTGCCAGCCAATCGCGACTCGAGACTGGTAATCTTCGCCTCAAGCAAGCCAGGCGGGTTGCCCAGTTCCAGTGATGCAGCACGTGCTTCCTGATATGCAGCTAGAGCTTCGCTGTGACGACCGGTTGTCAAATAAATATCACCGCGGGCGGTCGCATAGGCAGCGGCATACTTACCGTTTGAGTTCGCAAGAATCGTTAGCGCCCCCTCCTGATCACCCGACGCAGCCAACACGCGCGCCAGACGGAGCTGGATCAGCTTGCCTAGCTCAGATTCGGTGTCCCCCGCCGCTAATGCCCAGCGCAA
>CBFHHJ010000032.1:8267-14305 GCA_965655505.1 Luminiphilus sp.
GGCGGCATCTTGCTGTTGAGTCTCGCTCCAGCCTTGATACTGCTGCCAACCGACCGTGCCGCCAATGGCTAGGGCCACAGCCACGAGGGTGCTGCGACCGTTCTCATCCCACCAGCGCTTAAGCGCCTCAACCTGTTCATCATCTTCGAGATGATCGCTCATGCCTTATTCCTTCTCTGAGTTAGTCAGATAATCCACTACCGATTGTTCTAATGCCCCGTCGGTAACAGTTATCTGCTCGCCGTGCCCGCGTAACGGTTTTACCGTGACCGAGTTGTTAGCGACTTCTGATTCTCCGTAAACCAGCGCTATGTTCGCACCGCTCTTGTCAGCGCGTTTGAATTGGCTCTTAAAACTACCGCCCCCCAAATGCTGCTGAATCGAAACCTGTGGTAATGCGCCTCTCAATGCTTCGATTCGCGGCAGCGCATGGAGATAACTTGCCTCATCCGCCGTAACGACATACACATCCACACTGGGAATTGTCGCATTTCCAAGACTTTCGAGCAGCAGCACTAGGCGCTCGAGACCCACTGCAAACCCTGCGGCGGGGGTGGAATTCTTGCCGCCAAACTGATCGACCAAGCCATCATACCGCCCACCACCGCAGACCGTACCCTGAGCGCCAAGGGCCGAGGTGGTCCACTCGAAAACGGTCTTGTTGTAGTAGTCGAGGCCGCGAACCAAGCGATGGTTGATTCGATAGTCCAGACCTGCGGCCTCAAGCAGCGCTAACAATCGGTCAAAATCTCGGCTCGATTCATCGTCAAGGCTGTCAGCCATGACGGGGGCGTCATCGAGCAGTGCCTGGGTATTCGGGTCTTTGCTGTCCAAAATACGCAACGGATTACTTTTCAGTCGACGCTGACTGTCGTCGTCGAGGGACGTTACGTGCTGCTCTAGGTAGTCCACCAGAGCATCTCGATACGCTGCACGGGCAGCGGGACTGCCAATGGAATTTATTTCGAGGGTCAGGGCATCACTGACACCCAAGGCTTGCCAAAGTGCCCGACAGACCAGCAGCAATTCGGCGTCCAAATCCGGCGCCGCCACACCAAAAGCCTCGACACCTAACTGATGAAACTGTCGCTGCCGTCCCTTTTGTGGACGCTCATAGCGAAACATCGGCCCTGTGTACCAGAGCTTGCAGGGCGTAACCGCTAAGCTATGTTGCACAACCGCGCGTACGCAGCCCGCAGTGCCTTCGGGACGCAAGGACATGCTGTCACCGTTTCGGTCATCAAAGGTGTACATCTCTTTTTCGACAATATCGGTGACTTCACCAATTGACCGGGCAAACAGTTGGGTAGACTCGATGATCGGCAGCCGGATCTCGCGATAGGCATACTGATTGAGAATGTCTCGGGCGGCGTCCTCGACGCGCTGCCAAACAGGACTTTGCTCGGGCAGGATATCGACCATGCCGCGCACTGCGCGGTACTGACTCATACTTTATCCGTTAGCGACTGCGCGCAATCAGTTGTTCTTCTTGTTCAGCTCGCGCTGTCTCCAGCGCCGCTGCGCGCTCGCGGATCACCTGTTCGAGATGGTCGACGAAATCCTTGTTACTGACCTTGTGATCAGGCTCACCGGCTAAATAAATCAGGTTGCTCGGATCAGCACCGGTCAAACCGACGTCGGCTTCACGGGCTTCACCGGGGCCATTTACGATACAGCCAATCACCGCCACATCCATGGGCGTCCTGATATCTTCGAGGCGCTGTTCAAGAGCGTTCATCGTGCCAATCACGTCAAAGTTTTGGCGAGAGCAGCTGGGGCATGCGATAAAATTGATGCCGTTGGCACGAATTTTCAGGCTTTTTAAGATCTCAAAGCCGACTTTGACCTCTTCAACCGGGTCCGCCGCCAAGGAAATACGAATGGTGTCGCCGATGCCGTCCATCAACAGCATACCGAGGCCTACTGCCGACTTGACAGTACCGCCTCGTAATCCGCCGGCTTCCGTGATGCCCAGATGCAGCGGCTGCTCGATTTTTGTAGCGAGCATCCGGTAAGCATCGACCGCCATGAACACATCGGAGGCCTTCACACTGACTTTAAAATCCGGGTAGTCGTAGCGCTCCAGGATTGCCACATTGCGCATCGCCGACTCTACCAAGGCCTCAGCCGTCGGCTCGGGGTACTTGCGCAGCAGTTCTTTACCCAGCGATCCCGCATTGACGCCGATACGAATGGGAATGCCTTTGTCACGGCAGCTCGCTATAACTTCACGAACTTTTTCCTCTCGGCCGATATTGCCCGGATTGATGCGCAGGCAGTCGACGCCGTACTCCGCGACTTTGAGCGCAATATTGTGGTCAAAGTGAATGTCAGCAACCAACGGCACGCTCACCTGGGCGCGAATCTGTTTAAAGGCTTCAGCGGCCTCGAGGCTCGGCACAGAAACCCTGACGATATCGGCTCCGGCATCTGCGATCGCAGTGACCTGCGCAACCGTCGCGGCCACATCACAGGTCTCCGTGTTCGTCATGCTCTGCACGCTAATAGGCGCGTCACCACCGACGGGCACATCCCCGACCATGATCTGACGGCTCACTCTGCGCTTAATAGGCGAGTGCGTATTCATACTGTCTGCCCCCTCTTACAGGACATTAGTGTACCGCGTGTTGCGGGTTGCCTCACTTTCAGATTGCGCAGCACTTTCAATCGGCTTGCTCTTCTAAAGCGCGGTCTTCAGTGAATCTGACGTAACGCTGATACTCGGCAGAATCGGGGTACATGTTGCGCAACGCCAACTCGTAGCTACTTTGCGCATTTTTGTCTCCCTTAGCTCGGGCAATCTCGATACCCAGTATCAAACCTCGGGGAGGCTGTCGCTTCACGACCGTGCGATACACGCCATAGTAACTTTCAGCACCGGGGACATCGTCGTCGCTCAGCCTTAAATATCCCATTTCTAGCAGCGCCATCGGATTACGACGATCCATACGCAGCGCGCGCGAGAACGCCTCCTCAGCCTCAGCCTTCTTGTCTAACCTCAATCGGCACAGCCCTAAATTGATAAAGGCAAGCGGTCGACCTGAATAGAGCGAGTCTTCGGTTACCCGCTCAAACTCCTGCTCAGCATCGGCATACCGCCCCATGGCGAACAGGAAGGCTGCATAATTATTGCGAGCCCGAGAAAAACTGGGGTCGAGCTTGAGTGCGCGCTTGAAGCTCGTCTCTGCTGCAGCGTTTTCCCCGGTGCTTTGGTAAACAAGACCAAACGCTTCGTGCACCTCAGGGCTATCAGGCTGTAAATTGGCCGCGAGTTCCAGATTACGCTTGGCATTCTCCCAGTCACCGCGACCGATGTACTGACGGGCTAACTCGACCCGTCGCTCGAGTGCCGCTTGAGGGTCAGCTTCCATTTCCGTGCCGCTGGTCGTCTCGGTGATACAACCGGATACCAGTAGCAGCAACACCCCAACCAAAATTAGTCTCATTCCGAAACCTCCATACCGATCCGCTCGCGATGTCGTTCGGCGCGACGGGTTCGATCAACCACATCGCCAACCAATTGACCGCACGCAGCGTCGATATCATCACCCCGGGTAGTTCGGACGGTAACCACAAAACCAGCATCAATCAGAATCTGCCAGAAGCGTGATACCGCGTTACCACTGGGCCGCTTGAATCCCGAATTTGGGAAATCATTGAACGGTATGAGGTTGATCTTACACGGGTAATCGGTCAGTAGATCGCGTAATTCACGGGCGTGCTCGGGCTGGTCATTCACCCCGGCGAGCATGGTGTACTCGATCGTGACAACGCGCTTTTTATCCGACTGCGCATCAATGTACTGCTTGGCGCTCGCTAACAAGCGCTCGATGGGATAACGCTTGTTAATGGGTACGATTTGATTGCGCAAAGCATCATTAGGGGCATGCAGTGAAATGGCTAGACTGACATCGGAAAATTCAGCCAATCGATCAAGTGCAGGAACCACCCCTGAAGTGCTCAAGGTGACCTTGCGCTTCGAAAGTCCATAGGCAAGATCGTCAGTCATCAAGCTCATCGCTGCGACGACATTATCAAAATTCAGCAGGGGTTCGCCCATGCCCATCATCACGACATTGGTCACAATCCGGCCGTTACCTGGCTGCCAACCGTCGTAGGAGTTAATCGCCAGCCATACCTGCCCAATGATCTCGGCGGACGTCAGGTCCCGTTGAAATCCCTGCTTTCCGGTCGAGCAAAACTTGCAATCAAGACTGCAACCCACCTGAGACGATACGCACAGTGTCGCGCGATCCCCTTCAGGAATCAGGACTGACTCTACGAGCCCACCTCCCTCGACGCGTATCGCCCACTTTCGTGTGCCATCGCTGGAATCCGACTGACTGGCAATCTCGGGGGGACGAATCTCGGCGCAGCCTGCGAGGCGCTCCCGCAGTCCACGGCCGAGGTTGGTCATCTGATCAAAATCGAGCACGCCGTGATGGTGCACCCACTTCATCACCTGCTCCGCCCGAAAACGCTTCTCACCCAAGTCGGCGAAAAACGTCTCCATTTGAGCACGGTTAAGCCCCAGCAGATTGACTTTTGCGGCCGGCTCGGACGAAGCGATGAGAGGTTCCTGCGTAGTCACGGTATTTGCGAAGGCTCCGGCGTAAGCCGAGAGATCAGCGCTCGCAGATCTCGCTGGCAGCGAAGAAGTAAGCAATCTCGCGAGCAGCTGATTCAGGAGAATCTGAACCGTGCACTGCGTTAGCGTCGATTGACTGGGCAAAATCTGCGCGAATGGTGCCGGCAGCGGCCTCTTGTGGGTTGGTAGCGCCCATCAAATCACGGTTTTTGGCAATAGCGCCTTCGCCCTCAAGCACCTGCACGACAACGGGTCCCGAGGTCATGAACGCAACCAAATCATTGTAAAAAGGACGCTCTTTGTGCTCGGCGTAGAAGCCACCGGCAACAACGTCTGAGAGACGCAACATCTTCGATGCAACGATCTTCAAACCCGCTTGTTCAAAGCGCGTATAAATCTCGCCAATCACATTTTTTGCAACCGCGTCTGGCTTAACGATGGAAAGAGTGCGTTCAACCGCCATGATGTTCTCCGAATCAAAAGAAAATGTATGTTTTCCGAGGCCTTACGGCCATTTCAAGGGCGCGAAGTATACGGTGTTAGTTGCGCGCTGTCATTGACGCAGAGATGGAAAAACTGACGCTTTTCCGCGCCTCAGTGACGCTCGGAAGCGTGATTAATGGTGTACTTGGGAATCTCCACCACCAAGTCTTCGTCCGCCACAATCGCCTGACAGGACAGGCGTGACTCAGGTTCAAGCCCCCAGGCTTTGTCCAGGTAGTCGTCCTCCAACTCATCCGCCTCATTCAGCGATTCATAGCCCTCTCGCACGATGACGTGACACGTGGTGCAGGCACAGGACATTTCACAGGCGTGCTCGATCTCGATGTCGTTGCGCAGCAGTGCTTCACAGACGCTCTCGCCGGGGTTTGCTTCAATTGCGGCCCCGTCAGGGCAGATTTCTTGGTGGGGCAATACGACAATCTGGGTCACGATTCAAACTCCTGATCAAGCCGCTGCAGCGATAAGCCGCCCAGCACTTGCTGTATGCTGCGGTCCATTCTTCGGTTGGCGAACAATTCCGTCGCCTTACCCGCGATTTCTGTGGCACTGCGCAGGGTTTCCGGATTGTCTCCTTCAAGACCGCCGGCGAGTGTTTGCAACGCAGATTCCAATGCCTCACGCTCGGAATCTGACAGTAGATCCCCATCGATGGCGATCGCCGCTCGGGTGCTTTCGATCAACTGCTCTGCCTCGACGCGCGCCTCAGTGAGTTGTCGGGCCTGCATATCTTCAGCCGCAAACTCGTAGCTGGCGCGGAGCATGGTGGCCACGTCATCATCTGCAAGACCGAAGGATGGCTTAACGACAACGCTGGCGGTCGTGCCCGTGGTTTGCTCTTGGGCTGAAACCTCGAGAAGGCCATCAGCATCGACCTGAAAGGTCACCAACAGGCGTGCTGCACCCGCCACCATGGGCGGAATACCCGACAGGGCGAAACGCGCTAGGG
>CBFHHJ010000033.1:0-13525 GCA_965655505.1 Luminiphilus sp.
AGCGCTTTGGGTAATCAAAAGCGAGTGTGGCAAGGGCATCAACGACCCGGTAGCTGCCGGTAATCCGCCCATAAAAGGTTTCGACACCGATAATCGCAACGATGACTTCAGCTGGCACACCGGTGCGCGAAGACACATCGGCGAGGGTTGCGGCATGTTCCTGAGCAAAAGCCACCCCGCCGGCAATCCGCTTGTCGGTAATGAAGATCTCACGGTACTCATGCCAGGGCTTGGTCTTCTCAGCGGGTCGCGCAATCGCATCCAGAATGCTTTGCTTGCGCTCGGCAGCGCCAACCACCGTCTTAGCCCAGTCGGCATCGACCCCTTCAGCGACGGCCGCGTCGATCACGGCACTTGCCGCATCGGACTGCGTGTAATCCCCTGCTTGGGCTGATATCGCAACTGCGGCTGACAGGAGTAGCGGCAGGATAGGTCGAACAATACTATGTCGCATGTGTCTAAGAACTCCAAAATCTCAATAAGTTTCACTAACGGTCAGAGCTAATGCCAAGACCTAGCGCCCAGACCTAGCTCCCAGACCTAGCTCCCCGCCCTAACGCTCAGCCCGAGATAATGCGCCGCTCTGTGCTGACGGCCATCAGCACGCCAAACCCCAGCATCAAAGTGACCATCGACGTGCCGCCGAAACTCACCAACGGCAAGGGCACCCCCACCACCGGCAAAATCCCCGCAACCATACCCATGTTGACAAACACATAGACGAAAAACGTCAGCGTGATTGCCGATGCCAACAAACGACCGAATCCGGACTGTGCACGTAGGCCAATCCAGAAGCCCCGTAACAAGATCAACAGGTATAACAACAGCAATACCAACACGCCGCGCAAGCCAAACTCCTCGGCCAACACCGCGATGATGAAATCAGTTTGGCTTTCTGGCAGAAAATCCAAGTGCGACTGGGTGCCCTCGAGCCAACCCTTGCCCTGCCAACCCCCCGAGCCTATGGCGGTCTTCGACTGAATAATATTCCAGCCCGCCCCAAGTTTGTCAGACTCGGGATCCAACAGGGTGAGCACTCGCTGCTTCTGATAATCCTTTAGGAGAAACAGCCACGCGGGCCACGCCGAGGCGATAAAAATGACGATCGCGCCCCCGATATAGAGCCAGCTAATCCCCGCCATAAACACAACGAACAGCCCGCTGGCGGCAACCAGCAGCGAGGTGCCGAGATCAGGCTGAATAACAATCAGCGCTGCTGGCAACAGCACAATCCCGAGGGAGCCCAGCAACGGCAGTGGTCGCGGCGGGATCGAGAACCGGGTATACCACCACGCCGCCATGAGCGGCATGGCCAGCTTCATGAGTTCCGAGGGCTGAAAGCGCACCACGCCCAAGCTCAGCCAACGTTGAGCGCCTTTGGCGCCCACACCAAACAAGGGTACGGCAATTAACAAACACAGGCCGATCACATAAAACACGGGGGACCACCGCCGGTAGGTATTCACGCTGACTTGCGCCGCCGCCATCATGGCCAGCAGACCAATAATCTGGTTGCGCCCCTGACGCATCACCGTGTCCCAACTGCCATCAGAGGCGGAATAAAGTATCACCAGACCGCTGAACATCAGCAGTAAGAGCGGCGCAAGCAGCAAGAGATCCAAATGCAGAAACTGGGCGATCGTTGCCCGCCGGCTGAAGTCTCGGTTGCTGTTTTCGAGTACGCGCGTGTAGTCAGACATCGTCATCATCTCGCAACAGCCAGGCATCCATTACCTGACGTGCTACCGGGTAAGCGGCGCTACTACCGCCACCATTCTCAGCCAACACCGCGATCGCTATCTTGGGGCGATCAACCGGCGCAAAAGCGATAAAGAGCCCGTGATTGCGATGGCGCTCCGAAATGGCCTCCTCATCGTAAACCGCGTCTTGGGCTATCCCTATAACCTGAGACGTACCCGTCTTTCCCGCAATGGTATAGGGAAGGTCACGGCCGATTTTCGCCGCTGTGCCCTGACGGGTGTGCACCACATCCATCATCCCGGCGATGACGGCACTCCAGTGGTCGTCGCTGCCCTCTACCGCCGGACGAGGCTCGCCGCCCACAGGCAGGTCTCCGATGCTCCGCACGATCGATGGCACAAAACTCGCGCCTCTATTAGCCAGCACCATGGCTGCCTGGGCCAGTTGAACGGGGGTGGCCAGCATATAGCCCTGACCAATGCCAACACTCAGGGTTTCGCCGGGATACCAGGGCTGACCCAAACGCGAGCGCTTCCACGCGGTGCTAGGCAATATGCCCGCCTGCTCGCTGGTAATGTCGAGTCCTGTGCGCTCGCCAATACCAAAGGGGGCTAGGGACGCCGCAAGGGTATCGATTCCCATGCGGCGAGCCAGATCGTAATAGTAAACGTCACAGGACTCTGCGATGGCCATCCGCAAGTCAACCTCGGGGGCGTGGCCCGTGCCACGAATACGAAGAATCCAGTCCCGGTAACGCCGAGAGCTCCCCGGCAACTGATACCAGCCCGGGTCTTTAATCGCCGTCTCTGGCGTCACCAAACCCAACTCGAGCCCGGCAAGTCCGAGCATCGGCTTTACCGTCGAACCCGGCGGATATTGTCCCTGTACAGCGCGATTGAGCAGCGGCGTATCGGGGGAGTTACGCAGCCCGTCGTAATCCGCCCGGCCAATGCCGTTGACGAATAAGTTGGCATCAAAACCGGGGTTGGAAACCAACGCCAGCACACCGCCATTTTGGGGGTCAATGGCGACGACCGCGCCCCGCTGCTCGCCGAGGGCCTCCACTGCAGCGCGCTGTAAATCTAAATCCAAATACAGCTGCAGGTTTGCGCCATCCACAGGAGGCTGACGATCGAGAATGCGCAGGACCCGCCCATGAGCGTTTGTCTCCACGTTCTGATAGCCCACTGTGCCGTGAAGTACCGACTCATAGCGACGCTCGATACCCACTTTGCCAATGTGTAATGTCCCGCGGTAACTCGCTTCGTCGATGTCCGCCGCTTCCTGTTCGTTGATACGACCCACGTAACCAACCACATGACTAAGCAGATCCCCGTGGGGATAGTGGCGGGTCAGCTGCGCTTCGATAGTAACGCCGGGCAGCTCGTGTCGATTGACGCCGATGAGCGCAATCTCCTCATCGGTGAGTTGGAGCTTCAGGGGAACCGCGTCATAGGGTCGTCGACGGGCTCTTCGTGCCTCAAATCGCTCGACATCCTCGGGCATAATCTCGATGAGCTCTTGGAGCTGGTCGATCACCTGATCGACCTTGCCCGCGCGCTCGACAACGATGCTGAGTACATGGGTAGGCTCGTTGGTCGCGAGCAGTCGACCTTGGCGGTCATAAATCAGGCCACGCTTGGGGGGTACCGGCTCAAGCCGTACACGATTGCGTTCCGACTGAGTAAGAAAGCGGTCGTAGTCGACAATCTGTAAATTGTAGTAGCGATACAACAAGACACTGAGCGCCACGACCACGATCAACACCGCCACCAGGACGCGCTCGGCATTGATAGCCGCTTCCTGTCCAGTGTCGCGCAACGCATCTCGAGATGCCGGCATCAGCTAAGCTCTGTGGTAGGGATGATTGGCATTAATCGACCAAGCTCGATACAACTGTTCCGCCAAAATAACGCGCACCAGCGGATGCGGCAGGGTTATTTTTCCAAAGGACCAGCGTCGATCAGCCCGCGACAGCAAATCGGGCGCGAGACCGTCGGGGCCGCCTATGACGATAGCGGCACTCTGGCCGGTCATTTCCCAGTCCCTGAAGGTTGCCGCCATATCCTCGGTGCTGACGGCCTTACCCGCTACGTCGAGTGCCACAAGGCTGTCGCCGGTCTTGAGTTGGCGGGTGATCGCATCCGCTTCGCTGGCCATCAGTCGAGCTGGCGAATCGCCCTGACGCTTTGCAGGGGGAATTTCGCGCCAATCGACCTGAAACTCTCGGGGTAATCGCTTGTGATACTCGGCCACGCCTTCGTTGACCCAGGCAGGCATCCGCGTTCCCACCGCCAACACACGAATGCGCATCAGTCAGCTGCGGGCGGGGCCGTCCAGAGCCGCTCGAGGTCATAAAAACCTCGCGTGGCGGGCTGCATCACGTGAACAACCACGTCGCCAAAGTCCACCAGCACCCACTCTCCGACGGTCTCGCCTTCCATACCAATCGGGCGAGCACCTTGGGCTTTCGCTTTGACTTGCACATTGTCTGCGAGGGACTTCACGTGACGGGTTGAGGTGCCGCTCGCGATCACCAGATAGTCCATGACTGACGTGAGTGGGCGAACATCAATTACAACAGGATCGACGGCTTTCAGGTCATCGAGCGCATCAAGGATCAACTCAGAAAGCGCTTCGCCTTCGGGTGGCTGGGTTTCGGTCACAAACTCCCTCGCTGGGTAGCTGGTTCAGTGGATATAAAGCTCATGGTCGACAATATACTTGATAACGGCCTCCGGCAGGAGAAACCGGCAACTTTTACCCGCGGCAATCGTTTCGCGAATGGCGGTTGAGGAGACAGCAAGTGGCGTTTGGGATATCCACGTGCACACGCCGGCGGTTGATTGACGGAGGGTATCGGCAGGCCCTTGATGCTGCGCGAGCCACTCGGCGACCTCGTCCGCGGCAGCCAATTCGGCGGTTTCATCGGGCCTAACCATCACTGCAAGGTTAGCCAGCTCAAGGATTTGCCGCCAATCCCGCCAGCGGTGAAAGTGTTGCAATGTGTCTGTGCCGACAATAAAGGTGAGCGACGCATTGCGGCCCAGTTGCGACCGAAAGTGCGCAAGGGTATCCACTGTGAACGAGGTACCTTCGCGATCAACTTCACAGCGATCCACGGCCAAACCTGGCTCGTCTTGCAGGGCCAGCTCGACCATGCGCGCGCGGTGCTCGGCGCTGATGCGGGTGCCGTCCTTTAAGGGAGGGCGCCCGGCGGGTATCAAAATTACTCGATCGAGGCCCAATCGCTCTCGGCAATCAATCGCCCCCCGAAGGTGGCCAATGTGAACGGGATCAAAGGTCCCGCCCAGCAAACCGACAGCGCTTGTCGACGCCGAACTCACGTCCGAACGTGCCCGTCACCAAACACAATCCACTTGTTAGAAGTCAGCCCCTCGAGGCCGACCGGACCGCGGGTATGCAGTTTGTCGGTAGAGATACCGATCTCAGCGCCCAGACCGTACTCGAAGCCGTCGGCAAAACGGGTGGATGCGTTGATCATGACCGAACTCGAGTCAACCTCCCGCAGGAAGCGCATGGCGGTGCTGTGGTTCTCAGTCACGATGCTTTCGGTGTGACCCGAACTGAATTGCGCAATGTGTGCCATGGCTTCATCGACGTCTGCCACTACCTTGATCGACAACACCGGCGCCAAATATTCGGTAGACCAATCTTCTTCCGTCGCCGTCACCGCAATGGCGTTCGCCAACTCCCGTGCACGGTCGCAGCCGCGCAACTCAACCCCATGGGCGGCTATTCGGCTGGCAAGTTCGGGCAAAAGGTGACCTGCACCTTCAGCGACCAACAAGGTCTCCATGGTGTTGCAGGTGCCATAGCGCTGGGTCTTGGAATTCTCAGCGATTGCCAGCGCCTTCTTGGGGTCGGCGGCAGCGTCAATGTAAACGTGGCAAATACCGTCGAGGTGTTTCAATACTGGCACCGTCGCATCCGCGGCAATGCGCTCAATCAAGCTCTTGCCGCCTCGGGGTATGACAATATCGACGTACTCGGGCATTGCGATAAGCGCGCCCACTGCGGCGCGATCGGTAGTATCGACAACTTGTACCGTCGCTTCAGGCAACCCAGCGGCAGCAAGCCCTGATTTAATCATTGCCCCCAGCGCACGATTGGAGGCAATTGCTTCGGACCCACCCCGTAAAATCGCTGCATTGCCCGCCTTTAAACAGAGGCTTGCCGCCTCAACCGTCACGTTAGGTCGCGACTCATAAATGATACCGATCACGCCCAGGGGCACCCGCATCTTGCCGACACGAATGCCAGAATCCATGGTGCGGACGCCGTCGATCGCGCCCACCGGATCGGGCAGTCCGGCGACCTGATCGAGGCTTTCAATGAGGCCGTCGATGCGTGCGTCGGTCAGCTCTAAGCGATCCATAAGCGGCGCGTCCAGTTGGTTTTGGGCACCCCGCGCCATGTCTTCCTGATTGGCTTCTAGTAACGACGCTCGCCCGCTCGCGATCGCATCGCGAATTGCTAGCAGCGCCTGGTTCCGCTGCGCTACCGTTGCAGCGGCAACCTGTCGCGACGCTGCGCGAGCAGCCTCACCCACCCCCTGCATGTATTCCTGAACTGACATAAAACCCTCCTGTTGATGGGGCAGTATACCGATAGTCATCGGCTTGCTCCGATGCGAGTGCGAAACCGGAGCTAAATTTGCCGGAGCTTAATTTGATAGCCAAACCCACTTGACAATCATTCTCAAACGCAGCAGAGTCTCATTCATGTATGTTTGTCTCTGCAAAGGCGTTACCGACAGCGACATCAGACGCGCCGTTGATCACGGTGCATCGAGTTTTCGCGAGGTGCGCGCGCAACTGGGTGTTTCGACTCAGTGCGGCAAGTGTGCCCGCCTAGCTCGCGCAGTCGCTGAAGAGCGATTGTCGAAAACTGTCGATGAAAGCAAGTTTTACGATGCAACTGTCCAACCCGGCATGGCGATGGCGTAGTGTGGCCAGCTAAATCAATACGCTAATGCGGTTGAGAATCTATCTGATTCCCAATAATTTTTCCCTTACATTACAATCACTTAACCAACCTTTACGCTTGGTTAATCCCGTCGCTTGCCCTATACTGCCGTGGTTGAATTCACCCACATAGGCAGACCCCGAAATGAAAGGCGATCCCAAAGTCATTGAGCACTTAAATACCTTGCTCAGCAACGAACTCGTTGCCATCAACCAGTACTTCCTGCACGCAAAAATGTACAAGGACTGGGGCCTCACAGAGCTGGCAGAGCACGAGTATCACGAGTCAATTGACGAAATGAAGCACGCCGACGAACTGGTCGAGCGAATCCTCTTTTTAGAGGGCCTGCCCAACCTGCAGGACCTCGGCAAACTCTTGATTGGGGAGAATCCCCGGGAAATGCTCGAGTGCGATCTCAAACTCGAGCACATTGCCCACGTCGATTTGAAAGCGGCCGTGGCCTACTGCGACCAGGTAGGGGATTACGTTTCGAGGGATCTCGCCAATCGTATTCTTGAAGCC
The DNA here is from genome assembly GCA_965655505.1 of Luminiphilus sp. Classification (GTDB taxonomy): domain Bacteria; phylum Pseudomonadota; class Gammaproteobacteria; order Pseudomonadales; family Halieaceae; genus Luminiphilus. Next base: position 7,213 of record CBFHHJ010000033.1, read on the forward strand.
GAAGAAGAGCACATCGATTGGCTAGAAACCCAGTTGTCGCTCATGGATCGCGTTGGCGAGCAGAACTACCTGCAAACCGCCATGAAAACCGTCAAGCCTGCGGAGTAACGCAGGCTCCTGCCAGAGACAACTCAGGAAGCGTCGGCGGCATCCCCGCCGGCGCTCACGACTTCTTTCAGTTCACCACTTTCATCCATTTCCGCGATGATGTCGCAGCCACCGATTAATTCGCCGTTAACCCACAACTGGGGAAAAGTCGGCCAATTGGCATATTTTGGCAGGTTGGCACGGATTTCTGGGTTTGAGAGCACGTCGACGTAGGCAAACTTCTCACCACAGCCCATCAGTGCTTGGACGGAGCGCGCCGAGAAGCCACATTGAGGCTGATTGGGTGATCCCTTCATATAGAGAATCACGCGATTGTTGGTGATTTGGTCTTTGATGGTTTCCATGATGTCCATCGAATTCTCCTTGATAAAACGCTGATGACGACGTAATCACGCACCGACCGTTAACGGACTGCGCGGTGGTTGATAGCTTGTTAATGTAGACAGTGTACAAGGTTGGGGCCCGAACGGACCATTGCAAGCGTGGTTTCAAGGCCTAGCGGATGTCTGTATGCTTGCGCGCTTTCTTTTTTACCAGTGCGGAAGCCAGCCATGTCAGCCCTCATGCCAACCTACAAGCGCTTGTCTGTGGCATTTGTCCGTGGGGAAGGTGCGTACCTATACGATCAAAACAATCGCGCCTACCTCGATGCGCTGTCTGGCATCGCAGTGACCAATTTAGGCCATGCCCATCCTGCGGTGACTCAAGCCATTTGTGAGCAGGCGACAAACCTGATCCACACATCCAACCTCTATCGCATTCAGTCTCAGGAACAACTTGCTGCTGAACTGAGCGCCGCTACGGGTATGGAAAGCCTGTTTTTTTGTAACTCTGGCGCCGAGGCGAACGAAACCGCCATAAAGCTCGCGCGACGATTCGGGCACGGTCGGGGCATCACCGAACCCAAAATCATCGTTTTGGAGTCGGCGTTTCACGGACGAACCATGGGCGCACTTGCTGCCACCGCCGATGCCACTAAAAAAGCTGACTTCGCGCCGATGTTATCGGGCTTTCTTCGCGTGCCGCGCAACGATCTCGAGGCGGTGCGGGCGATTGCCGCTAACGACCCCAATGTGGTCGCCATTCTCGCTGAGCCTGTTCAAGGGGAAGGCGGTGTTTGGCCCCTCGATACCGAATACCTGCAGGGACTCAGAGACATTTGCACGGCCAAGGATTGGCTGCTTATGTTCGATGAAGTCCAGTGCGGCAATGGCCGCTGCGGTAGTCTGTATGCGTTTCAGCGATTCGGTGTCGTACCCGACGTTCTCGCGACCGCAAAAGGCCTAGGTAACGGCTTCCCCATAGGCTGCTGTATGGCTCGCGGGCGCGCGGCATCGGTATTGGCCCCCGGCGACCATGGCACGACCTTTGGCGGCAGCCCCCTCGCCTGCGCCACCGCGAGCGCAGTCATCAATACCCTGTCAGGTGAGGCGCTTTATGAACGCGCTGATCCCATTCGAGCGACCATCCTCGATGCTTTTCACAGTGAACTGAAAGATCCAGACAAAGTCGCTGACGTGCGCGGGCTTGGACTGATGATCGGCATTCAGGTCACCGTACCCACAGAACGGCTGGTGGCCGACGCCCTCGACCAGGGGACACTGATCAACGTTACCAGCGGCAATACGATTCGATTACTGCCGCCACTGATTTACAGCGACGACCAGGCCGCGCAACTGGGCGAGACCATTGCCCGCCTGGTGAACGCCACCGAGAGGACTCACCCATGACCATCCGCCATCTGTTAACGCTCAATGATCTCAGTAGCGACGAATTTCGCGGCATTATTGGTCGCGCCAGCGAGTTAAAAACGCTGCAACGGGAGGGCACCCCTCACGCTCGCTATCCGGGCAAAGTGCTGGCCATGATCTTTGCCAAAGCGTCGACCCGAACGCGGGTCTCATTTGAGGCGGGAATGACGCACCTGGGGGGCAGCGCCATGTTCCTATCCGCCGCTGATACCCAGTTGGGTCGTGGCGAGCCGATCGAAGATAGCGCTCGGGTCATTTCCTCCATGGTAGATTTGGTCATGATTCGCACCTTCGAACACGACACCGTCGAGCGCTTTGCAGCACATTCGTCGGTTCCGGTGATCAATGGCTTAACCAATGACTTCCATCCCTGCCAGCTACTAGCAGACATGCAAACCTGGTTTGAGCACCGGGGGGACATCGCCGGTCGCCGGGTCACTTGGCTTGGGGACGGTAATAATATGTGCCAGTCCTACATTAACGCCGCGCGGTTACTGGATTTTGAACTGGTGATTGCCTGCCCGGAAGGATTTGAACCCGAATCAGGGTTATTGGCCGCGAACGCCGATCGGGTGCGGATCGAGCATGACCCAGTCGCCGCGGTTGCGGGTGCTGACCTGCTGGTAACCGACGTCTGGGCATCCATGGGCCAGGAAGATGAGCAAGCAGCGCGCGCGGCTGCAATGGCGCCCTTCCAACTCAATAGCGCTCTTTTGGCTAAAGCCAACGACGACGCCCTTTATATGCACTGTTTGCCGGCCCACCGTGAGGAAGAAATCACCACCGAACTTATTGAAGCACCGGAGTCGGTTATCTGGGACGAGGCCGAAAACCGCCTTCACGCCCAGAAAGCACTCATGGAGTTCCTGCTCGGCTAACACCGACCACCAAATCATCCGACAGGCAAATCGCCAAATTCGCACAGTACCCGTATCCCGAAAATCGGGGCGGGTGCGCCGTGTCTGCGAGAATCGATTAGCGCTAAATAACTGCCGTCTATAAGCGCTACAAGGTTATGAAAAAATAGTTGATAGCCCTTTAGCCAGCTATCCACAGCCATGGTTTTTAAATCACTAAGGATTAACAACAGCTCAAGCGTTAGCGAGTACTAGCTTGCAAGCTCCGGCACAACTTTTCCACAACATTCCCCCTAATCCGCACCCTTGCAATCGGGTTTAGACCCGCCTATGTTGGGGTCCTAGGCCGGCCCGACCCCCATATATGGGGTTTTTCAGGTTGCCTCCCCCACAAAAACAACGGCGTAAGCCACTGGCGAAGTCACGAGGCGCGGACACAGACTATGCAGACAGGCACTGAAACCCAAACAACCACGTCGGCGCCAACTCAGGCACCGGTTATCGAATCACCCAACCCCACCCGCATGGCAGCAACAGCGCCGGGGCAATTGCGGGTAATCAAACGTAACGGCACGGTTGTTCCCTTCGAGGACAGCAAAATCTCTGTGGCCATTACCAAGGCGTTTCTTGCTGTAGAAGGCGGAACAGCCGCCGCGTCCAGCCGAATCCACGAAACCGTGGAAAAGCTCACCGAACAAGTTGTCACGACGTTTAAGCGCCGCATGCCCTCGGGGGGCACCATGCACATCGAAGACGTTCAGGACCAGGTCGAACTGGCCCTGATGCGCGCCGGTGAACACAAAATCGCCCGGGATTACGTCATCTATCGGGAAGAGCGAGCCCGTGAACGCGCTGCCAAAGCCGCCCTTTCCCCCGAATCTCAGGCCGCCGCTAGCAGCATTACCGTTGTCCAGCCCGATGGCAGCCGAGCGCCCCTTGATATCGAGCGCATTCGAACGATCGTTTCTGAAGCCTGTGAGGGCCTCAAGGATGTCAGCGAGACGGCCATCATTGATGAAGCCCTGCGTAACCTGTACGACGGGGTCTCAAGCACCGAAGTCAGCACGGCGCTGGTCATCACCGCCCGCACCCTGATCGAACAAGAGCCAAACTTCAGCTACGCTGCAGCCCGCTTGTTACTCGATGACCTGCGCGCTGAAGGCTTAGGCTTCCTCGGTATCGCCGACAAAGCGACCCAGGGTGATATGGCGGTGCATTATGGGCCCGCGCTCAAGGCATTCATCACCCGCGGTGTTGAGCTCGAGTTGATTACCCCTGAACTGCTGGACTTCGATTTTGAGGCGCTGGGCAGCGCACTGAACCCAGAGCGCGACCTGCAGTTTAGCTATCTCGGCCTCCAAACCTTGTACGATCGCTACTTTATTCACTCCGATGAAGTCCGAATCGAGCTGCCGCAGGTGTTTTTCATGCGCGTCGCTATGGGGCTCTCCATCCGTGAGGCGGACAAAAACGCCCGGGCAATCGAGTTCTATAATCTGCTGTCGTCCTTCGATTACATGAGCTCTACGCCGACACTGTTTAACTCGGGCACACTGCGCTCGCAGCTGTCTTCGTGCTATCTGACCACGGTCCCCGACGACCTGTTTGGCATCTATGGCGCCATTCAAGACAACGCGATGCTATCCAAATTTGCCGGCGGTCTGGGCAACGACTGGACGCCTGTGCGTGCGCTTGGCGCCTACATCAAGGGCACCAACGGCAAAAGTCAGGGCATCGTGCCGTTCCTGAAAGTGGTTAACGACACCGCTGTTGCCGTGAACCAAGGGGGCAAACGCAAAGGCGCGGTCTGTGCTTACCTCGAGACATGGCACCTCGATATCGAAGAATTCCTCGAGTTGCGCAAGAACACGGGCGATGATCGCCGCCGCACCCACGATATGAACACCGCGAACTGGGTTCCCGATCTGTTCATGAAGCGGGTGTTCGAAGATCAGGATTGGACACTGTTCTCGCCGAACAATGTGCCCGACCTCCACGATCTGTACGGCAAAGCGTTCGAAGAGCGTTATGAGCAATACGAAGCCATGGCTGCCCGGGGAGAAATCAAACCCGCCAAAACGGTTAAAGCTGCGGCACTGTGGCGCAAAATGCTCGGCATGATCTTCGAAACAGGTCATCCCTGGATTACGTTTAAGGATCCCTGCAACGTCCGCTCGCCGCAGCAACATATCGGTGTCGTGCACTCCTCAAATTTATGCACCGAGATCACCCTCAACACCAGCGCCGACGAGATTGCGGTGTGTAACTTGGGTTCCGTCAACCTGCCCCAACACATCGAGAACGGCGAACTGAATCGCGACAAGCTGCGCAAGACCATTCGGACCGCTATCCGAATGCTCGATAACGTCATTGATATCAACTACTACTCGGTGCCTCAGGCAGAAAACTCCAACATGAAGCATCGGCCGATTGGCCTTGGCATCATGGGTTTCCAGGATGCGCTGTACAAAATCGATGTGGCCTACTCCTCTGATGACGCGGTGACCTTTGCAGACCGCTCCATGGAAGCCGTGAGCTACTACGCCATCGAGGCATCAAGCGAACTGGCGGCCGAGCGCGGCAGCTACGCGAGCTATGAGGGATCGCTGTGGAGTCAGGGTATTTTCCCACTGGACTCCCTCGATATTCTCGAACGGGAGCGGGGCGAGAAGTACATTCAGATCAACAAAGAAAAGACCCTCGATTGGGACGTGCTTAAAGCCAAAGTGGCCTCATCCGGTATGCGCAACTCCAATGTCATGGCGATTGCGCCCACGGCAACCATCGCCAACATCACCGGTGTGTCCCAGTCTATCGAGCCCACCTACCAAAACCTGTATGTGAAATCGAACCTGTCGGGGGAATTCACAGTGGTGAACCCCAGCCTCGTCCATGATCTCAAGGCGCATGGTCTGTGGGACAAGGTCATGGTCAACGACCTGAAATATTACGACGGCTCGGTTCAATCCATTGATCGAATACCGGCTGAACTAAAAGCCAAGTACGCCACAGCATTTGAAGTCGAGCCTCGCTGGCTTGTGGAAAGTGCGAGTCGCCGGCAAAAGTGGATTGATCAGGCTCAATCCCTCAACCTGTATATCAACAATGCCAGCGGTAAGAAGCTCGATGTGACCTATCGCATGGCATGGTTCAGCGGCTTGAAAACGACCTATTACCTGCGCTCACTCGCAGCGACGGGTACCGAGAAGTCAACCGTGCAAACCGGAACACTGAACTCAGTGTCATCCGCCGCAGCGGAGCCAGCCCCCGCACCCGTACCTCAGGCTTGCTCGCTCGACGATCCGGACTGCGAAGCCTGTCAATAACACCACCCATACAACATTGAAGACCAAATCTAAGGAGCAGACATGCTGAGTTGGGACGATTACAACGTTGACGAAACCGCGGCAGCGCCAGCGACAAGTAAAGCCAAGCCCGCAGCCCCCGAGCCGGCCGTCGTAGAGCAGGCTCTCGCAGCTGTCGAGGCCGCTGAAGCAGCAACTGCGGCACCCGCAACACCTGCCAACGATGGAAGTGCAAACAACGCCGAAGAAGCCACGGTACTTACGGACATCATGGAGAAGGCCTCGGAAGCCG